>NZ_APHY01000021.1 GCF_000417505.1 Megasphaera sp. NM10
CCACTCCTCCTGGGCATCGACCGCCTCCTCGACATGATCCGCACGATCTGCAACGTCTGTGGCAACTGCATGGCTACGGTCGTCGTCGCCTGCTGGGAAAAGGAATTGAACAAGGCCACGTTCAATGAAAAGTACCGCGCTTTTTTGGGCGGAAAAAATAGGTGAGTATTCGCCAAAGTAGACTAAATCTGTTATAATAATAGGGTAAATAAGTGCTCCGTAAGGATTGCCTGACGGAAAACTTCATCTATGAAGCAACCGTGCTCCTCTGCAAAGACTTGACTGCGCAGATGAGGCGAAAGCACAATTATCCGAAGGGACTGTCGCACGGAGGCTTCTGCCATCATGCGTGGTCCCTTTTGATTATAGTTTGTAGATGAGGGCTTTCAATTCAAAGACCTTCACTAAAAACTACAAACTGGAAACTTAAAACTCAAAAAGGGGCGTCGCACGTGCGACAGCCCCTTTTTTCTTTAGGAGGTACGAATATGGAAACGAGAGTCGCTTTAATCGGTATTATCGTAGGGAATCGCCAGGAATCGACTAAATTAAATGAGATCCTGCATGAATATGGCCAGTATGTCGTCGGCCGCATGGGGGTCCCTTATAAGGATAAGGATATCAACGTCATCAGCCTCATCGTCGATGCGCCGCAAGACGTCATCAGCGCTTTGTCGGGGAAATTAGGGATGCTCCCGGAAGTCAGCACCAAGACGATTTACCCGCCTATGCCGCAGTAGGAGGCGCGTATGCTGAAAATTGCGATTTACGGCAAAGGCGGCATCGGGAAATCGACGATGACCAGTAATCTGGCCGCTGCCTTCGCCTATTTAGGCAAGAAAGTCATCCAGATCGGCTGTGACCCTAAGGCCGATTCGACGTTCAATCTGCTCGGCGGCCATCCCGTCCAGCCGGTCATGAATTATCTGCGGGAACACGACGAAGATCCAGAATCCATCGAGGATATTTCCCGCATCGGCTATGGCGGTGTCCTCTGTATCGAAACGGGCGGTCCTACGCCGGGCCTGGGCTGTGCCGGCCGGGGCATTATCGCCACTTTTTCTCTGTTGGAAGATTTAGGCCTCTTTGAAAAATATGAGCCCGACGTCGTCCTGTACGATGTCCTGGGCGACGTCGTCTGCGGCGGCTTTGCAGCGCCTATCCGCGAAGGCTATGCGGAACAGGTCCTCATCGTCACATCGGGCGAAAAAATGGCTCTCTACGCAGCCAACAACATCAATACGGCTGTGGCCAATTTTGCCGACCGCAGCTATGCCAAGGTCCGGGGTATCCTCCTCAACCGCCGCAACGTCCCCGACGAAGAAGCGAAGGTCCGGGCCTTTGCCGAAAAGGCTCACCTTTCCATCGTCGGCGACATTCCCCGCAGCGACGACATCAACCGCTATGAAGATCTGGGCCAGACCGTCATCGAAGGCGATCCGGACCTGCCTATCAGCCATATCTTCCTCGATTTGGCCCAAAAATTATTACAAGACAAGGAATGATTATGACAGAACGAAAACCTTATGCTATCACCGTGCAGGACCTGGTGACGCGCGGCCGCGATGATATCCCGGCTGAACTCGTCACGTCGACGCACCTCATCTATAATTCTCCGGCTGCTCTGGCCTTCAACTCGCCTGGGGCCCAGGGCTTCGGCGTCAAACGGGCAGGCCTGTCCATTCCCGGATCGGTCATGCTCCT
Organism: Megasphaera sp. NM10; assembly: GCF_000417505.1. Lineage (GTDB taxonomy): Bacteria > Bacillota > Negativicutes > Veillonellales > Megasphaeraceae > Megasphaera > Megasphaera intestinihominis. The sequence continues at coordinate 1,705 of NZ_APHY01000021.1, forward strand.
GGTCGGACCGGGCTGCTGTGGCCGCAATACGACGATCCTCAGCGAAATGGGCGGGTACAGCGACCGTTTCTTCTTCTATATCATGGATGAAACGGACATCGTCACGGGCCGCCATCTGAAGAAAATCCCCCAGGCCGTCTGTGAAGTCGTCGACAGCCTGGCTGAAAAGCCGTCAGTCGTCATGATCTGCATGACCTGTGTCGACGCCCTTCTGGGGACCGATATGGAACGGGTCTGCCGCAAAGCCGAAAAGGAAGCGGGCCTGCCCGTCGTGCCCTGCTACATGTACGCTCTGACCCGGGAAGGCCGCAAGCCGCCGATGGTCGACGTCCGCCGGGCCATTTATTCGCTGCTGGAAAAACAGCCGCGCCGCCGCCGGACGGTCAATCTCCTGGGCTATTTCGCGCCCTTGCAGGACGATTGCGAGTTGTACGACATCCTGAGAGGCGTCGGCTTTAATCAGATCAATGAGATTTCCCGCTGTCCCGACTTTGCCGCCTATAAGGCCATGTCCCAGGCCAACGTCAACATCATCCTCAATCCGGAAGCGCGCCTGGCTGCCCAGGATATGGAAAAGCGCCTGGGTATTCCCAGCATCGAACTGACCCGTCTCTACCAGGTCGCCCAGATCCACAAACAGTATCAGGCCCTGGCTCAGGTACTGGGGACGACCATCGATGACAGTGCCTGGCATGAACGGGCCCAGGCCGTCGTTCGGGCTGTGCGGGAAAAATGCAGCGGCACGACCGTGGCCATCGGCGAGATGCAGAACGGCAACGCCTTTGAAATGGCCCTGGCCCTGACCCGCTACGGTTTCGTCATCCGCGAAATCTACGCCAACCTGGGGCCGGACGATTTCGTCTACCTGCGCCACCTGGCCCAGCTGAGCCCGGATACGCAGGTATACTCCAATTTGTCGCCGTCCATGCTCTATTACCGGGGACAGGACCATCCTGTCGACGTCACCATCGGCAAAGATGCCGCATATTATCATGAACAGGCCGCCCATCTCTCGTGGGATGAAGATATCCAGCCCTTCGGTTATGCCGGAGTCATTTCGCTGTTACAGCGGCTGGAGCAGGCCTTGTTGGAAAGGAAACATCCATGAAAGGTTTATGGAAATATATTTCACCCTTTGCACCGGACGACTCCGGCGCGGCGGCCGTCCTCTACGGACTGAACGGCATCGTCGTCATTTGCGATGCCGGCGGCTGTGCCGGCAACATCTGCGGTTTCGATGAACCGCGCTGGTTCAGTGGGAAAAAGAGTGCCGTCTTCAGTGCCGGCCTGCGCGATATGGACGCCATCCTCGGCCGCGACGACCGCCTGGTCGATAAACTCTGCCAGGCTGCCGAAACGATTGATGCCGACTTTGCCGCCATCGTCGGGACGCCGGTCCCGTCGGTCATCGGCACAGACTATAAGGCCTTGAAGCACATGGCTGAAAAGAAGCTGTCCATCCCAGTCGTCACAGTCGATACGACGGGCATGGATTACTACGACAAGGGCATCGAAAAGGCCTACGACGCCTTATTCCCGGTCCTGGCCGACTCGTCGCAGCAGGCCGAAGCCGATACAGTCGGCGTCCTCGGCGCTGTTCCCCTGGAACTGATGCACCCTGGCGATATCGAATGGATCAGCCAGTCCCTGGTCGAAGACGGCTGGCAGCAGATTCTCTTGTTCGATGAAATCGACGATTACCGCAAGGCCGGCAAGGCCTCCCTCAATCTGGTCCTTTCGCCGGCCGGCCTGAAGGCCGCTCAATATCTGCAGAAGACCTTCGGGACACCTTATGAGCTCCATTACTTCGGCCTCGATGCCGTCGTCGATTTTGACGACAATCTCTTTTCTGGCAAGAACGTCCTCATCATCCATCAGGCTGTCGCTGCCTCGGCTATGGCCGCCATGGCCGAAGAAGCCGGTGCCGCTTACGTGACGACGGCTTCGTGGTTCATGGGGCTCCCTGAGCCGCAGGGGACGGACTGCGTCCGGCTCCGTGAAGAAGACGACCTGCGCCGCCTGGCCGACAACGACCAGTTCGACATCATCCTCGGCGATGCCTATTTCCGCCGGGCCTTGCCGAACTTCCATGGCCAATACGTTGATTTTCCGCATTTTGCCGTGTCCGGGAGGGGATAAGATGCATACGGAACGGATTTGTGTCTTTGGCATCGTCCAGGGCGTCGGCTTCCGGCCCTTTGTCAGCCGCATCGCGGCGGCTCATGCCATTCACGGGACGGTCTGCAATAAGGGCTCTTATGTGGAAATCCTGGCCCAAGGTTCCCCGGCGGCCTGATGGCCTTCCACGATGATTTGGAAAGCAAGGCGCCTGAACGGTCGGCTATCCTGAAAGTCGTCACGACGACGGAAGACCGGCCGCCGTACGAGAATTTTTCCATCGTCGAGAGCGCCAGGGAAAAAGGCGATATCTTCGTGTCGCCGGACATTGCTATCTGCGATGCCTGCAAAGCGGAGCTCTTCGATAAGACCAACCGCCGCTATCTCCACCCCTTCATCAACTGCACGGCCTGTGGCCCGCGGCTGACCATCCTCGATGCCATGCCTTACGACCGCGAACGGACGAGTATGGGCGAGTTCCCCATGTGTCCCCAGTGCGAATATGAATATACCCACGCCGAAACGCGGCGTTACGATGCCCAGCCGGTCTGCTGCAACGACTGCGGTCCGGAAGTCTATCTCCTGGACCGGCCCGAACGGCGCCGTCTGGCCATCATTGCGGCCAGACAGGCGATTATTGATGGAAAAATCATCGCCGTCAAGGGCATCGGCGGCTTCCATCTCTGCTGTGATGCCCGCAATGAACAGGCTGTCCAGACCCTGCGTCAGCGCAAGCGGCGGCCTGTGAAGCCCTTTGCCGTCATGATGAAGGACCTCGACGCCGTGCGCCGGCAGTGCATCATTCCCGACGGGGCGGAAAACGTCCTCGACGGCCATCAGAAGCCGATTATCTTACTGCCCAAGAAAGGCAGTCAGACCCTGGCGCCGTCCATTGCGCCGGGCAATCCGTCTGTCGGCGTCATGCTGCCCTATACGCCGCTCCATCTGCTGCTCTTTACTTATGACGACGGCCTCGCCGTACCGGATGCACTGGTCATGACCAGCGCCAATGAGTCCGGTGCGCCTATCTGTCACGATGACGACGAAGCGCGGCAGGAACTGTCCGGCCTCTGCGACCTCATCCTGAGCCACAACCGCCGCATTCGCCTGCGGGCTGATGATTCGGTCATGGACTGGTATGACGGCAAGCCCTATATGATACGCCGCTCTCGGGGCTATGCGCCGCTGCCTTTCTTTTATGGAAAGGGAAGCGGCAAGGATGTCCTGGCTATCGGTGGGGAATTGAAGAACTGTTTCTGCATCGGCCGCAATCACCTGTTCTATCCTTCGCCGTACATCGGCGACATGGCCGATATACGGACTGTCGAAGCCTTGCGCCAGTCCATCCGGCGCATGACGACGCTCCTCGAAGCCAAGCCGTCTGTCGTCGCCTGCGACCTGCACCCGCGCTATAACACGACGGCCGTAGCCCATGAACTGGGCCTGCCCGTCGTCGCCGTCCAGCATCACTATGCCCATATCCTGTCCTGCATGGCTGAAAACGACTGGGAAGAACCGGTCATCGGCATCGCCTTTGACGGTACCGGCTACGGGACAGACGGGACGATTTGGGGCGGCGAAGTCCTGGTCAGTGACGTCCATGGCTTTCAGCGGTCTGCGTCAATCCAGCCTTTCTGGCAGCGCGGCGGCGACGCATCGGCCCGCGAGGGCTGGCGCATTGCCGTCAGCCTCATCGACAGCTTGCAGAAGGACCGGAGCCAGGCGGCGTCCATGATCGAAGCCCTGCACCTTTGCAGTGAAGCCGAACGGCAGGCCCAGTTCTTCCTGGCTGACCAGCAGATCAACAGCGTCTTGTCGACCAGTGCCGGCCGCCTCTTCGACGGCATCAGCGCTATCTTGGGGATTTGCCGGGCTTCGACCTTTGAAGGCCAGGCGTCGATGGCCCTCCAGTTTGCCGCTGAGGCCTGGGAAAAAGACCGTCCCGCACCGGATGTGACGCCCATGGCGCCCATCCATGGCCAAGAGCGGCTGCTCCTGCCGACGGGTGTCCTGGTCCGGCAGATACTGGAAGGCCGCCTGGCCGGAGAAGCGGCCGGCTGCCTGGCCTATGCATTTCATCGGGGCCTGGCCGCCATGATTGCCGGGGCCTGCCTGGCCGTGCAGGAAGAAACGGGACTGCACGCCGTGGCCCTGAGCGGCGGCGTCTTCCAGAACCGCCTGCTCCTGCGCCTTTGCGACCAGACCCTGCAGCACCTGGCTTCACCGTCCTCAAGCACAGCACGGTCCCGCCCAACGACGGCGGTATCGCCTTAGGACAGGCCGTTCACGCCGCATATACGTAGGGGCCGCCTGGAAGGCGGCCCGCAGGCCGCAGGTCGCAGGTCGCAAGGCTCCCCTGATAGGGGAGCTGGCCGCCGTAGGCGGTCTGAGAGGTTGCCCGTCCGGACTGATGGTGTACACGTCGTGCATGTATTCGTAGGCCCGCAAGGCTCCCCTGATAGGGGAGCTGGCCGCCGCAGGCGGTCTGAGAGGTTGCCCGTTGTTCGATGAACGAAATTAATTGATTATACATAAAGGAGGAATTATCATGTGTGTAGGGTTACCGGCACGTGTTATGAAAATACAGAATGGAATGGCTCTCGTCGATGCTTCCGGTGCTAAACGGGAAGTATCGGCAGCTCTTATCGACGAACTCGATCCTGGCGATTACGTCATGGTCCACGCCGGCATGGCTATCGCCAAGATTACCGATAATGATGCCGACGAAACAGACGATATCCTGGAGGACCTGAACTGATGGCAGAAGCAAAGAAGCGGACGGCCCTGGATATTATCCGCAGTTATGACGGGCCGAAAATCCGCATTATGGAAGTATGCGGGACCCATACGCATGAAATCTTCCGCCAGGGCATCCGCCAGATCCTGCCGCCCCAGGTCGACGTCATCTCCGGGCCGGGCTGCCCGGTCTGCGTCACGCCTGTCGGTTATATCGACCAGGCCATCTGGCTGGCCCTGGAAAAAGGCGTTACGATCTGCACCTTTGGCGACCTCGTGCGCGTACCGGGCAGTACGATGAGCTTGGCCGATGCCCGCAGTCAGGGAGGTCATGTGGAAATCGTCTATTCGCCCCTCGACGCCTATGATTATGCCAAGGCGCATCCGGACGAAGACGTCGTCTTCCTGTCTGTCGGCTTTGAAACGACGACACCGCCGTCGTGCCTGGCTGTCAAGCAGGCCGTCGCCGACGGGATGACGAATTTTTCCCTGCTCACGGCTAACAAGACCATGCCCATGGCCTATGAAGCCATGAAGGACAGCGCCGACGCTTTCCTCTATCCCGGCCACGTCGACGCCGTCATGGGGACCCGCTCTGGCGAAGCCATGCTGAAAGAAGGCGTATCCGGCGTCGTCGCCGGCTTTACGGCCAAAGAACTGCTCACGGCCTTTGCCGTCATCCTGGTCAAATTCCCTCAGGGGAAGCCCTTCTTCAAGAACTGCTATCCCCGTGTCGTCAAGGCTGAAGGCAGCCCGGCCGCTCAGGCCCTGATAAAAGAAGTCATGGAACCGTGCGATTCGGAATGGCGCGGCTTAGGCGTCATCCCCCAGTCGGGCCTGCAGCTGCGGCCTGCCTTTGCAGTCTGTGACGCCCGCAAGAAATACGGCGTGCCGGCTATGGAAGGGCGCGCCAATCCGGCCTGCCGTTGCGGCGATATCCTGCAGGGGAAATGCACGCCGCCCCAGTGCCCGCTCTTTGGCAAGGTCTGCACGCCGGAACATCCCGTAGGGGCCTGCATGGTTTCCCACGAAGGGGCCTGCTCGGCTTATTATTTATATGGAGGCAATTTACATGAGTGATGTCATTACCTTAGCCCACGGCGCCGGCGGCAAACAGACTGCCGAACTCATCGACCGTGTCTTTAAAGCTCATTTTTCCAATCCCCAGTTCACCGGGGACGACGCCGCTGTCCTGCCCATCGGCGGGACTAACCTGGCTTTTACGACAGACGGCTTCATCGTCTCGCCGCCGGAATTTCCTGGCGGCAATATCGGCAAACTGAGCATCTGCGGGACCGTCAACGACCTGTCCTGCATGGGTGCCAAGCCCTTATATCTGTCGTGTGCCTTCGTCATCGAAGAAGGCTTCCCCCTGGCTAAAGTCGAAGAATATGCGGCGGCTATGGCCAAGACGGCGGCTGAAGCCGGTGTGCGCATCGTCGCCGGCGATACGAAAGTAGCCGGGAAAGGCCAGGTCGACCACCTGTTCATTACGACGACGGGTATCGGCCAGATCGTAGACGGCGTCCATACGTCGGGGACCCTGGCCCGTCCCGGCGATGCTGTCATCGTCAGCGGCGACGTCGGCCGCCATGGCTGCACGATCCTCCTGGCCCGCAACCAGTTCGGCATCGATGCCGATGTGACCAGCGACTGCGCGCCTTTATGGGGGACTGTCGAAGCCATGCTGGATACGACCAAGGACATCCACGTCATCCGTGATGCGACCCGCGGCGGTGTCGGTACGGTCCTCTATGAAATCGCCGGCCAGAGCCACGTCGGCATCCACTTGGACAGCCAGGCCATCCCGGTCGACCCGGCCGTCCGCGGCGTCTGCGGCATGCTCGGCCTGGAACCGCTTTACCTGGCCTGCGAAGGCCGGCTGGTCATCTTTGCGCCCAAAGCCGTAGCCGGCGATATTGTCGCCACCCTGCGCCAGGGCAAATATTCGAAAGATGCGGCCATCATCGGCGAAGTTACAGCCGACCAGCCCGGCCGGGTCATCATGCGTACGGAAATCGGCGCGGAAACGCTGCTGCCGCCGCCAGGCGGTGAACTGCTGCCGCGCATCTGCTAAGGAGGAGGGAGAGCATGATTTACGAAAATGAAATTCATTCACCCCAGGTGCCGCGGTATCACGTCACACCAGACGGCGCCGAAGTCGCCATCAGCCAGGCGTCGTTTCCCAAGCCTTTCCACATCGGCCTGAAATATGCTTCGCCAGCCCGGGGCCATTGGACCATTGCCCATTCGCCCATGCTCATCCCTGGCTGCCACGAAGTCTACGTTTGCTGCGCCTGCTGCCTTCACGGCGTCGTCTTGTCGGCTGATGAAGTCCCGGACGGGGCCGGCCGCTTCTCTACCGTCACCTTGACGAACGAGAACCTGATAAAGGGCAACCTGGAAGAAATGATGATCGACGGCATTTCCCATATCATCGACGATATGCCCGAGCGGCCGAAGTGCATCGAAGGCTTTACCAGCTGTATGCAGCACTTCCTCAATATCGACCTGCGCGTCGTCTACGGGACGCTGCGCCAGAAATATCCCGACATCGATTTCATCGACGGCTATATGATTCCGACCCTGCAGCGGCGCTATACGCCGGACATCCTCGGCCGGCGCCAGCTCGTGCGGGCTGTCCAGCCCCTGCCGAAACAGAAGGCCGTCAATTATGTCGTCAATTACTATCCCGTCGACGAAGACAATGAATTGACGGCTATGCTCCGCCAGGGAGGCTATGCTATCCACGATTTCGCTGCCTGCCAGACTTATGAAGAATATAAGGCCATGGGTGAATCGGTGGCCAACATTTACTTCCTGGAAAATGCCGGTCCGGCAGCTCAGGATATGGGCAAGCGCCTGGACCAGCAGGCCCTGTACCTGCCCTATGCCTATGAGTACGGCCGGATGCGCCGCAACCTGCAAAAGGCGGCGGATGCCCTGGGCCTGACCATGCCCGATTGCGACGCCTATGAACAGGCTATCGAAGAAAAAGTCCAAACCCTGCGGGAACAAGTCGGTGATACGCACATCGCCATCGACTATACGGCGACGCCGCGGCCCTTGGAACTGGCTGCGTTCCTCTTGACCCACGGTTTCAACGTCTACGCCATTTATCTCGACGAAATGTCGCCTGATGAAAAGGAAACGTTCCAGTTCCTGCGGGAACAGTATCCGGACCTGTCCCTGCGTTCGACGTCGCATTTCAAGCGCCGCCTCCTGCCGCGTGACGACAGTAAGAAGTACGGGAAAGTCCTGGCCATCGGCCAGATGGCAGCCTATTTCACGGATACGAAGTATTTCGTCAATCTCGTTGAAAACGGCGGTTTCTATGGCTATACGGGCCTGTTGAAGATTTTAGATTTGATCGGCCAGGCCAATGCCGCCGAAAATCCCAAGATGCGGGATATCATTCAAATAAAAGCATGGGGGTGTCATGGTTGAAACAAGCACAACGCGTCTTATCGACGTATGCCGTCGACATGTTCGGCATTGCATCGTCGCTCTTTGAATTAGGCGGCCTCATCGTCATGCACGATGCTGACGGCTGTAATTCGACATACGATACGCACGATGAACCGCGGTGGTACGATACGCCGAGCATGGTCTACGTATCGGGCATCAATGAAATCGATACCATCCAGGGCAATGACCAGCGCCTCATCGACAATATCGCCGAAGCCGTAGAAGCGGCCCATCCCCGCTTTGTCGCCATCGGCGGCAGTCCCATGCCGAATGCCATCGGCACGGACTTCAAGGCCATCGAGCGCCTGGTAGCGGCCCGGACGGGCCTGCCGACGCTGGGCTTCCGGACCGACGGTATCCACAGTTACCTGCCCGGTGCCGGCGGCGCCTATATCTGGCTGGCCAAGACCTTTTTGAAGGCGCCTCATCGCAAGCCGCAGAAACCGGCGAAACGGGTCAATCTCCTGGGCCTGACGCCGCTGGACTTTTCCGTCGTCGGCAATGCGACGACGCTCAAGCAAATCGTCACCGATGCCGGCTTTACCCTGCAGAGTTCGTGGTCCATGGGCGATACCCTGGACACGTTGGCCGAAGCGGCCAATGCCGACGTCAACGCTGTCCTGTCGTCGACGGCCTTCTACCTGGCCCAGTACATGCGCGATACCTACGGCATCCCTTATGTCGTCGGCATCCCCATGGGTGAAAAGGGGACGGCTGACTGGCTGGAAGCCTTGCGGAACTGCGATTCGTCGTATCTCACAGGCTTTACGGGACAGGAAAAGTACATCAAAGCCCAGTATGCCCTGGCCGACCTCAACGCCTGGAAGACGGAGCCGGTCTACGCCGATACGCCCTGTGACGTCCTGGTCATCGGCGAACCGGTCTACCTCTTGTCGATGAAGGCTATGCTCCAGCAGGAAATGGGCATTTCCGACGTCCGCATGCTCTGCCCCCTTGCCGATGCGCCGCGGTGGCTCCTGGAACAGGTCGAAGTGGCCAGCGTCGAAGATGTCATCCGTCAGGAATGCCGCAAAGCCCGCCGGGTCATTGCCGACCCGATTTACGCCCGGCTGCTGCCGGATGAAAAAGAAAAATTCATTTCCATGCCCCATGAAGCCTATTCGGGACGGCATTATCACGCCGATATGCCCATCTTCGTCGGGCCGTCCTTTTCGGCATGGCTGAAAAATAAATTGACGTGAGGAGGAAGTCTTATGAGAAAATTTGCAATTTATGGGAAAGGCGGCATCGGCAAGTCGACGACGGCAGCCAACGTGTCGGCCGCCCTGTCCATGATGGGGAAAAAAGTCGTCCAAGTCGGCTGTGACCCTAAGGCCGATTCGACGCTGAACCTCCTGCACGGCCATCCCGTCACGCCGGTCATGGACTACTATCGGGAACATACAGAAGGACCGGATTTCGACCATATCGGCCGGGAAGGCTTCGGCGGCGTCTTCTGCATCGAAACGGGCGGCCCTACGCCGGGCCTGGGCTGTGCCGGCCGGGGCATCATCGCCACTTTCGACCTCATGGACGAACAGGAAGTCTTCCAGAAGCTCCAGCCTGACGTCGTCTTATATGACGTCTTGGGCGACGTCGTCTGCGGCGGCTTCTCTGCGCCCATCCGCGATGGCTATGCCGATGAAATCTTCATCGTCACGTCCGGCGAAAAGATGGCCCTCTACGCAGCGGCTAATATCATCAAGGCCGTCGAAAACTTCAAGAGCCGCGGCTATGCCCAGGTCAAGGGCATCATCCTCAACCGGCGCAATGTCGATGATGAATACGAACTGGTCAAGGCCTTTGCCGATGAACACGGCCTGCCCATCGTAGCCGATATTCCCAGAAGCAAGGAAATCCAGTATTATGAAAATAAAGGCATGACCGTCGTCGAAGGCGACCCGGACCTGCCGGTCAGCCAGATTTATCGGGAGTTAGCTCAAAAGCTGCTCCAGGTTTAGGAAAGGAGCGATATCTATGGGGATGAATGATACGCCGTCAGGCGAACGGGTCCATATCGGCTTCTTTGGCCGCCGCAATGCCGGCAAATCGAGCGTCGTCAACGCCGTGACCGGCCAGGACCTGTCCATCGTGTCGGCGACGAAAGGGACGACGACGGACCCGGTCTATAAAGCCATGGAACTCCTGCCCTTAGGGCCAGTCGTCATCATCGATACGCCGGGTTTCGACGACGTCGGCGCCCTGGGTGAAGAACGGGTGCGGCGGACAAAACAGGTCCTCAACAAGACGGATATAGCCGTCATCATCATCGACGCTGCCGAAGGGCGGACGCCGGCCGATGACGAAGTCCTGAATCTCATCCGGGAAAAGAACCTGCCTTATCTCGTCGTCTATAATAAAGCCGATCTGCTGGAGCGGCCCGGACAGGCGCAGGACCATGAAATCTACGTCAGTGCCCTGAAAGGGGAGGGCATCCATGAACTGAAAGAACGCCTGGCCCGCCTGAAGCCCGTTGAGACAGCCGCGCCCATCGTCAGCGACCTCATCCAGGGCGGCGACTTCGTCGTCCTCGTCGTTCCCATCGACACGGCCGCGCCGAAAGGGCGCCTCATCCTGCCCCAGCAGCAGACAATCCGTGAAATCATCGACAACGACAGCGCCGCCATCGTCGTCAAAGAATATGAACTGCGCCATACCTTGGACTGCCTGGGCCAGAAACCGGCCTTGGTCATTACGGACAGCCAGGTCTTTGCCAAAGTCTCGGCCGACACGCCGCTGGATGTGCGCCTGACGTCGTTCTCCATCCTCATGGCCCGGCACAAGGGCCTGCTGGAAACGGCCGTCCGCGGCGTCACGGCCATCGAAAAACTGCACGACGGCGATACGGTCCTCATTGCTGAAGGCTGTACGCACCACCGCCAATGCGACGACATCGGCACGGTCAAGATTCCCCGCTGGCTGCGCAACTATACGCAGAAGGATATCCGCATCGAAACCGCCAGCGGCCGCGATTTCCCCGACGATTTATCGGGCTATGCCCTGGTCATCCACTGCGGCGGCTGTATGCTCAACGGGCGGGAAGTCCAGTACCGCATGAAATGCGCTGCCGACCAGCAGGTGCCGATTACCAATTACGGCATCGCCATCGCCTATATGCAGGGCATCTTGAAACGCAGCCTCAGCGTCTTCCCGTATTTGCAGTCGCTGGTGTAAAATAGTTTGTAGTTTGTAGTTTGTAGTTTGTAGTTTGTAGTTTGTAGTTTGTAGGGGCGATTACTTTGGGAGGGATTCGGATGGAACACACGCGTATCGAACGCGATGTACTAGGTGAAGTGGATTTGCCGGAAAATGCGATGTACGGTATCAACACGGCCAGGGCTTTGGAAAATTTCCCCTTAGGCCACAAGCGGACGGCTATGCCGCTCATCTATGCCATGGTGACGGTCAAGAAGGCCGCCGCCCTGACCTACGCCCGCCTGGGTGTGCGCGAAGACGGGATTTACCAGGCCATTGCCGCTGCCTGTGATGCCATCCTGGCCGGTCAGTACGACGACGCTTTTGTGACCGAGGCCCTGCAGGGCGGCGCCGGTACGTCGACGAACATGAACGTCAACGAAGTCATCGCCAACGCCGCCTTGGTCATATTGGGGAAAAAGCCGGGCCAATACGACGTCATCCATCCCCTGGATGACGTCAACCGCGGCCAGTCGACGAACGACGTCTATCCGACGGCCCTGCGCATTGCCGCCATCCGCCAGCTGCGGGAGCTGAGCAAGGCCTGTGCCGACTTGCAGGAAGCCTTCCAGCACAAAGAACAGGCCTATGAGAAGACATATAAACTGGGCCGGACAGAGCTCATGGATGCCGTCCCCATGACGGCAGGCGAAGAGTTCGGCGCCTATGCCCAGGCCCTGTCCCGTGACCGCTGGCGCCTCTATAAAATCGAGGAACGCCTGCGCATGGTCAACCTCGGCGGCACGGCTATCGGCACGGCCGATACGGCGTCGCGGCAGTACCGCTACGAAGTCATCGAACAGCTGCGCCAGCTGACGGGCATCGGCCTGGCCGCGGCAGAATATCCCGTCGACCTGACCCAGAACAACGACGTCTTCGTCGAAGTGTCGGGCCTGCTCAAGGCCTTGGCCGTCAATCTCATGAAAATCGCCAACGACTTGCGCCTCATGAATTCCGGCCCTCATGGCGGCATCGGCGAAATCCGCCTGCCTGCCCGTCAGCAGGGCAGTTCCATCATGCCGGGCAAGGTCAATCCGGTCATCCCGGAAATGGTCATGCAGTGCGCCATGAAAGTCATGGCTGACGACAGCGCCATTGCCATGGCCGCCGCTCACGGCGAATTTGAACTCAATGCCTTTGAACCGCTCATCGCCGACTGCCTGCTGGAAAGCCTGCAGCTCCTCATCCGGTCAGTGCGCATCTTCCAGACGGCCTGTGTCGAAGGACTGGAAGTCCGGGAAGACTCGTGCCGGCAGCACCTCCAGGCTTCGGCTGCCTTTGGCGCAGCTATATCGGGGCCCTGGGATATGATACGGTGAGCCGCATCATCAAAGACCACGAACCGGACGAAGCCCATCGTATCTTAGAGGCTATGGTGAAAAAATAATTCTTTACGTGAAAGAGGCGTGTCATGTCGAACTTATCGTTGAAACTCGAACAGAAAGCGAAAATATTGCAGGTCCAGCGCCTGACCATCCATATGCTGGCCCTCAACGCCCAGGATCTGGCCGATTTTTTGCAGGAACAGGTGACGGACAATCCCTTGCTGGATATCCGCTATCACGATGTCCGGCCGGCCGGCGATAAGGGCGATAAGGCCATCGACAATCTCCGCAGCCGCAGTGATTCCCTGGAAGCCCGGCGGAAGCCCGGCTCATGGCCCAGCTCCGCGTCCAGTCCCTGCCCAGGCCGCAGCTGATGGCGGCAGGCCTGGTCATCGGCTCCCTCGACGATAAGGGCTTTTTCCAGGGCGACCTGGCTTCCCTGGGCACGGCTTATCATCTCACTCCGGAAGACATGAAAAAAGGGCTGGAACTCGTCCAGTCCTTTGACCCGCCGGGCATTGCCGCCAGGGATCTGCGCGAAGCCCTGCTCATCCAGACCCGGCGCAGCCGCAAGGCCCCTGCCAAGACGGAAGCCCTGCTGGCGCAGCATTATGAAGACTTCCTCCAGGGGAAATGGCAGAAAATCCAGGCTTCCCTGGCCCTGTCTGAAGCGGGCCTGCAGGCTATCCGCGATTTCCTCAAGACCCTGTCCCTCCAGCCGGCCGGCCAGATTACCCAGGAAGAAGTCTATATCCGGCCGGACGTGGAGATTTATTGCGACGAGAAAGGCCAGCTGGCCCTGCGCTCGTTGGAAGAGATACCGGATGTCTATTTTCGCGATGACTTGTATGACCAGTACGCCGCCCAGGGCGACAAGGAGACCCTGGTCTATATCCGCAAAGCCCGCCGTGATTTCAATGACCTGGCCTCGGCCCTGGCCTATCGCCATCATTCCATCGAACAAGTCGTGACCTGCCTGATGAGCCACCAGAAAGACTATTTCTTGTACCATAAGCCCTTGCAGCCCTTTCGGCAGAAAGACATCGCCGAGGAGACGAAACTCAGCACGGCTACGGTCAGCCGCGTCTGCCGCCACCGCTACGTCCTCTTTGAAGGCCAGGTATATCCACTGCAGTCCTTTTTGGCTACGGCCTATGCCGTCGATAAAGAAGATGGGGCCAGCGTATCCGATAAAGCTATCATGCGGAAAATCGCGGATCTCGTCGAAAGCGAAGATAAGGACCACCCCTATTCGGACCAGGACTTGGCCGAATATTTTGCCTCTGCCCAGATTTCCGTAGCCCGACGGACGGTGACCAAGTTCCGGCAAAAATTGAACATCCCCAACAGCCGCATCCGGCGCCGCTGGAGGCCGTAAAGGCTAAGGCCTCATCTTATTGAAAATCGTCTGCCGCGATACGTTGAGCAATTTGGCTATATCCTTCTGGCTATAGCCTTTTTCTTGCAGTTCTTCAATGAGAATCTGCTGGATCGTCTTTTCCAGGCTCTTCATGTTCAGCTGGAGGGACGCCGTATCCAGCAGGGCGTTCTTTTGGGCCTCGTCCGGGATATCGAATAAGGTATCGTAGTCATCGTCCAGAGTATCGCCAAAAATATAATAGCGCAAGGCGACGCTGTGCAGCTCGCGGATATTGCCCCACCAGTCATGCTGGATGAGGCTTTTTTTTAATGACGCCTTGAGGGGCTGCCGGCGATGGGTGAAATTTTCCAGGAAGTAAGCGAAGAGGTAGAGGATGTCGTCAGGCCGTTCGTTCAGCGGCGGCAGGTCTCAGGCGCAGGGTGTTGATGCGGAAGAACAGGTCGCGCCGGAAGCTGCCGGCCTGGACAGCGGCGATGATGTCGGCATTGCTGGCCGAGATGATGCGGATATCCAGGGGGATGACGTAGTCCGAACCGAGGCGCATGACCTGCTTCGTTTCCAGGACGCGCAGGAGCTTCGACTGGATGCTCGGCGCCATGCTGTTGATTTCATCGAGGAATATCGTCCCGTTGTGGGCCATTTCAAAGAGGCCGGCCTTGCCTTCTTTGCGGGCGCCCGTAAAGGACCCGCCAACATAGCCGAAGAGCTCGCTTTCCAGGAGGTCTGTCGGCAGGGCGGCGCAGTTGATGGCCACGAAAGGACCGTGACGGCGGTCGCTGGCATTGTGGATGCTCTGGGCAAAGAGTTCCTTCCCCGTGCCGCTCTCGCCCTGGATGAGGATGGGCGCGTTGTACCGGGCCATGACTTCGGCCTGGCGGATGACGTGCTTCATGCCTTCGTCGACGGTCTTGATGTCCTCGAAATGGTGCGTCGCCGTCAGTCCCGTCTTGGAGAGTTTGTAGCGGATATTCTTTTCCAGGCGCTGCAGTTCCGTCACGTCGCGGATAGTCAGGATGTATTGGGACCTACTGTCCATGAGGAAAAAGTCAGAATTGGCGATGAGCGTATACGGCGGCCGCTGGAGAATCGTCTCGTGGAAAGACGGGCTCGACCCTTCGGTCCAGTCGGGAAAGATGTCGCGCATGTTCTTCGTCGTCACCGGAATCCCCAGGAAGGACGCAGCCCGTTCATTGATGTGGGAAATGGCGCCGCCCTTGGCATAGAGGATGATGCCGTCTGTGACGTGGGATAAGATGGACGACATCATGGACAGCTGCTTATTGTCCTTCCTTTGAAAGACCAGGAGCTCCTGGGCGTAGAGCAGGACGGAGAGCATCGTCGATTCGCTGGGCCTGATGGAATAAATCGGCATGGGACTGGGATAGGCAATCTGGGGCAGCAGGGGACAGCCGACGATGGCCGTATCCGGCGTGACCGGAAGCTGACGGACCCGCGCTAACAGCTCTAAGTGCGTCTTATCCAGGCTGTAGCGGGGATAGAAGACGATTTTTTTGCGAAGCTCTTCCGGACAGGCATCTTTGTTGAACATGAAGTTCTCATTGAGCAGCAAGTGGATCTGCTTGTATTTCGGAGCAATAGAGCGCAGTGTATATAAGGCGTCGTTGGTCGAACTGAAAAGGCAGAGAATCGGCACGTTGTCGATGGCCTTGGTCAGTATCTGGTGGGAACCGCTGTTGGTGATGATGACTTTGGCGCCCTGGCGTATCAGGCCGCGGGCCTGGTCGATGAGATGGGGGAAGTCGATGATCGTGACTGTCGTCGTGATGTCATGGGCTTCCAGTTTATCTTTATAAATGTGCAGTATCGTATAGACAGACTGCTGCATCAACTCGTCAGCAATCAAAAAAGCGATGGTATCCATTTTCTTTCCTCCTCCGTTTCTCTTTCCATCATAAAGAAATACGAAATAAATGTAAAGAAGGTAAAAAGTATTTTACCTAATGAGCCTATCGTCGAAGGCCCTCTTCGGGAAAATGGCTTATATACCTCATGGAATGAATTGGCATGGATATTACATATAGATTAGTGAATAGATAATGAACCGATCGAACGATGGAGGAGGTATGGAGTATGAAAAAGTTATTGACCGGTGATGAAGCCATCGCCAGAGGCTTGTATGAAGCCGGCGTGTCCTTTGCTTCGGCTTATCCGGGAACACCGAGTACGGAAATTTTGGAAAATGTCGCGAAATATGATGATATGTATGCCGAATGGGCACCAAATGAAAAAGTGGCCATGGAAGCGGCCATCGGCGCCTCTATGTCCGGCGTCCGCTCTTTTGCAGCCATGAAGATGGTCGGCGTCAACGTCGCAGCCGACCCGCTGTTCACCTTTGCTTATTTAGGCATCAACGGCGGCTTTGCCTTCGTTTCAGCTGACGACCCGGGGATGCATTCATCCCAGAATGAACAGGATAACCGCAATTATGCCAAGTTTGCCAAAATCGCCATGTTCGAGCCGTCGGATTCGCAGGAATGTATCGACATGACCAAAGAAGCCTATAAAGTCAGCGAAACCTATGGCGTCCCGGTCATGATACGCATGACGACCCGCGTCTGCCATTCCAAGAGTCTCGTCGAAGAACAGGACCGCCAGGAAGTGCCGCCCGTCCTCTATCAGAAACAGCGGGAAAAAATGGATGCCGTACCGGCCATTTCCAAGAAACGCCGCTATGTCGTCGAAGAACGGGAAGAAAAATTGAAAGGTTATTCCGAAATCTGTCCCTTCAACGAAGTAGAGATGCATGATACGAAAATCGGCATCGTCGCCGCTGGGGCAGCCTATATGTATGCCAAAGAAGTCTTGGGCGACCAGGCTTCATATCTGAAGCTGGGATTTACCTATCCCCTGCCGATGCAGAAAATCAAAGCCTTTGCCGATAAGGTCGACGAACTCTACGTCATCGAAGAACTGGATCCCTTCATGGAAGAACAGATACGCCAGGCCGGGATTCCCTGCCACGGCAAGGATGTCATCCCCAAGATCGACGAGCTGAACCCCAATATCGTATCGGCCGGCGTCCTCAAGAAAGAGCAGCACGGCGTGGACGTCTCCGATTCCTGTTTCGTTCCCAGACCGCCTGATCTCTGTGCCGGCTGTCCGCACCGCGGTTTCTTCTATGAACTGGGCAAGCGGAAAGATACGGTCATGATCGGCGACATCGGCTGCTATGCCTTAGGCGGGTCGGCGCCGCTCAACGCCAAGGACCTGGCCGTCTGTATGGGCAGTGCTTTCTCCGTTGCTCACGGCTTCAGCCATGGCCTCCAGCTCAGTGATCAGAAGAAGCGGGTTGTCGCCTGCATGGGCGATTCGACGTTCTTCCATACGGGCATCAACTCCCTGACCGAAGTGGCCTACAACGGCTCCAACGCCATCTGCGTCATCCTGGACAACCGCATTACCGGCATGACCGGCCATCAGGACAACCCCGGGACGGGCTACAACATCAAAGGGGAACCGGCGACGCTCATCGATGTCGAAACGGTCGTCAAAGCCTTGGGTATCAAGAACGTCCGTACCGTCAATCCCCTGGACCTGAAGGCCATGAAAGAAACGTTGGACTGGGCCTTTGCCATCGAAGAGGAACCGTCGGTCATCATCACCAAGTGGCCCTGCGTCCTCAAGAAGTTCTCGAAAGAAGATAAAGCCCAGTTCAACCTCGACAAGACGCCTTGCGTCGTCGATAGGGATACGTGCATTGGCTGTAAGAAATGCCTTTCCACCGGCTGCCCGGCCCTGCGCTATGACAGTGAAAACAAGAAATCCAGTATTGCCCAGGCCGACTGCGTCGGCTGTACGGTCTGTATGCAGGTCTGCCCGGTTCAGGCCATTTCCAGAAAGGGGGATAAATAATATGTCAGATGTAACGAGTGTACTCTTCGTCGGTGTCGGCGGCCAGGGCACGATATTAGCCAGTAAGATCCTCACCATCGGCCTTATCGAA
Organism: Megasphaera sp. NM10; assembly: GCF_000417505.1. Taxonomy (GTDB): domain Bacteria; phylum Bacillota; class Negativicutes; order Veillonellales; family Megasphaeraceae; genus Megasphaera; species Megasphaera intestinihominis. The sequence continues at coordinate 19,892 of NZ_APHY01000021.1, forward strand.
CACGGGTACGATGTCAAGATGTCCGAAGTTCACGGCATGAGCCAGCGCGGCGGCAGCGTCAGCACGCAGGTCCGTTTCGGCAAAAAAGTCTATTCGCCCATCATCGGCGAAGGCTCAGCGGATATCCTCGTTTCCTTTGAAGAAATGGAAGCCGCCCGCTATGCCCGCTTCCTCAAGAAAGGCGGCAAGATGGTCGTCAATACGACGCAGATCCCGTCCCTGCCCGTCCTTTCCGGCGCCTGCCAGTATCCCCAGGGCATCATTGCAGAACTGAAGAAACACGTCCCCGTCCGGGACCTCGATGCGACGAAAATCGCCACCGACCTGGGCAATCCCAAGAGTGCCAACGTCGTCCTCCTGGGCGCCCTCATCGAAGCCCTGGGCCTCCATGATATCGATTGGAAGAGCATCATTGCCAAAACAGTGAAACCAGCCTTTGTCGACATCAACTTAAAAGCCTTTGACGCCGGTATGGCTGCGGCCAGACAGTGAGGTGACCGGTCATGGACGTATATCAGGAATATAAAGGGAAATGCTGTACGGCTGACCAGGCCGTGCAGGTCGTCAAGGATGGCGATTGGGTCGATTATGGCATGAGCTGTGCTTATCCGACGGCCCTGGACAAGGCCCTGGCCCGGCGCCAGGGGGATTTGAAGGACATCAAGGTCCGCAATGCCATTTCCTGCCACCCTGTAGCTATTTTGGAAGCCGACCCGGAAAACGAGACCTTTACGTATAATCTCTGGCATTGTTCCGCTATCGACCGGAAATATCTCGATGCCGGCCGGGCCTACCATGAGCCGATGCTGTTCCGCGACTGCGGCTCCTATTATACGCGGGGCTTTGCGCCGGTTAACGTCGCCATGATCACCGTAGCTCCCATGGACAGGCACGGGAATTTTTCCTTTGGCCTGACCAATGGCTGTACCCAGGAAATGCTCGACGCGGCGGAAACGATCATCGTCGAAGTCAATCCCAACATGCCCGTCGTCTTTGGCATGGGCAGCGACCACATCCACGTTTCGAAAGTCCAGGCCATCGTCGAAAGCCAGGAAGCGGTCAGCCTGGCGCCGAATCGGGAACCGAGTGCCATCGACAAGCAGATCGCCGAGAATATTTTCCCCTACCTGCACGACGGCATTACCCTGCAGCTCGGTATCGGCGGCATGCCCAATGCCCTGGGTATCCTCATTGCCGAATCGGACTTGAAGGACTTAGGCATGCATACAGAGCTCATGAGCGACGGCTATCTCAACCTGTATAAGGCAGGCAAGATTACCAACGACAAAAAGCCTTTCCAGCGGGGGAAAGGCGTCTTCTCCATTTGTATGGGCTCGAAGGAACTCTATGAATTTTTGGACCACAATCAGGATGTCCTGTCAGCGCCTATGCATTACGTCAACAATCCGGAAACCATCCGCCAGCTCGATGATTTCATTTCCATCAACAGCTGTATCGCCGCCGACCTTTACGGCCAGGTCTGCTCCGAATCGGCCGGTACGCGGCACATCAGCGGGACTGGCGGCCAGTTGGACTTCGTGACCGGTGCCTATGCAGCCGACCACGGCAAAGCCTTCCTGGCCATGCCGTCGAGCCGGGTCGATAAGCAGGGCATCCGTCATTCCAATATCCTGTCTAGGTTCACCGCCGGCGACATCATCACGACGCCGCGGACCCAGGCGCCGTACATGGTCACCGAATACGGCGTAGCCAACCTGTCTGGGCTGGCTACTTGGCAAAGGGCCGAAGCGCTGATTAACATCGCTCATCCCGATGTGCGCGAAGACCTGATCAAAGCTGCTGAAGCCCAGCACATCTGGCGGCGGAGCAACAAATGCTAGAAAGTGTCAGGATATTGAACCTCTCCCGCTTATAGAAGCGAGAGATTCTTGAGAAGTTTGATACATGGACTAACGCCTGACAGCCTATTCCAAAGGAGTTAGCTGTCAGGATATCCTTATTCTCAAAGGGCTGTCCAAAAGCCCCTTACACAGTCCCTCGAAATCGAAGTTCTGCTTACTTGAGTAGATACACATTTTGCACTTCTTTTCTACCCGTCGCGATTCGCCTATGGCGTCGTGCTGCGGCAAGGGGGAGTGCTCCTCCGAAAACGGCTCAAAGACCGTTGGTTGAAAATACTTTTTTGTTCTCGCAGAAGTTCTAACTGCTATTAATATTATACCACAAGCTCGCCATTCATCCACCACCTAAGAGGTGGGGACGGTGTCAACATATTGTGGGAATTTTTATGAATGAGAAGAAGGACCTCGGTATAAGTGTTACATAACATGCTGATAACCACCATTTTCTATGAGTCGCATCCATTCACCTGTCGAGGTGGATTCACGACCTGGCATATGAGCTGCTTTGTCAGGGATGTATGTACAATACGGCAGTTTTCGACGGCTCCATTCTTTCTTCAATATTTCTTGATTGACTTCGGGTTTCGTCGTCTGTCTATGTGCTGTGAATTGTTTCCGCGCATAGGCTTCCAGATTACCGCCATTCGCTATATAGGTGCGCATCCGGGCGATTTGTTCGGCTCCGAGGAGACTCCATCCCATACACCGGGAGCTCAGCCGGTCAGACAGTATATGGCTTACGTGTCCTTCCGTACTGCTAGCAGCATCTGGCTGGGTCAAGGCTTTATGGGGACAGAGCTTTCCATCCAGAAAAAGTACGCCGTCCGAGGAGCTTTCGGCGTCCTTGGCAGACGGGCACTTTCGTTTCATAGACATTGATCAGCTTCATCTCTTTCGCATGACCTTTTTGCATCGCTACATGGTCCTCGTCGGCTTCCACATACACCTTGTGAATCCCTGGTTTCGCTGCTGGCATCACCTCCGCCTGATTGGGAATCGTCCCTAATTTACGAATAGGCTGTAAAACACTTTGCCCACTCAAACGGGCCGGGGGCGTAAGCGCAACGGACTTACGATAACTGACATCCGCAGAACGTGTGACTAAACGAGCTCGGCAAAATGGCTCAATATGCGTAGACTTATCCAATCCCAGCCATTCATCTGACAGGTAATGATAGAAAGAATCCGTCTTGTCCTGATAATATGTCCGGGTAAAGGTAACCTCTACCCAAGGGTCGTCATGTCCGTGAGCGATGGGCTTTGACCTGATAGCGATGTTCCGGCTTGCTG
>NZ_APHY01000022.1 GCF_000417505.1 Megasphaera sp. NM10
CGGACAGCGCATTGCGTGGATCTGGGTATCRGRACGACGTCGCATAGAGGCTGGATGAGGAGATTATCCGGATTGTCGAAGACGGCCTTGACGATGATCGAGCCAGAGTTGCCATCCATGCCGTGGTTGACCTGGGTGACATGGCCTTCATAAGGATACATGCTGCCGTCGCTCAAGCGGAGCAGGAGATGGTCGCCCCAGCTGCCGGCGTTGTCCGCAGCCTGCTTGGTCATCTGCAGGTATTCGGCTTCACTGATGGAGAATTCGACATAGACCGGATTGGTCGAAGAAATGGTGACCAGTGCCGTCGAACCGGCCGTCGCAAAGGTACCGATAGGTACGTCATCGACGTTCAATTTGCCGCTGAACGGAGCATAGACAATGGTATCGTCGACGTTATCCTGAGCAGCGTCGACCTGGGCTGCATTGGCTTCGACGACAGCCTGCTGCTGCTGCGTAGCCGCTTCCTGGTCGGTGACGGTCTGCTGCGGGATGGCGTCCTGGCTGGCCAGGGTCTGGTAACGGCGCAGGTTCAGCTGCTGATTGGCCAGATTGGCTTCGGACTGGGCCTGGGTAGCCTTGGCCTGGGCCAGGGCGGCGTCATAGGTCCGGCTGTCGAGGCGGAACAACGGCTGCCCTTCCGTGACTTCCTGACCGCCTTGGACGTATTTTTCTACGACACGGCCGGAAATCTTGGGACGGACAGGCACCTTGTCTGTTGCCGTCACGGTACCGCTGTACTCGGCCTTGACCGGCGTGTCCGCGGCGACGACTTTGTACGTGTTGACTGCAACGGGAGCCTTAGTCGCACTTTGGTTGGCCCCACAGCCGGCTAAGAGCGCGGCGATGGTGAGTACGGTAACGCTCATCGTCGCAAGTTTGCGTTTTTGTATCATCTTCACTTTCCTCCTATTTCTTTCGATTCCTGATTTTTAATGCCATAAAGCAAGACGTTGATACAGCGCTTCATATAGTCACTAAAGGTGGAATCGTGTTTGACATCATTAAAATAATCGATAATGTCATCGGCTGCGCTATGCAGGATACGCAAGAACAGGAACTTATCAAAGGGCTTGAATTCTCCTGTCTCCTGAGCTTCATCGAGGAGCCGTTCCAAAAGGAGCCAGTCTTTTTTATAGCGGGACTGCAAGCGTTCACAAGTACCGGGCATCTTTGCCAGGAGATCCGATGTTTTCCGCACGGACAGGACCTGCCAGTTGTCACTGGGCACGTCGAAATAAGCGATGAGCTTGGCTTCGCAAGTCATGGCCGGATCGCTGACGATACGCTGATGATAGGCATAGATCTTATCGGTAAAATCGGCGATGGCCTGTTCGATGATTTCCTGTTTCGACGAAAAATTTTCGTATAAAGTCCGCTTGCTGATGCGCAGATTACGGGCTAAGTCGTCCATGTGGAAATTGGAACCATGGCGGTTGATTTCACGAAGGGCTTCGGCCAGAATCTTGGCGCGGATATTTTCTGTCATGTAAACACGTCCTACTCAAAAAAATACAAGGTGATACTTTTGAAACTCAAACTATAAAACTCAGTACCAATTTATAGTTTAATATACAGCACCTTATAAGTCAATAAACAAGTTGATATTATTATTTTCTCAATTCTTCGGCAAATTTCCGAATCGGCAGGACTTTGTATAAAACAGCACCACAGGCCGCACCAATACAGGTATTGGGCAAAAAGGCAACGATGAAGAACCATAAGGCGACGACTTTGGAATCGAGGACGAAAGCGGCGACAGGATAGGCGATGAGGCCGCCCAGAAGGCCGGTCCCGACGATTTCCCCGATGACGGCACCCCAGATGGAATTTGTTTTTTTATACAAAACGCCGGATAAAGCGGCGCCGATCATGCTGCCGGGATAGGCCAGGACGGTACCGACGCCCATGGCAATGCGGATGGATGAAATGCAGAAAGCACCGGCCGTCGAATAGCGCCAGCCCACGAGGACCGACAAGAGGACATTGATGAGGTGTTGCAGCGGGAAGACCCGGGCACCGCCGAAGGGAAAGGATACGAAAGGCGCCAGGAGGACGCCGATGGCGATGAAAATCGCCGTCACTGTCATTTTCTTGAGTTCAGTATTATTCACGATGTACTACAACCTTTCCATATTTTTGTAAGATAGCATCATTTAATTGATAAAAGGCATCGAAGAGACGGGCGTGAAAGGTCCCCGGCCCATTCTTCCCCTCCCCTGCCAGGGCCAGCTCGCCGCCGATGCCCATGGCCAGGATGCCGCCGGCTGCGGCTGTGAACGGGTCGGCCACGGCGGCAAAGGAGGCGATGAGGGACGTCGTCATGCAGCCCGTACCGGTCACATAGGTCAGCAGGGGACAGCCGTTGCGGATTTCGGCCGTCTGGCAGCCATCGGAAAGGACATCGACGGCGCCGGTGATGGCGACGGTCGTCCCGAGATGGCTGGCCAGGGACGAAGCCAGGGCCGGGTCGGCTGGGCCTAGACGGCTGTCGACGCCGAAATCCTGGCCGCTCTTATGGGCTGCCAGGCAGGTGATTTCCGACGCGTTGCCGCGGATGACGGCCATAGGCAGTTCATCCAGCAGGCGCAGGGCCGCCTGGGTGCGGAAGGTCGTACCGCCGGCGCCGACGGGGTCGAAGACGATGGGCACGCCGTGGGCAGCGGCCGATTTACCGGCTGCCAGCATGGCCTCCAGGGTCCACGCCTGGAGCGTCCCCAGGTTGAGGACCAGGGCCCTGGCGGCAGCCGCCATTTCGGCGACTTCCTCGACGGCATTGGTCATAGTCGGCGACGCGCCGATAGCCAGGGTCGCATTGGCGCAGTCAGTCATGGTGACGAAATTGGTGATATGGTGAATGAGGGGCCGCTGACGGCGCAGTTCCTCAAGGGCCCTGGCGACGGCCGGAATAAGTTCCATCTTCATCCCCCCTTCTAGACGTGGAGCTTGAGGATGGCCTTCTTGATGGCCTTCCCCTGCCCGTCAGGCGCGCAGAGGCAGCGATGGCCGTCAGCCGGCGTGAAAATGGCATACGTTCCCGGCGTCATGGCAATGACCGTATCGTCGGCGACATCGGGATTGTAGAACCAGGCATCGCTGTCGGCCCGGCTGTCATCGACGACAGGGCCGGCCTGGCATAAGGCTGCCAGCCGATGTTCTCTTCGCCTTCGAGGACGTACTGGACGTCGATGTAGTCGCGGTGGGCTTCCATCAGACGCTGGCTGGCCGGCGCCGTTTCCGTGACATCGACATTCATGTAATTGACTGTATCGAAGGTATGGCGTCCGGGATTCAAGTCCGACTTGACCAGGGAAGACAATTTCTCGATCCACGGCCGGATATATTCCGGCAGGAAACGGCTTTCCTTTTCATACTGGGAAATATTACCTACGAACATGGGATTCCCTCCTAATCTTCGTCGCTGGCTTCGCGGGCTGCGACGTTTTTATCGAACAGGGCATCGGCGAACTGGGCGGCATCGAAGGGACGCAGGTCGTCGACGCCTTCGCCGACGCCGACCCAGCGGACAGGGACGCCCAATTCCCGCTTGACCGACAAGATGACGCCACCTTTGGCCGTCCCGTCGAGCTTGGTCAGGACGACGCCCGTCAAGGGGACGACGTCGCCGAAGAGTTTGGCCTGGCTGACGGCATTCTGGCCCGTCGTGGCATCGAGGACGAGGAGCGTTTCCTGCGGAGCTCCTTCGATGTTGCGGCTGGCGACACGGGCCATTTTCCGCAATTCTTCCATGAGGTTGGACTTGGTCTGCAAGCGGCCGGCCGTGTCGACGAGGAGGATATCCATGCCCTTGGCTTTGGCCGACGCCGTGGCATCGAAGACGACGGCGGCTGCATCGGCGCCTTCCTGATGCTTGACGATGGGTACGCCGACGCGGTCCGCCCAGATGGTCAGCTGTTCCGACGCTGCCGCACGGAAGGTATCGCCGGCGGCGAGCATGACCGATTTCCCCTGCTGCTTGTAATACTTGGCCAGTTTGCCGATAGTCGTCGTCTTGCCGACGCCGTTGACGCCGACGATGAAGATGACCCGCGGCCCGTCTGTTTCCGGCAGGGGTTCATCGTTTTCATTGAGCAGGGCGACGATGCATTTTTCCAAATACGGGACGACGTCGTTGCCGTCTTTGATTTCCTTCGATTTGACACCGGTCCGGATCTGGTCCAGGAGGTATTCCGTCGTTTCGACGCCAATATCGCCGGTGAGCATGACCGCTTCCAGGTCATCGTACATGTCGTCGTCGATCTTGGCATAGCCGCGGACGACGGTTTCGATATTCTGGATGAGCGAGTGTTTCGTCTTTTCTAAGCCTTTGCGCAGTTTTGAAAAAAATCCCATAGTTATGTTCCTTCCTTTAACAATTCATCTACTTTGACAGTCAGCAGGCGCGATACGCCTTTTTCTTCCATGGTCACGCCCAACAGGGTATTGGCCGCTTCCATGGTCTTGCGGCGGTGTGTGATGACGATGAACTGCGTCGCACCGCTGTAATTCTTGAGGTATCGGGCCATGCGTTCGACATTGGCTTCGTCCAGGGCGGCGTCGACTTCGTCGACCAGGCAGAACGGTGCCGGATGATAGGCCAGAAAAGCCAGGAGCAGGGCAATGACCGTCAGGGCCCGTTCGCCGCCGGAGAGAAGCGTCAGGGACTGCTGCTTCTTTCCTGGCGGGCGGATATAGATTTCCACACCGGCTTCCAGGATATGTTCCTTGTCGGTCAGGGCCAGGTGGGCCGTACCGCCGCCGAAGAGACGGCTGAAGATATCCTGGAAGTGGACACCGATTTCCTTGAAGGCCTTGGCGAATTGTTCGGCCATGGCCGCGTCGATTTCAGCGACGACAGTCCGCAGTTTTTCCCGCGATTCTTTCAGGTCATCGCACTGGCGGTTGTAGAAGTCCCGCTTTTCCAGAGCCGTCTTGTATTCGTCTTCAGCTGCCGGGTTGATGGTCCCCAGGGCTGTGATCTGCCTTTCAGGGAGGCGACCTTGTCGTGGAGCTCTTTCAGCGAGCCTTCGCGGCGGCGCTCCATGGCTTCCTGGCGGCTCAGGCCCTGCATGGCCAGCCGTTCTTCATGATGGCTGATATCGCTCTTGTATTTTTCCCGCTGGATGTCGGCAGCGTTGCAGCGCTGCTGCCAATCCTGATGGCGCCGGCGCAGGTCGTCGACGACACCATCCAGGTCCTGGCTCTGTTTCAAAGACTCATTGCGGGTCTGATAAAAAGCCTCTTTGGCCTGGTCGCAGCGGACCGTATCGGCTTCTTTCAAGGTAATATTTTTCGACAGTTCTGTCAACAGGCGGGCCGCTTCTTCCTGGCGGCGGCGCAAATCCTGGCGGCGCTGGGCCAGGGCCTGTTCCTGTACCGTCAGTTCCTGCTGCCATTTGTCATGCTGGCGCAGCTGGTCGTCGCCATGGCTGGCCTGTTCTGTCAGTTTGGCTACGGCAATCTGCCTTTCCGTCAAGGTCTGGCGGCACTGGGCGGCTTCGGCCTTGGCAGCATCACAGGCGTCCTGCCATTGCTGGACATCGGCGGCCGGCCCCGTTTCCATATCGGCCAGGGCGGCTTCCTTGGCGACCAGCCGGGCCTGCATGTCGGCCCGTTCCTTTTCCAAGGCTTCGACGCGCTGGTCAAAATCAGCCAGGGCCTGGCGGATATCGGCCAGGCCCTTCTCTTCCTGACCGCCCTGCCAGCGGGCCTGTTCCGCAGCCTGGCTGGCTTTGCGCCAATGGTCTTCGGCCTGGGCCAGTTCCCGGGCAGATTCTTCGGCCTGCCGGCGCAGTTCCCGGCCCTCAGCGGCCAGGGTTTCCAGACGCTGCTGGCCACGGCGGCAGGTCTCCTGCAATTCCTGCAGCAGCGCCCGCCGGCTGATGAGGGAACCTTCCTGATTGCGGGCGCTGCCGCCGGTCAGGGAGCCGCCGGCGTTGAACTGCGTCCCGTCGAGGCAGACGATGCGCAGGCGATGGCCGTATTTCCGGGCCACAGCCGAGCCCGTATCCATGGTATCGGCCAGGAGGGTCCGCCCTAAGAGGGATGAAAAGACCTTCTCATATTTAGCATCATAAGAAATAGCATCGGAGGCGAAGCCGAGCATGCCCGGTTCGCCGGCAGCCTGTTCTTCATCGGCTGTCCGCTGCCGGCTGCGCAGGGTATCCAGGGGCAGGAAGGTCGTCCGGCCGGCTTTTCTGTCTTTTAAATACGAAATAGCCTGTTTGGCCGCCCTTTCGTCTTCGGCGACGACGTAACGGACGGCACCGCCCAGGGCGACGTCGATGGCGACGGCAAAGCGCGATGGGATCTGGCAGAGTTCGCCGACGGCGCCGCACAGCCGGCTGCGCCAGGGCTGGCTGGCTGTCAGGACGACTTTGACCGCCCGTCCCAGGCCTTCATGTTCCTGTTCCATGCTCTGGAGGACGCGCATGCGCTGGGAGGCGGCGTCGACATCGCCGCGCAGGCGGCGGTATTCGTCTTCTCCTTTTTTCAGGCGCTGGCCCTTTTCCTGAGCCGTCTGTCGCAGCGAGGCGGCCTGCTTTTCAAAGGCGGCGGCTTTTTTCTGGCACGCTTCCTGTTGGGCCTGGGCTTCCTCATGGCGGGCTTCTGCCGCTGTCAGGGTCTGCTTCTTGTCTTCCCACTGCTTCAGGGCCTGCTGGCAGGCGGCTTCATTTTCTTCCAGGCGGCGGCGCAGGTCTTCACTGTCCCGGCGCAGCATGAAAGCGTCGCGGCTGCGCTTGGAGTTGGCGTCGACCCGCTCCTGCAGGGCCTTTGCTGCCGCTTCGGCCTTGGCTTCGGCCTGGCCGAACAGGGTCTGAGTCAGGGCTAAAGCCTTCTGAGCCGCAGCCAGTTCAGCTGCTTTCTGGTCCTTCTGGGCCTGCAGGGTTTCTTTTTGTTCCTGCCAGGCTGCCTGGCGCTGCTGCAGCTGAGCGGCGTCGTCAGCGGCCTGGGATTCGTTCTCGGCCAGTTCGGCCTGCCGCTGCCGGCAGGCTTCACGGCGGTGGACGAGGCTGTCCAGCTCGTTGTGGACGGCCATGGCTTCTTCATCGAGGCGGCGCAGTTTTTCGTCGTCTGCCGCCATGACCTCCAACAGGGCCTTGCGTTTTCCCTCGGCCGCTGCCAGTTCCTGGGCGGCCTTTTCTTCTTCTGTCGCCGCCGTCATGCGGCTGTTCTCGGCTTTGGCCAGGAGGCGTTCGCTGTTGCGCAGTTCCTGCAAGGTCACGGTCCCTTCATAGGCCAGGCGCTCGCTGTCGAGGCAGCGGAATTTCTGCAGAGTTTCTGCCTGTTCCTGCAATGGTTCCAGCCGCTCTTCGAGGACGCTCATGAGGTCGCGGATGCGCTCCAGGTTGCGCTCGGTCTCGGCGATCTTGCGCAGGCCGTCGGCCTTGCGGCCTTTGAAGCGGCTGATGCCAGCAACTTCTTCAAAGATGACCCGCCGCTCTTCGGGCTTGCTGTTGAGGATGCGGTCGACGCGGTTCTGGCCGATGACGGCCATAGAGTCCTGGCCGATACCCGTATCGGCGAAGAGGATATGGATATCTTTCAGGCGGCACGGCCGGCGGTTGATATAGTATTCACTGTCGCCGGAGCGGAAGAGGCGCCGCGTGACGACGACTTCCGTGAATTCCGTATCCAAGGCGTGGTCGCTGTTATCGAAGTACAGCGAGACTTCCGCTGCCCCCTGGGGCCGGCGGGTCTGGGTCCCGGCAAAGATGATGTCTTCCGACTTCTGCCCCCGCAGCTGGCGGACATTCTGTTCCCCCATGACCCAGCGGACGGCATCGGAAATATTGCTCTTGCCGCTGCCATTGGGACCGACGATGGCCGTAATGCCCTTGTCGAAGGTCAGGGTCGTCTTATCTGCAAAGGACTTGAATCCCCGCAGTTCCATTTTCAATAATTGCATAGTTTCTACTCTCTCTGTGGACTGCCCGGACGGACACGGTATGGCGCCGCATAGCAGTTCTGCTTATTTACTCGTACAGTTAATGATACCATAATTACCAGCCTGCCGCCACCACGGCGTCGCCAGCCAGGGCTGGGCAAAGTTTGTGTAAAATATCAGGGAAAGCCTTGACAAGTCCTGTCTTAATGGATTATATTAGAATTTAGGTTTGAAGGCCCTCATTCTGCAGAAAGGGAGAGTACCGTAATGATTCAAGTTTATAAGCACAGCAACGGCCATCTGGAAGATAACATTTCCCTGGCATCGGCTGAAAAAGGATCCTGGATCCACGTCGTAAATCCCGATTCCGAAGATTTACAGCTCGTATCCATGGTCACGGAAATCCCCACTGATGTTCTGAAAACCGCCTTGGACACGGAAGAACGTTCCCACGTCGAAATCGAAGATAACTACATCTTTGTCGTCATCAACATCCCGATCATCTTGGAAACGGACAGTTATGACACCTTGCCCCTGGGCATTTTCATTACACCGGACTTCATCATCACCCTCTGTATTCAAGAAACAGAAGTCATGCGCGCCTTTACGGAGAATAAGTATCCTCTGTTCTATACATTCAAGAAGACGCGTTTCTTATTCCAGATCCTGTACCGTTCGGCGACGCTGTTCCTGCGCTACTTGATGCAGATCAACCGCCGGACCGATGACATCGAGGAAATCCTGCGCCATTCCATGCGCAACAAGGAATTCTTCCTGCTCCTGGAATTACAGAAATCCTTGACGTACTTCACGTCGGCCCTGCGCAGCAATGGCATCGTCATGGAACGGCTCATGCGCCTGCGCCGCAATACGTCGCTCCACCACCTCATCAAGATGTATGAAGAAGACGAAGACCTCCTGGAAGATGTCATCATCGAAAACAAGCAGGCTATCGAAATGGTCGAGATGTATTCCAACATCCTCATGAATATGTCCGATACCTTTGCATCCATCATTTCCAACAACCTGAACTTGGTCATGAAATTCCTGGCTTCCATTACAATCATGCTGGCCGTCCCGACGATCATCTTCAGCCTGTGGGGCATCAACGTCCCCGTCCCCTTCCAGGACACGACAGCCGGCTTCTATTACGTCGTAGGCATCGCCATGTTCTGCACCGTCGTCGCCGTCATCATGCTCTGGCGGAAGGATTTATTCTGAAAGGCCCTTCACCATGCTCTTTATCGGTTCAAAAGAGCGGCGGTGAATGGGACAGGGCCCGTATTTTTGCAACGCTTCCATATGCATTTTCGTCAAATATCCCTTGTGCACGGCAAAGCCGTACTGGGGATATTTTTTGTCGTATTCGACCATGAGGCGGTCACGCGTGACTTTGGCGATGATCGAAGCGGCGGCGATGGACGCGCTCAGGCGTCGCCGTGGACCAGGAACTTATGGGGCACGGTCAGTTCCCGAAGAGGCATGGCATCGACCAGGACGGCTTCAGCCGGCACGGCCAGGCCGTTCACGGCGTCATACATGCCCTGCATGGTGGCGTGGTAAATATCGAGTTCGTCGATTTCTTTTTCCGACTTGGCCACACAGGATACGGCAACGGCTTCGGCCATAATTTTATCATAGAGGACGTCCCGCTTGGCCGGCGGGACTTTTTTGCTGTCATTGAGGCCGGGACATTCCCAGTAGGGCGGCAGGATGACGGCGGCTACCATGACCGGACCGGCAGCCGGGCCGCGGCCGGCTTCGTCGATGCCGGCTACGTGGTACAGCCCTTGGTTGTAGTAAGCCGTTTCCTGGGCATACATGTGCAGGACCCGTTCCCGTTCGGCTTCTTCCCGGATTTTCTGGCGCATATAGGCGGCAGCCAGCTTGCGGACCGACACGCGGCAGTCTTCTTTCATGGCTGCCAGGAGGTCCTGGACGTCACCGCCAGCGGCCAGGCGGGCCTTGAGGTCGGCGACGCGGAGTTTCTCGATATCCATGGTCAGTCCTCCCCTTCCCATTCGCCCAGCCGGTCCAGGGAGATGGCGCCGATCTTGCCTTCGCGGAATTCCTTGAGGATGAGCTTGTACGTCTTTTCCAGGTCGACGACGCCGCCGGAAACGATACAGCCCCGCTTGCGGCCGATGGCTTCGATCGTATCCAGCGGCTTGTCACAGAGGGTTTCCAGTTTATAACGGGCCTTCAATTCATCAGGGTACTGGGCCGATAACTGTTCGATGAGCTGCATGATGACCGTTTCCATGTCGAAGACCGTATCGGAAATGGCCCCTGTCGCTGCCAGGCGGTAGGCGCTGACCTGGTTTTCCAGTTTCGGCCACAAGACGCCCGGCGTATCCAGGAGGTCGAGCTGGTCGCCGATGTGGACCCACTGCTTGCCCTTCGTTTCGCCAGGCTTGTCGGCCGTCTTGGCCGCACTGCGGCGGGACAGCTTGTTGATGAGCGTCGATTTGCCGACATTAGGAATGCCCAGGATCATGGTGCGGACGGCGCGGTTCTTGAGGCCCCGGGCCTTCCAGCGGGCCAGCTTCGGCGCTGCCAGGGAGCGGACCAGGGAAATGAGCTGTTTCACCCCTTTGCCGCCTTTGCTGTTCAGGGCCAGGACTTTGCGGCCCTGCTGCTTGTAATAGGCCACCCATTCGTCGAGGACGGCCGGGTCGGCCAGGTCGGCCTTGTTGAGGACGACGACAGACGGCTTGTCGCCGATGAGGGACTTAATCATGGGATTGGTGCTGCTCATAGGGATACGGGCATCGACGAGTTCGATGACGACGTCGATGATCTTGAGATTTTCCTGAATAAGGCGCTTGGCCTTGGCCATGTGGCCGGGATACCAGTTGATTATCATAGTGAATCTCCTTTGGTGATGAGAAAAAAGGGCTTGTCGAACGACGACAAGCCCTTTTTAGTTGTTAGTGGCTAGTTGTTAGTTTTTAGTAGATGGCTTTATTTTAAAACTTCTAACTGCAAACTACAAACTCACGCTATTAGCCTTCTCTTGTTTCGGTGAGTTTCTGGATGTGGGCGACGACTTCGTCGATCGGTTTGGCGCCTAAATCGCCTTTGGAGCGGTCGCGCAGGCCGAGGGCGCCGTTTTCCATTTCTTTATCGCCGACGACAGCCATGTAAGGAACTTTTTCCATCTGAGCCTTGCGGATCTTGTAGCCGATCTTTTCGCTGCTTTCATCGACTTCGACGCGGATGCCCAATTTCTTGAACTTCTTAGCCAGGTCTTTGCAGTAAGCCAGGTGTTTGTCGGAGATGGGCAGGAACTTGATCTGGACCGGAGCCAGCCATACCGGGAAAGCACCGGCATAGTTTTCGGTAATGATGCCCAGGAAACGTTCGATACTGCCGAAGCAGGCACGATGTACCATGACCGGGCGATGTTTCTGGCCATCTTCGCCGATGTAGGTCATGTCGAAGCGTTCCGGCATGAGCATGTCGAGCTGGATAGTACCGCACTGCCAGGTACGGCCGATGGAGTCTTTCAGGTGGAAGTCCAGTTTCGGGCCGTAGAATGCGCCGTCGCCTTCGTTGATGACGTACGGGATGTGGCGTTCTTCGATGACATCATGCAAGGTCTTGGTAGCCAGTTCCCAGATTTCGTCGGAGCCCATGGAGTCTTCCGGACGAGTGGACAATTCGACGTGATATTCCAGGCCGAACTGTTTGTAAGCCTTGTCGAAGAGGTCCATGACGCCGGAGATTTCTTCTTTCATCTGGCTCGGCAGCATGAAGATGTGAGCATCGTCCTGAGTGAAGCAGCGGACGCGGAACAGGCCGTGGAGGGCCCCATGGAGTTCATGGCGATGGACCAGGCCGAGTTCAGCCATGCGCATCGGGAAGTCGCGGTAGCTGTGGACGTTACTCTTATAGACCAGGATGCCGCCCGGGCAGTTCATCGGTTTGATGGCGTAAGGCTGTTCATCGATGGTCGTGAAATACATGTTGTCGCGGTAGTGATCCCAGTGGCCGGACTGTTCCCAGAGGTGACGGTTGAGGATCATCGGGGTCATGATTTCGTCGTAATCGGCTTCATCATGGAGTTCATGCCAGAATTTAAGCAAGTTGTTGCGCAGGATCATTCCCTTGGGATGGAAGAACGGGAAGCCCGGGCCTTCTTCGTGGAAGCTGAACAGGTCGAGCTGTTTGCCCAGTTTACGATGGTCGCGCTTTTCAGCTTCTTCCATCATCTTCAGGTATTCATCGAGTTCCGATTTCTTTTCAAAAGCGGTCCCGTAAATACGCTGGAGCATCTTGTTGTGTTCATCGCCGCGCCAGTAAGCACCGGCAACGGTGCGCAGCCTGAAGGCCTTGACGGCACCGGTCGAAGCGCAGTGCGGGCCGGCACAGAGGTCGACGAAGTCGCCCTGGCGGTAGATGGAGATGACGGCATCTTCCGGAAGGTCTTCGATGAGTTCTACTTTATAATCCTGGCCAGCGTCTTTGAAGAGTTTCAAAGCGTCGGCACGGGACAAGACTTCTTTGGTAATGGGAAGGTTTTCTTTGACGATCTTAGCCATTTCAGCTTCAATGGCAGCAAAGTCTTCCTGTGTGAAACGGTGTTCTGTGTCGAGGTCGTAGTAGAAGCCGTTTTCAATGGACGGGCCAATGGCGAACTTGACGCCCGGGAAGAGGTGCTGGATAGCCTGTGCCATGACATGAGATGCTGTATGGCGGAGCGTATTTTTCCCTTCCTGGTCGGCGAAGGTGAGGAATTCAACGGTCGAGCCGTCGACGATGGTTTCGCGGAGGTCCGTGACTTCACCGTTTACCTTTGCGACTAATACTTTCTTTGCAAGACTGTTGCTGAGCTGTTTGACAGCTTCGGCAAGAGAGATGCCATCGGGAAACTGTTTTTTGCTTCCGTCTTTTAATACTAATTCTGCCATTACAAACATCCTCCTTAATAAAAAAAGCTCTCGTCCTCAAGGGACGAGAGCATAACTCACGTGGTTCCACCCTAGTTCACCGGAAAACCCGATGTACTCAAGCGCGATAACGGGGCGGCCGGGACCCCCTACTTACTTCGGGAATCCTGCTCCAAGGCGGTAACTTGCCAGACTTTATAAAGCACTCTCACCATCGTGCCTCTCTCTGTAATAAAGGAGCTATCAAGTGTTGTCCTTTTCAAAGCATCTTACATATCTCTATGTATGCGTAAATTATACGGCAGGAAATGGGGGTTGTCAAGAGAGAAAAGAGGCTGTCTTAAAGCGACAGCCTCTTTTTGAGTTTGTAGGGGTTGCCCGTGGGCGACCCGCCAAGTATTTGTATGATGTTTCTAGCAACTTGAATAGGAAACCACACATATGCTGAAACGGGTTCGCCACGTGCGAACCCCTACGAACTAGTGGTCAGACACTAACGGCCAGCTGCCAGTAGCAAAAAAGGTCTATCGCATAGCGATAGACCTTTTGATTATGCACGGTTAGATAACTTATGCAATGCCTTTCTGTTTCTTGATAGCTTCCGTGAGGAGCGGGAGAACTTTGAAGACATCGCCTACGATACCATAGTCGCAGACTTTGAAAATCGGAGCATCTTCGTCTTTGTTGATGGCGATGATGCAGTCAGAACCAGTCATGCCTGCCAAGTGCTGGATAGCACCGGAAATAGCGCATGCAATGTAGATCTTCGGACCAACTGTTTTACCAGTCTGGCCAACCTGATGGAGAGCATCGATCCAGCCAGCGTCAACAGCTGCACGGGATGCACCAACAGCGCCGCCGAGGACGTCTGCGCATTCTTTGAGGATACCGGTCTTGAACGGTTCTTCACCGTTCATGCCACGGCCGCCAGCAACGATAACGTCAGCGTCTTCGATTTTAACGCCTTCGCCGCCCAATTTGATGAGTTCGACGAATTTGGTCATGAAGTCAGCATCGGAGAGGTTAGCTTTCTTTTCGATAACTTCGCCAGTTGCAGAAGGATCTGCTTCTGGTTTTTTGAAGACGTGCGGGCGGACAGTACCCATCTGCGGACGGTTGTCCGGGCAGATGATTTCAGCCATGATGTTGCCGCCGAGAGCCGGACGGGTCCATACGATGGTCTTCTTGTCGTCGTCAACGCCGAGCTGTGTGCAGTCAGCGGTGAGGCCAGTCTTCAAGGAGTTAGCGACACGCGGGCCGAGGTCACGGCCGATGTTGGTAGCGCCAACGAGGAATACGTTCGGTTTTTCTTCATGGAAGAAATCGCAAATAACTTTTGCATAAGCCGTCGTATTGTAATGTTCGAGCTGAGGATCATCATATACGAATACCTTATGAGCACCGTGAGCGATGAGTTCCTGAGCCAACGGTTTTACGTCTTTACCAATGAGGATTGCACCGACTTCGTCGCCGATGGTGTCAGCCAAGATGCGAGCCTGGCCCAACAATTCGAAAGATACATCACGTAATTTGCCTTCAAACTGTTCAGCAATTACATAAATGCCTTTATATTCTGCTAAATCCATTTTCACTGTTCCTCCTTAGATTAAATGATTTTCTGGGCAACCAGTTTTTCCATAATCTGGTCGACGATTGCCTGTTCGTTGTCATCTTCAACTTTGAGAACGAGACCACCGGATCTCTGAGGCGGTGTGAAAATCTTGCGGACTTTAGTCGGAGAGCCAGACAAACCGATCTGAGCGTCATCAGCTGCAACAGCAGCAGCGTCCAAATTCGGGATTTCGCGGCGTTTTGCTTTCATGGTGCCACGAATGGTCGGGAAACGCGGTTCGTTCAAGTCTTTAACAGCGGTAATCAATACCGGGAAGTTAGCTTCCGTTACGATGTAGCCTTCTTCGTTTTCCTGCTGAACAGTAACTTTGTTGCCTTCGACTTTGATGTCGCGGGCATACGTAATCTGAGGAATACCGAGTTCGCAAGCGATCTGCGGGCCAACCTGAGCGGTATCGCCGTCGATAGCCTGTTTGCCGCAAAGGATGATATCGAACTGTTCGATACCTTTGTCAGCAGCTATTTTTTTGATAGCCTGTGCCAAAGCATAGCCCGTAGCTAACGTGTCGGAACCACCGAGTTTGCGGTCGGACAGAAGATATGCATCGTCAGCGCCCATTGCGAGGCCTTCACGAAGAACGTCTTTTGCCTGATCAGGACCCATCGAGAGTAACGTAATCTTTACGTCTTTGTCAGCATCTTTCATCTGAAGAGCTGCTTCCAGAGCATTCTGGTCGAAGGGGTTAAAAATGTTAGGAACACCAGCACGAATGACGGTATGTTTTACGGGGTCAATCTTAACTTCTGCTGTGTCCGGAACTTGTTTGACACATACCAATATTTCCATTTACGTTTGCCTCCTAAAATCTTTTTTTATGTAACAGGCTTGGCTGATGCCAAGCCTGCATCATAAACTTCACTTATCTTAACAGAGCACCGCCTGTAACCATGAGCTGAACTTCGTTCGTGCCTTCGTAGATCTGAGTGATCTTAGCATCGCGCATGTGACGAGCAACCGGATATTCTTCGCTGTAGCCATAGCCGCCGAAGATCTGGACTGCTTCTGTCGTTACGCGCATAGCAACATCGGAAGCAACGCGTTTTGCGATAGCAGCATCAACGGTGAAGGGTTTACCTTCCTGTTTCTTGCAAGCAGCTTTGTAAACGAGGTTACGGGCAGCTTCGATCTGCATCTTCATGTCAGCCAGTTTGAAGGAAATGGACTGGAATTTGCAGAGCGGTTTGCCGAACTGTACACGCTGTTTGGAGTATTCAACAGCATCTGCCAGTGCAGCTTCTGCAATGCCGAGAGCCTGAGCAGCAACGCCGATACGGCCGCCGTCCAAAGTCATCATAGCGATCTTGAAGCCTTTGCCTTCTTCGCCGAGCATGTTTTCAGCCGGAACTTTGACGTCCTGGAATACGAGTTCCATGGTCTGCGAAGTATGGATGCCCATCTTGTCTTCTTTCTTACCGAAAGTGAAGCCAGGCATGCCGTCTTCGAGGATGAAGCTGTAATGCCGTGGTTGCCTTTGCTCTTGTCGGTCATAGCGAAGATGATGTAGATATCAGCAGCGCCGCCGTTGGTGATGAAAATCTTGGAGCCGTTCAGCGTGTATGTGCCGTCGTCGTTCTTAACAGCAACAGTCTGCTGGCCGGAAGCATCAGTACCAGCGTTCGGTTCGGTCAAGCCGAAAGCACCGAGTTTAGTACCTTCAACCAAAGGAACGAGGAATTTTTCTTTCTGAGCTTCTGTACCGAACTGCCAAATCGGGTTAGCGCAAAGGGAAACCGTTGCCGACAGGGTGATAGCAACACCAGCGTCGTATTTAGCCAATTCTTCAACAGCGAGGATGTAGCTCAAAACGTCGCCGCCGTCATCGCCGGAACCGCCGTATTTTTCTTCGAAGTAAGCGCCGGTAATACCGAGGCTGAGCAGTTCATCAATAAGGTCTTTGTCATAAATACCTTTGTGGTCGCGTTCCGTAATGGTCGGAGCTAATTTCTTTTCGCCGAAATCATGAGCGAGTTTTAAGAAGTCCTGTTGAATATCTGTTAAGTTAAAATCCATGATGTTTCCACTCTCCTTAGTGTATAGTTAGTTTAGTAAAGCCATAAGATAAAAACCTGAACATCGAGGCGATACATTTCCTTACAGTAAATTCTGTCTGGATATATATTCACACCGTCTCAGTGCTTACAAATGCATTGTACAACTTTTCACATGTTAAATCAATAGCAAAAAGCCTATAAAGCACAATATCACTATTCCATTTTCTCATCCTAAAACTTTAACAAGACTTTTTTGTACTAATGGAGGCAAAAAGATTAAAATCTTCTTGACAGAGTACGCCTTGCTTTTCCGTATACGCTTTTGTACGTATACCTAACTATACTGGTTACAAATATTAAGGAAAGCTTACGGTTGTATTATAGCACGGATACCCCGGAAGTTGTCAAGGATGTGTGCCGTAATTCCCCAGATTTTATAATTTTCATACGTATAAATCTTGACGTTATACGTCCGGCGCTGTTTCCAGCCTGTCTGATGGGAAATATCCAGGCCCTTGGGAAAGCCCGGTGCCGGCCGGGTAGCCAGTTCGACGCGGCCGATTTCCGGTTCATGCTCATCGAACCAGGACAGAGGGACCGTAAAGGTATGGTCCACTTCGCCCCGGTTGAGGACGAAGTCATCTGTATCCATATAGGCGGCAAAGGGCCATACGGTGACGCCTACAGGTGATTCCATGTAGTCCAGGGGGCCCCAGA
Organism: Megasphaera sp. NM10; assembly: GCF_000417505.1. Lineage (GTDB taxonomy): Bacteria > Bacillota > Negativicutes > Veillonellales > Megasphaeraceae > Megasphaera > Megasphaera intestinihominis. Next base: position 17,122 of record NZ_APHY01000022.1, read on the forward strand.
CGTGGATATGGGATGGGTCGACGCCGAGTTCCTCCTTCGTCTCCCGCAGGGCCGCTTCCAGAGCGCTGTCGTCGCCGTCGTCGATGCGGCCGCCGGGGAAGCAGACGTCGCCAGGCTGCCAGCCCAGCTTGCTGCTGCGCACTTCAAACACGGCCTGTTCTTCCCCGTCTTTGTAGATAATCGGCACTAAGACGGCACAAGCCCGCGTATTCATACAGGTGTTCTGGCGGACGATACGGTCCGGCCATGGCTTAAATGCTTTCATACAAGGCTCCTTTCTGAGGAAAAGACTAAGTTCAAAGAAGTACAAAGTAAAAGGGCTTGTCGTACTTCGACAAGCCCTTTTACTGTAGGGGCGCCACGCGGGGCGCCCATATCTGTTAGTTGTCAGTGGCTAGCCATCAGCTTATAGCTAACCCCAACCTCTCCGGCCTTTCAGGCCACCTCCCCTATCAGGGGAGGCAAAACTGCGAACTGCGGCCGGCGGGCTCGTCACGTGCGAGCCTCTACTTATTTTATGACGATGTTGATGATTTTCTTCGGTACGACGATGAATTTGACTACTTTCTTATCGCCGATGAATTCCTGGATGTGCGGTAAAGCCAGGACTTTTTCCTGCAAGGCATCTTTGTCGATGTCGACGGCTACGGTCAGGCGGTCGCGTACTTTGCCGTTGATCTGGACAGGCAGTTCGATTTCATCGACGACGAGAGCCGATTTGTCGACTTCCGGCCAATCCTGGGCATGGACGCTGCCTTCAAAGCCGCATTTCTGCCAGAGTTCTTCCGTAATATGCGGTGTGAAGGGAGCCAGGAGCTTGAGCAGGTTCTTGTTGGCTTCCAGGGCAACGGCCTTGTGGATGGTCTTGTTAGCGCCGACATAGCCATGCATGGCGTTAACATATTCCATGATCGAGCTGACAGCCGTATTGAGGCCGTAGTTGCCGTCTGTGCCGCGGACGTCTTCTGTGACCTTGGCAATGGCTTTGAATTCCTGGAAACGCAGTTCTTTTTCGGCTTCCGTATAGTCCGTCCCTTCAAGGCCGTCTTTGACCAAGTCCTGGAACTGATGGACAATGCGCCATACGCGGTTGAGGAAGCGGTAAGAGCCTTCGACGCCCTGGTCAGACCAGGCCAGGTCGCGTTCGGGCGGAGCCGCGAAGAGGATGAACAGGCGGGCCGTATCGGCGCCGTATTTGGCGATGATTTCTTCCGGCGATACGATGTTGCCCTTGGACTTACTCATCTTGCTGCCGTCGAGGAGGACCATGCCCTGTGTCAGCAGGCGTTCGAAAGGTTCGACATTGTTGACCAGGCCGGCGTCATAGAAGACCTTCATGAAGAAACGGGAATACATGAGGTGCAGGATGGCGTGTTCGATGCCGCCGATATACTGGTCGACGTTCATCCAATGGTTGGCTTTCTTCGGATCCCAGGCTTTTTCATCATTGCGGGCATCGGTATAGCGGAGATAGTACCACGACGAGCAGACGAAGGTATCGATGGTATCCGTTTCACGCGTAGCCGGGCCGCCGCATTTCGGGCACGTGCAGTGGACGAAGTGTTCGCTCGTAGCCAGCGGCGATACGGCGCCAGCCGTGAACTTGACGTCTTCCGGCAGCTTGACCGGCAGCTGGTCTTCCGGTACAAGCTGTTCGCCGCATTTCGGGCAGTAGATGATAGGGATAGGAGCGCCCCAATAGCGCTGACGGGAAATGAGCCAGTCGCGCAGGCGATAGTTGACGCGGCGTTTCCCCAGTCCTTTTTCTTCCATGTAGTCGATGATGGCTTTCATGGCTTTATGCATTTCCATGCCCGTGAAAGGACCGGCATTGACCAGGACGCCGTCCTTGTCTTCATAGGCATGGTCCATTTCTTCCAGCTTCAGTTCGTGGTCTTTCGGCTGCAAAGTGATGATCTTCGGGATGTTGTATTTCGTAGCGAACATCCAGTCACGCTGGTCACCCGTCGGTACGCCCATGACGGCGCCGGTACCATAATCGTAGAGGACGTAGTTGGTGATCCAAATCTGGACGCTCTTGCCCGTCAGCGGATGGACGCAGTCGATGCCGGTATACATGCCGACTTTTTCCGATTCCGTGCTCGTCCGTTCGATATCGCTGGTATTGCGTACTTTTTCGCAGAATGCTTCCAGTTCGGCTTTCTTGGGATTGTTTTCCAAAATCTTGTGGACCAGCGGATGTTCCGGCGGCAGGACGACGAAAGTGACACCGTAAATCGTGTCAGGACGCGTCGTGTAGACGGCGACTTTTTCCTTCAGGCTGGGAATGTCGAAGCTGAATTCCAAGCCTTCGCTGCGGCCGATCCAGTTCTTCTGCATGGTCTTGACGCGTTCCGGCCAGCCCGGCAGGAGTTTCAGATCGTCGAGCAGGCGGTCTGCGTAGTCGGTGATTTTGAAGAACCACTGTTTCAAGTCCTTTTTGACGACCGGTGTGTCGCAGCGCCAGCATTTGCCTTCGATGACCTGTTCGTTGGCCAATACGGTGTTGCATTTTTCGCACCAGTTGACTTTAGCTTCTTTGCGGTAAGCCAGGCCGCGTTTGTAGAGCAGTTCAAAGATCCACTGCGTCCATTTATAGTATTTTTCGTGGCACGTAGCGACTTCGCGGTCCCAGTCATACGACAGGCCCAGGGCTTTCTGCTGGCGTGTCATGTTTTCAATATTGCTGTATGTCCATTCTGCAGGCGGGATATTGTGTTTGATAGCTGCGTTTTCTGCAGGCATACCGAAAGCATCATAGCCCATAGGATGCAAGACGTTATAGCCGCTCATGCGGCGATAACGGGCAATGACGTCACCAATCGTGTAATTGCGGACATGACCCATGTGCAGGTTACCCGACGGATACGGGAACATTTCCAATACGTAGTACGGCGGCTTGCCGTTGTCTTCGGTGCAGCAGTCGCATTTACTTTCTTCCCATACGTGCTGCCATTTCTTTTCTATTTCCTGTGGAATATACTTTTCCAATTGTGAGAGCCTCCTATCCTGCCCCAGTCAAAATACAGACAGACTGTACTACAGCGTCTTGAGTATTATTATAGTGGCAGGGCGTCGTCAAGTCAATTCATGTTTTGCAAAACGCTGCCAAAAATGTGCCGGTTCAAAGCCTTTGCGCCAGAAGGCAGCGCCGCCCAAACCATAGGTCTGGACCAGGCCGGCTTTGGCTTTCAGTGACTTTTCATCTTCAAACCAGATCTTGACGGTCCCCGTCGTCAGCGGCAGTTCCAGATAATAGAGCTGCAGATCATCGTTCCAGACGACATAGTCCTTATAGGCCTTGAGGATGTCTTCGCTGTCGGCCATGGTCAACGTGCGGACGAAGAGCTTGCCCTTGCCGCCGCTCTTGCGCGCCGGAGCCGTGGCTGCAGCTTTGGGTGCCGTCCTGATACGACGCGGCAGGACACGGCGCTTATACGTTTCCCCATCGAGTTCGACAGGCATGATGACCGGCTGTTTGGCCCGACGGACATTTTCCTGTTCCGCCGTTACGACCTGGACCAGCATCGGCCCAGCCGCTTCTTCAGCTGCTTCTTCTCTGGCCTCGCTGTATTTCACGCCCTTTGCCGGCGGTGCGCCGACGACAGCCGGCCAGTCGTGGATGTCTTTCGGCAAATCGCGGCCATCGCTGGATTCATACCACAAGCGCATGTACAACGGCATGCCCAGCAGGACTTTCGACGGCGGTACGAGATCGATCGTATTCTGTACAGCCCGTTCGACCCAGGGATAGGAAGCGACAGGGCCGGCTGTCGTGCTGGCCCGGCCGAACTGGTCATAGGCCATGACCATGAGGTAGTCGAGATGCGGAGCCAGGGCCGCCCGGTCATAGACCAGGGACCAGTTGGGGCTGTCCGAGACGGGCGTGACATCCATGGAAAGCTGGATACCATAGGCATGGCAGGCCTGGGACAGTTTGGCCACAAAAACCGTCAGAGCATCTTTATCGCTGTAATTGACGTTTTCAAAGTCGATGTTATAGCCTTTGAAATCATATAATAAGGCATAGCCGACGAGCTGGCGGACCATCGTGTCCTGGAGACGGCTGTTGCTCAGGACCTGATGGGTCAGTTTGGGGTTGAAATTGTTGTCGATCAAAGGCCACATAACGTATCCCTTGCTGGTATACGTCGAAGCCAGCATATCGAAGTCGGGATTGCGCAGTTCGACGCCGCTTTCCGTCAGGCGGAAAGCACAGGGCGACATGACGGGCTGACGGGTCTGCAAAGACGGCAGGCTGGCGTCTTCCTTCATGACAGGGTCCCAAAAGAGGACGGTCCCCATCTTCCCTTCCTTAGCCGCTGCCGGTACTGCGTCCTGTACCTGGCGGAGTTCCGGTACCGTATGGACGGGCTGGGATGGCGGCAGGAGTTCGTTCTTTTCTGTCGTCCCGTTGCCCAGGACGTAGCTGATGCCCAGGGGACGGCGGACATGGCGGATATTGATGGTCCGGCCGCCGCTGACTGCTCGTCCTGGCAGAGTCAGCTGGACGTTTTCGTTCTGCCAGGCCGTCGAGCCGTTCTGGGCCTTCGGCAGGCGGAACCAGTAGGTCCCCTTGGCGTGGTCGGCTTCACGGATGCCGTATTGTTCCAGCGCCTTGTCAGAGACGAGCCAGCGCCCCTGGTCTTCGACGATTTCCAGGTCTTTGATGGCTTCATCAGGGATAGGATTGGCTACGGTAGATACACTGAAGGCCGGGTCCGACGCCTTGGCGCTGTCCGCAGCCGGCCCATTGGCCCAGGAAACAGCACTCAGGGACAGACAGATCAAGGCGGCCAGACAGGACGTCCGCATAACATGGTTGTATTTCATCGTCATTTGCTCCTCACGGGGATTGGAAAAAAGTCCTCAATCCTGTATAATTCTATGGTAACCGTGAACCTTTTCATGTTCCGTTCACATTGTTTCATTATACCACAACAAAGGGGTGTTTTATATTGCATCAATATCTATTTTTTATCGGTTCCTTCCCGATCCGGGCCTATGGGCTGTTATTCATGCTGGGTATCGTTTCTGCCGGCATTACGGCTTACTATATCATGAAACGCGACGGCCGGGGCTGGCACGTCCACATCTTTGACTTCACCATGTACTGCGGCCTGTCGGGCATCGTCGGCGGCCGTCTATGGGACGTCTTCTTCTTCGACTGGGCCTATTATCACAACCATCTGACGGAAATCCCCTACGTCTGGCAGGGCGGCATGGCTATCCAGGGCGGCCTGCTCTTCGGCGCCGTAGCCGGCATCCTGTACACGAAGTACCATCACATCGACACCTGGGCCTTTGCCGACCTCCTGGCACCGTCCATCATCCTGGGCCAATCCATCGGGCGCATGGCCAACCTCATGAACGGCGACGCCTTCGGCCATCCCACAGGCGGTGACTTCGGCATCGTCTATCCCGACACGACCCTGGCCTATCACACGTATGGCAATCAGCCTTGTGGCCGGCCGAAGTCTGGGAAGGTCAGATCGACGTCCTGGTCTTCGTCGCGCTGCTCCTCTACAGCTGCTTCCCCCACAAGAAGGGCCAGGTATTTTGCCTGTACGTCATGCTCTACGCCGTCGAACGCTTCTTCCTGGAATTCCTCCGTGGCGACTACGTCAACCTGACGCTGGGCCTGAAATCGGCCCAGATGACCAGCATCATCGCCTTCGCCATCGCCCTCATCGCCTTCATCCTCATCCAGTGGAAAGGCAGCGTGGATGAAAAAGTCAGTGGCTAGTGGTTCGTGGCTCGCAGCCTGCAGGCCGCAAGCACCGCATGGGCCGTCCTAAAAGCCTTTCCAGCCCGTCAGGGGCCGACCCACGGAAGGCGCAGGACGGTTGCTGGAACGGACAGCAGAGGCTGGCGGCCCGCCTGAATCTCTGTACACGAAAAAGAGGCTGTTGCATTAAGCAAAAACATGTGCTTAATGCAACAGCCTCTTTTGATTTATGGGATTCCCACAAGCGGGACGCCCTCTGGGCGTCCCCTACGAGCCGCTAGCAGCTAACTGCTAGCGGCTACTTTTCTTCCCGTTCCAGGGCATCTTTCAGGGTATGCCATGCCAGGACGGCGCATTTGACGCGGGCCGGCATGTTGGAGATATTCTTCAGGGCGATGGCGTCTTCCAGTTCTTCCAACTGGTCATCGTCGGTGACTTCCCGTTTGATCATATCCAGGAAGAGGTCGACCAGGCGCAGGGCTTCTTTGACGGTCTTGCCTTTGATGAGGTCGATCATGATGTCCGCTGAAGCCTGGCTGATGGCACAGCCGTGGCCCGTATAGGCAGCGTCTTTGATGACGCCGTCCTGGATGTCGGCCTGGAGGGTGATGTCGTCACCGCAGCTCGGGTTGTGGCCGTGTTCGCTGAGGTTGGCATCTTCCAGGGGATGTTTATTTTCCTGACACTGATTGTGTTCCAAGATGATGTCGGAATACAATTCGTTCATATTTTCCATGACTTTCTATCTCCTTAATCTTTAAAGCCCATCTGTTTGCGGACGAGGGGCAGTTTTTCCAGGAAGTAGTCGACTTCTTCCAGGGTATTGTAGATATAGAAGCTGGCGCGGTTCGAGGCTTCTACGCCCAAGTGAGCGCCTAAAGGCTGTGCGCAGTGGTGGCCCGAACGGATGGCGATGCCGAAGCTGTCCAGAATGGTCGCTGCGTCATGGGGATGGACGCCGTCGATGGTGAAGGTAATGACGCCGGTTTTTTCAGCCGGGTCGGTACTGCCGATGATGTGGATATGAGGGATTTTCTTCATCCCTTCCAGGCAGTGGCGGGTCAGTTCTTCTTCATGGGCTTCGATGTTGTCCATGCCCAGGTCTTGCAAATAGTCGATGGCAGCGTGCAGAGCAACGGCACCTTCGACGTTCTGGGAACCGGCTTCGAATTTGAAGGGCAGTTCGTTAAAGGTCGTCGACTGTTCCTTGACATATTCGATCATGTCGCCGCCGAGGAGGAACGGTTCCATGCCTTCCAGGATGGCTTTCTTGCCGTAAAGGACGCCCGTGCTGGCAGAACCGCACATCTTGTGGCCCGAGAAGGCGAAGAAGTCGCAGTCCATATCCTGGACGTCGGTCTTCATGTGCGGTGTCGACTGAGCACCGTCGACGATGGCGATGGCTCCGACGGAATGGGCTTTGGCGACGATTTCCTTGACCGGGCGCTTCATGCCGAAGACGTTGCTGACAGCGGCAAAGGCGACGATTTTCGTCTTGTCGTCGATTTTAGCCAGGTCTTCTTCTGTGAAGTGGCCTTCTTCGTCGAGGTACATATAATCGAGTACGGCGCCGGTCTTCTGGCAGACGCGCTGCCACGTGACCAGGTCGGAATGGTGTTCCGAAATGGGGATGACGATCTTGTCGCCTTTCTTCAGGCGCGGTTCTGCATAGCTGCGAGCTACGAGGTTCAGCGCTTCCGTCGTATTGCGGACGAAGATGACTTCTTCCGTCGAAGCGGCGTTGATGAATTTGCGGACTGCTTCGCGGGCTTCGTCGTACAATTCACCGGCTTCGATGCTGAGGACGTGGGCACCGCGATGGGGATTGCCGTTGTGGTGTTCCAAGAGGTCTACGATGGCGTGGATGACCTGGTACGGTTTCTGCGTCGTCGCAGCGTTATCAAAGTAAACGATCTGATGTCTATTATGGGCTTTAGTCAAGATGGGGAAATCTTTGCGTACATTTAGCATGGCAATCACCTTTCTTGCGGCAGAACTGCATCTTTTCGCGTACAGCCTGGAGCGCTTTATTTTCTAAATCTTTATCACCCAGGGCGTCGATGACCGGGCGGATATTCGATTCGACGATGATTAGCTGGGCGCCGGTTTCATTAAAGCCGCGGCTCATGAGGTAGAAGAGCTTGTCCTTATCGATCTGGCCGGCACTGGAAGCATGGTTCCCGACGACGTCGTCTTCTTTGCAGAGGAGGAGCGGTACGGAAATGGAATGGACCTTCGGGCTGAGCAGGATGCACGTATCCGATTCGGAACCGACGGCTTTCTTGCCGCCGCGGAGGAAGTCGATAGTACCGCGGAAGAACTTCTTCGACGTATCGAGGAGGGCGCCTGTCGTCAAGATGTCCGTATTGGTCTTGACGCCCTGTGTGGGAACCCAGTAAGAGAAGTCGACGACCTGGTCGTCATGGCCGAGGTACATGGCCTGGCTGTTGAAATTGCTTTCATCGTGCATGAGGTCTGTCTTGTAATAGACGATAGCTGCCTTGCCGCCCAGTTCGGCACTGACGTAGTCGATCGTACTTTCTTTGCCGGCATCGCCGTAGCGGTGTTCGACGTGGCGGACGTTTTCGCCGTTGAGCTGGACCTTGCTGACTTTGACGTGAGCCCCTTCGCCGGTCTTGACGTAAGTGAGGAAGTTGACTGAGCCGTCATCGGCACTGCCGTCAAATTCCAGGTAGACCGTCAAATCGCTGTGGGCAGCGGCTTCGATTTTGAGCTGAGCCGTGAGCTGAGGCATCGCTTCGCTGAGGCTGTATTTCAAATGGACCGACCCTTTCTGGTTTTCGCCGACGCTGACGGCGCAGCCAGAATTGGCCTGGTTCAGTGCTTTTTGGAGTTCTTCCGCATTGGAACCCTGGAAATCGCCGAGGCCCGGCATCTGATTGCCTTCATAGAAGATCACCGCTGCGTCGCCGTCGTGGCGTTCTTCCGGCGTATAAGCCGGAGCAGCCTGGGCTTTCAAGGGGTCCAATTCCAGGTGATTGACCTTCATCCAGCGGAAGGTCGGGCGCGGGAGTTGGTTGTACTGGATTTTTTCTGTCTTTACTGCCATGATGTTCCTCCTCCCCTATTTCAACGAACCTTTGAGTTCGAGATTGATCAGGTTATTCATTTCGACGGCATATTCCAAAGGCAGTGCCTTGGATACCGGTTCGACGAAGCCCCGGACGAGCATAGCCCGCGCTTCATCTTCGCTGAGGCCGCGGCTCATGAGGTAGAAGATAGCTTCGTCGGAAATACGGCCGATAGAAGCTTCGTGGCCGAGGTCGATGTTGTCGTTCTTGACGACGATAGCCGGGATCGTATCGGACTGCGACTGTTCGTCGAGCATGAGCGATTCGCAGCTGACGTTGGCCTTGGCGCCGTCAGCCGGCGGGTTGATGACGACACTGCCGCGATAGATGCAGACGCCGCCGCTCTTGCTGATGGATTTAGAATTGATGTTGCTCGTCGTGTTCGGTGCGTTGTGGACGACTTTCGAACCCGTATCGAGGTACTGGCCCTTGCCGGCAAAGGTGACGCCTGTGAATTCGCAGTGTGCGCCTTCGCCCTGGAGAATACTCATGGGGTAGAGGCACGACGTATGGGAACCGAAGGAGCCCGTGACCCAGTTGATGGTGCCGTTCTTGCCGACGATGGCCCGCTTTGTATTGAGGTTGTACATGTTCTTAGACCAGTTTTCGATGGTCGAATAGGTCAGGGATGCATCGTCGCCGATGAACAATTCGACGCAGCCTGCGTGGAGGTTGGCGATATTGTATTTCGGAGCCGAACAGCCTTCGATGAAGTGGACTTTCGCTCCCTTTTCGACGATGATCATCGTGTGTTCAAACTGGCCTGCGCCCGGCGCATTGAGGCGGAAATAACTCTGCAGCGGGATGGAGACGTCGACACCGGCCGGGACGTAGACGAAGGAGCCACCGGACCAGACAGCACCGTGCAGGGCGGCGAACTTGTGGTCCGTCGGCGGGACGAGCTTCATGAAATGAGCCTTGACGATGTCTTCATATTTTTCCAGGGCCGTATCGAAGTCGGTATAGACGACGCCCTGCTGGACCAGTTCGTCCTGGATGCTGTGGTAGACGACTTCCGAGTCGTACTGGGCACCGACGCCGGCGAGGGACGTCTTTTCGGCTTCCGGGATACCCAGGCGGTCGAAGGTGTCTTTGATGTCATCGGGGACGTCGTTCCAGTCAGCTTTCATCTGAGCGTTCGGGCGGACATAAGTGACGATGTTGTCCATGTCGAGTTCGCTGATGTCCGGGCCCCAGTCGGGATATTCCATGTGGTTGAAGATATCCAGCGATTTGAGGCGGAAATCGAGCATCCACTTCGGTTCGTGTTTCTTTTCCGAAATTTCACGGACGATGTCTTCCGTCAGGCCGGCATCGGTCTTATAGGAATAGGTAAAATCTTTCTTAAAGTTATACATGTTGCCGAAGTCGGCGAAGGTATCGATCTTCTGGCGTTCTTCAGCGATTTTTTCTTCTTTCTGTTCGACCAGTTTTTCTTTTTCCTGATCGACCAGCTTTTCTTTATTATCAGCCATAGCTGTACCTCCTACTATCCTTTGTATGCGTCGTAGCCGTTGGCTTCAATAGCCTGGATGAGCGATGCATCGCCGGTCTTGACGATCTTGCCGTCGATGAGGATGTGGACGAAATCCGGTTTCAAGTGCTGCAAGATTTCACTGTGGTGGGTAATGACCAGGATGGAATTGTTTTCATTGTGGTACTTGGATACCGTGTCCGATACGATGCGGACGGCATCGACGTCGAGGCCCGAGTCGATTTCGTCGAGCATGGTCAGTTTCGGTTCGAGCATGCACATCTGGAGGATTTCCGTCTTTTTCCGTTCGCCGCCGGAGAAGCCGTCATTGACATAGCGTTCAGCATAAGACTTATCCATCTTCAGCTGTTCCATCTGGGCGTGGAGCTTCTTACGGAAAGGCATGATGCGCTGCTGCTGACCCGATACGGTGCTCTTGGCGTTGCGGATGAAGTTTTCAACGGAAATGCCCTGGACGGCGATAGGCTGCTGGAAGGCCATGAAGATACCTGCTTTGGCGCGTTCATTGACGGGAGCTTCCGTAATATCTTTGCCTTCAAAGAAGATCTTGCCGGCTATGACGACGTATTTCGGGTTGCCCATGATGGCATTGAACAGCGTCGATTTGCCGGCGCCGTTGGAACCCATGATGACATGTGTTTCGCCTGTGTTGATCGTCAGGTCGAGGCCTTTGAGGATTTCTTTGCCTTCGACAGCGATGTGCAAGCCTTCTACTCTTAATAATTCACTCATCAGTATCACTCCTACATAAGTTATACGTTTCACCTCTCCCCTGCACAGCAGGACAGAGCGCGAATTTTTGTATTGATAAAGTGTACCATTTAGATACACTTACTGGACTGTTCTTAATGTACTCTATAAACGCCACAAAGTCAACCTATTTAGTAGCGTTTCTGGTTATTTTTTATCAAATTTATTATGCATCCACCGGGCCCGGGCCTTGCTATGCATCCATACCTGCATGACACAGACGGCGACAGCTGCCGCCAGCAGGCCTAGAAGACCTGCCGACGGGCCGTCGACGACGATGGCATAGAGTAAATAGGCATAGACGACGATCCATAAGAAGACCTTGAGCTTCATGAGCTTGGTCAGCTTATTCACAGGCGCCGCATCCTTCACAATTTTCTTCCGGGTCCCCGAAGAGGCGGGCTTTCTGGCCGCGCATAGCCAGGACGGCCTGAATGTACATGGCACATTCGATGCGCTTCTTCTGGATCTTGCAGCTCAGTTCATACGGCGTCTGGATGTTGCCGCCGTACTTGATGTTATTGGCATGGCAGCCGCCGCTGCAGAAGAACTTGGCCCAGCAGTCGCAGCAGATGGGCTTGTTGAGGACGTGCATGTCGCGGAAGAGCGGCGGCAGTTCCGTATTGGTCACGCCGTCATAGACGTTGCCGATGACATAGTCGTCCTGGCCGACGAACTGATGACAGGGATAGATGTCGCCGTTGGGGACGACGCACATGTATTCATGGCCGGCACCACAGCCGCGCAGGCGCTTGGCGATGCAGGGACCGCGATAGAGGTCCATGATGAAGTGGTAATAAATGAAGGGCCGGCCTTCATCCATGCGTTTCAGGTAGAAATCGGCCAGGCGGTCGTATTCTTCATAAATGCGGGGCAAGTCATCATCGGTGATGGCATAGGACAAGTCGTCGCCGACGACGGGTTCCATGGACAGGCCTTCAAAGCCGAGGTCAGCCATGTGTTCTACGTCTTTGGTGAAATCGAGATTGTATTTTGTATACGTCCCGCGGACGTAATATTCTTCACCGTTGCGGTGTTTCGCCGCATAGACCTGATTGTCGGCACAGGTCTTGTACGAGCCGTGACCGCCGGCATCGGGACGCATGCGGTCGTGTACTTCCGGACGACCGTCGAGGCTCAGGATGAGGCTGATGTGATTATCCGTCAAATACTTGACCTTGGCCGGGTCGAGGAGCATGCCGTTCGTCGTCAGGGACAGCTTGAATACTTTATCGTGGATCTTTTCCTGTTCCCGGATGTACTCGATGGTCTGCTTGACGACGCCGAAGTTCATCAGCGGTTCGCCGCCGAAGAAGTCGATTTCGCAGTGCTGGCGTTTGCCTTCGGTGCTCTTGATGAGCAGGTCGACAGCGTGTTTGGCTACGTCGAAGCTCATGAGTTCCCGCTTGTGCGTATCGTAATCGCCCTGGGAGGCAAAGCAGTATTGACAGCGCAGGTTGCAATCGTGGGCAATGTTCAGGCAGAGCGATTTGATGACCGGTTCTTCTTCGGCGACGACCTTGAAGTTTTCCGTCATCGGTGCAAAGAGCATTTCCTTTTCGATGAGCTCATCCAGTTCGCCCAGGGTTTCGTCCAAATCCTTTTTATCATACGTCCCGGCAAAGGCCTGATAGACAGCGTCTTTATTGGTACCGTCATAGACGTCGAGTACATCGTAGGTCATCTTGTCGATGACGTTGATGATGCCGCTGTTGACGTCGAGGAGCATGTACGTCCCGTTCTGACAGTATTTATGAATCATTGGTTTAATTTCAGCCATGAATAATGTTTCCTCCATACAAAAAGAAGGGGGTGCCGCGTGAGCGACGCCCCTTTTCCTTCACGTAACTTATTTTGTGCAGATCTGATTGCCAACAGTGCAAGAAGTTTTGCAAGCGGACTGGCAGGACGTCTGGCATTCGCTGCAGCCAGCGTGCTGTGCCGTCTTCTGGATCGATTCTGTGTTGATTGTAATGATGTGTTTTGCCATGATATTCACCTCGCTATCAATGATTATTCCTTATTTTACCACATTCTCGGTGATTCTACAATATGACAGGATTACAAGAGTTTGAAGCCTTCAAAGAAGAAATTCTTGCCCATGCTGATGACGATGGACCGTTCATCGAATACGTCATTGGTATCGAAGAATACGTCGAAGCCTTTCTTATAAGTAGCATAAATCGAAGTGATGCGACTTAAATAACTGCGGATTTCCTCGCTGTCACTTCCGGTTCGCCGTCAGAGCGCCATTTCTTGTTCTTGAAATTCGCAATCAGCGGCGCATGAGCGATGACACGGGAGCGGTGCGCCAAAACCCAGTTCCAAACTTTTTCACCGTACTGCTGTGCTTCCTCTTCATGACCTTCTTCGAGGCCATCGAGGGTAAACAGGACAGGCCGGCCTTCGTACATGATTTCATCCATGTAACTGCCTTTGACATATTTTAAATTCACAGAAGCACCCCCTGCAAAATCATGTGAAACATGACGAATATTTATGTCTAACAGTAATCATTGTATCGTGCTTCCGGGATATTGTCAATAAAAAGGTCCCGTCGCATAGCGACAGGACCTTTTTGAGTGGTTAGCAGCTAGTGGCTAGTGGTTAGCAGCCGGTTAAAAATTTGAAACCATCTGCTACAAACTACAAACTCTATACTACAAACTAATTAATCCATTTTTACGAAAGCGTCTTTATCAGCGCCGCAGGTCGGACATACCCAATCTGCCGGGAGATCAGCGAATTTCGTGCCTGCTGCTACGCCGTTGTCTGCGTCGCCTTCAGCTTCGTCATAAATATAACCGCAAATGCTGCATTCGTACTTATCCATGTGTTTTTCCTCCTGAATTAACATATTAACGAATAATTCTTACTAATGATTTTGACACGCTTATAATATCATACTGGCCTAAAAAAAGCAAGATTATTTTATGACTTATTTTGCCTGTCTGCCCATATTGATATCGATGATGCCCGACGAATACGGTGCTACCTCATACTGGCCAAAGACGAAGTGGATATTGCGGCTCTTGTCGAGATAGAAATTCTTCGGGTCTTCTGTCAGGCCGTTGAGGTACGTCGACAGGACGTGGCCGCTCAGGGTCAGTTTATTGGTGATTTTCTTGAGGGTGAAATACTTTTCATCGCCCGGTTTAACCAGGTCACGCCAGTTGGTGATGCGCTTGCCCGTCACCATATCGAAGACGACGCCGGTCTTCCAGCTGGTCGGATGGGCAGCCCTGTCGAAATAGAGATAGCCTTCATCGAGGAAGGACAAATATTTGCCGTCGTTCAAGGTGACGGTGTAGGTCTTCTCTTCCGTCAATTTGACGCCTTTATTGCCCTGCTGGTCGAAAAAGGTCTTGGCCTGCTGCTGTTCATCGGCAAAATACTGGGCTATCAGCTGGGCAGCTCCGGCATTTTCCGTCATCGTGATGGACGGGTATTGGATACTGAGGACGCTGCCATCGCTATGGGTATACACGGCTTTGGGCGCATCCTGGATGACGGCCGGCGAAGCGGCCATGGCGGCGGCCCCCATGAGCCAGGCGCCGCATAAAACGGTGAGGACTTTCTTTTTCATCATCATAATCCCTCCTCTTTCATTTCTTTCTATTATATCATATCTATTGGGTCAATTTCCTCTTTTCATCCGTCCCCAGGCGAAAGAAATAATAGACATTTTCCGCAGCCTGGCGGTTCATGCCCGGCACGGCAGCCAGTTCGTCGATGGAAGCGGCCTTCATGTCGGCCAGCGTCTTGAAAGCCGTCCACAAGGCCTTGCGCCGCTTGGCCCCGATGCCTTCGACGTGGTCCAGGATGGATACGAGGCTGCGCTTGCCCCGCAGGTGACGGTGATAGGTAATGGCAAAGCGGTGGGCTTCGTCGCGGATGGCCTGCAGCAGCTGGAGTTCCGGCGTGTGATGGCTGAGGATGATGGAATCGCTGCGGCCTTCGACGAAGACTTCTTCGATGCGCTTGGCCAGACTGATGACCGGCGCTTCGCAGCCAGCCTGGCGGATGACCGGCAGGGCCGCATGGAGCTGGCCTTTGCCGCCGTCGATGATGATCAGGTCCGGCACGGGCCAATCCTTTTCGCCATAGCGCCGTTCCATGATTTCCGCCATGGACTTAAAGTCATCAGGCTTGCCCTGGACGGTCTTCAGTTTGAAGCGGCGATACTCTTTCTTATCCGGCTGACCGTGCTCGAAGACGACCATCGAGGCCACGGTCTCTATCCCCTGGGTATGGGAAATATCGAAGCACTCCATGCGCTCCGGCAGGCAGGGCAGATTGAGGATGCGCGCCAGGCCTTCGACGGCACCGGTCGTCTTGTCTACGTCGTGCTGCCATTGCAGGCGTTTCTGTTCCAACAGGCCGGCTGCATTTTCGGAAGCCATGTCCAGGAGCTGTTTCTTCGGCCCCCGCTGGGGAATGACGACGGTCACTTTCCTGCCCTTCTGCTGGCTCAGGCGGCGTTCGCATCCGTCCAGGTCTTCCAGGGCCGGCACGACGATTTCTGACGGGATGAAGGTCCCGTCGCTATAATACTGGTCGACGACGGCTTCCATCAGAGACGGCACGTCGTCATCGCTGCTGTTGTCCAGGGAAAAGGTCTCCCGTCCCATGAGCTTGCCCATGCGGACCGTATAAATCTGGACGCACGTCTGTCCAGCCTGGCGGGCCAGGCCGATGACGTCCATATCGCCGCCAGCCGTATTGACGATGTTCTGCTGTTCCTGGATGACTGCAATGGCCTTGATCTGGTCGCGGTACATGGCGGCCTTCTCGAATTCCATGGCTTCCGCAGCGTCTTCCATCTTCTGCTGCAGCGACCGGGAAATGCCGCTGTCCCGGCCTTCGAGGATATTCAGGGCCTGTCGGACCCGGGCCCCGTAGTCGGCTTTGGTAATATAGTGGACGCACGGCGCATCACAGTGGTGCAAGTGATATTGCAGGCACGGCCGGTCTGTCGGCATGGTCCGGCACGAGCGGATATGATAGGCCCGCTGCATGAGTTTCAGGACACGGTGGACTGCCGTCGAGTCGGCAAAGGGTCCGAAATAGCGGGCGCCGTCGCGGCTGACGCGGCGGGTCATGAAGATGCGCGGATAATCTTCCTGGACAGTGACCTTGATATAAGGATAGGTCTTGTCGTCGCGGAGCATGATATTGTAATGGGGATGGTATTTCTTGATGAGCGTATTTTCCAGGATGAGGGCTTCCATTTCCGTGGCGACGACGATGGTTTCCAAATCGGCGGCATGACTGACCATGGCCGCTACTTTCGGCGCCCTGTTGGCATCGTGGCGGACGTAACTGGTCACGCGGTTGCGCAGGTTGACGGCTTTGCCGACGTAAATGATCTTGCCCTTTTCATCCTTCCAGAGATAGACGCCGGGCTGGGTCGGCAGGTTGCGGACTTTTTCCCGGACGGCCTCGCTGACGGCCATGGCTTATACCCCCTTCTTGCCGGCCATGAGGGCCTTGGTCCGTTCCAGGACGGGCTTGAGGAACTGACCCGTATAGGATTCCGGTACCTGGCAGATTTCTTCGGGCGTCCCCATGGCGACGACCGTACCGCCGCCGGCACCGCCTTCGGGACCGAGGTCGATGAGGTAGTCTGCCGTCTTGATGACGTCCAGGTTGTGTTCGATGACGACGACCGTATCGCCGCCGTCGACGAGCATCTGCAAGACGTCCATGAGCTTGTGGATATCCGCCGTATGCAGGCCCGTCGTCGGTTCGTCGAGGATATACAGGGTCCGGCCGGTACTGCGCTTGGACAATTCCGTCGCCAGCTTGACCCGCTGGGCTTCGCCGCCGGACAGGGTCGTCGCCGGCTGGCCCAGGCGGATATAGCCCAGGCCGACTTGCTGCAGCGTCTTCAGCTTATTGACGATGCGCGGTATGTTTTCAAAGAACTGGCAGGCGTCGTCGACGGTCATGTTGAGGACGTCGGAAATATTCTTGCCCTTGTATTTGACTTCCAGCGTTTCCCGGTTATAGCGGGCGCCGTGGCAGACTTCACAGGGGACGTAGACGTCCGGCAGGAAGTTCATTTCGATGCGGATGATGCCGTCGCCTTTGCAGGCTTCGCAGCGGCCGCCTTTGATGTTGAAGCTGAAGCGGCCGGCCTTGTAGCCCCGGACCTTGGCTTCTGCCGTCTGGCTGTAGAGCTGGCGGATGGAGTCGAAGACGCCCGTATACGTCGCCGGATTGGACCGCGGCGTCCGGCCGATAGGCGACTGGTCGATGTTGATGATCTTGTCGATGTATTCAACGCCTTTCAGGGCCTTGAACCTGCCCGGCCGGTGCGGCGTGCCGTAGACGGCTTCGGCCATACCCTTGTAGAGGATTTCATTGACCAGCGTCGACTTGCCCGAGCCGGACACGCCGGTGACGACGGTCAGGGTCCCGATGGGGATGGAGACGTTTATATGTTTTAAATTGTGCTCAGCTGCGCCGATGATTTCCAAAAAGGTGCCATTCCCCTGGCGCCGTTCTTGCGGAACGGGGATATACTTGGTCCCCTTCAGATACTGGCCCGTCAAAGACTGAGGGCAGGCCATGATGTCATCGGCCGTGCCTTGGGCGACGATAGTGCCGCCGTGTTCCCCTGCTTCCGGTCCGATATCGACGATATAATCGGCAGCACGCATGGTGTCTTCATCGTGTTCGACGACAATGAGCGTATTGCCCAGGTCGCGCAGGCGCTTGAGGGCTTCCAGGAGCTTGTCGTTGTCCCGCTGGTGCAGGCCGATGGATGGTTCGTCCAGGATATAGAGGACGCCGACCAGGCCCGACCCGATCTGGGTGGCCAGGCGGATACGCTGGGCTTCGCCGCCGGACAGGGTGCCCGCCGTCCGCGACAATGTCAGGTAGTCCAGGCCGACGGTCTGCAAGAAGTTCAGGCGGGCCTTGATTTCCTTGAAGATCTGCTTGCCAATGAGCTGCTGTTTTTCCGTCAATTTCAAGTTATCGAAGAAGGGAATCATGTCGCTGACGGGCAAATCCGTCAATTCGGCGATGTTCAGGCCGCCGATCTTGATGGCCAGCGCTTCGTGGCGCAGGCGTGCACCGTGGCACGTCGAGCAGGGCTTGACAGTCATGAACTGGCCGAACTGGTCGCGCATCATGTCCGACGAGGCTTCGCGGTAGCGGCGGCGGACCATGGGCAGGATGCCTTCAAAGGCCGTGGCGAACTGCTTCACTTCGCCGCGCAGGTTCTCGTATTCAAAGACGCACGTATCGTCTGAGCCGTTCATGAGTTTTTCCTGCAATTCTTCCAGCAAGTCATCGTAGCAGTTATCCAAGGTAAAGCCGTAAGGCCGCAGCAGGCCACCGAGCTGGCGCATGAACCACGAATCGGGGTTGCTGCTGAGGGCCGCTACGGCGCCGTCGGCAAAGGATTTCTTGTGGTCCGGCAGGACCAGATGCGCGTCGACTTCCATGGTGCTGCCAATGCCTGAGCAGGCCGGGCAGGCGCCGAAGGGGCTGTTGAAGGAAAAGAGGTGGGATTCGATTTCCGGCAGGCTGACATGGCAGTCCGGGCAGGCGAAGTGCTGGCTGAAGGTCAGGACCTCTTTCGTCGCCATGCGGAAAATATGGACGATGCCATCGGCCAATTTAGCCGCCGTTTCCAGGGAATCCGTCAGGCGCGTCAAGATACTGTTCTTGATGACCAGGCGGTCGATGATGACGTCGATAGTGTGCTTTTTATTTTTATCCAGGGGGATATCGTCGGACAAGAGATAAACTTCGCCGTCGACGCGGACGCGGACATAGCCGTCTTTGACCAGCCGGGCCAGGAGCTTCTGATGAGTCCCCTTTCGCCCGTCGACGACAGGCGCCATGACCATGACCTTCTCGCCTTCGCCGAGGGCCATGACGGCATCGGCCATCTGCTCGATGGTCTGCTGACGGATGGGCTTGCCGCATTTCGGGCAGTAGGCCTCGCCGACACGGGCGTAGAGCAGACGCAGGTAATCGTAGATTTCCGTGACCGTCCCTACTGTCGACCGGGGATTGCGGCTCGTCGTCTTCTGGTCGATGGAAATGGCCGGCGACAAGCCTTCGATGTAATCGACGTCGGGCTTATCCATCTGGCCCAGGAACTGCCGGGCATAGGCCGACAACGATTCGACATAGCGGCGCTGGCCTTCGGCATAAATCGTATCAAAAGCCAGGGACGACTTGCCCGAGCCGGACAGACCCGTAAAGACGACGAGCTTGTCCCGGGGGATCTTGACGTCGATATTCTTTAAATTGTGCTGACGTGCACCTTTGATGACAATATATTTATCTTGCACTTCGTGCCTCCCGTTATCATAACGTTCATCGTTTGTCGTTCATCGTTCGTCGTGATGGGCTAAAATTTAAAACCTGCTTCGAGGAACGACCCACGAACTACGAACTACGAACTACGTTTACTTCTTCTTCGCATCAGGCCGCTTTATCTTGCGGCGGTAGCGGCGCTTGGGCATGTCTTCGCCCTGCATGTCTTTAGGCAGGGTATCATCGTGGCTCATATCGGCCAGCTGCTGGCGCAATTGGCCCAGGCGGTCGCGCAGTTCGGCGGCTTTTTCAAATTCCAGGTTCTTCGACGCCTCTTTCATCTGCAAAGTCATGGTCTTGATGACTTTGTTCAGGGCCTCGCGGGTCTTCTTGCCGCCTTTCCTTCCCTTCTGGCTGCCATAGGCCGCTTCCGTTTCGGCGACTTTCGTCAGTTCGATGAGGTCGACGACGTCTTTTTTGACCGATTTCGGCGTAATGTGATGTTTTTTATTATATGCATCCTGGATTTCCCGGCGCCGCTGCGTTTCTTCCATAGCCTTGGCCATGGAGTCGGTAATCTTGTCGGCATACATGATGACCTGTCCATGGACGTTTCGCGCCGCCCGGCCCATGGTCTGGATAAGCGACGTTTCTGAACGCAGGAAGCCTTCTTTATCGGCATCGAGAATGGCTACCAGCGAGACTTCCGGCATATCCAGGCCTTCGCGCAGGAGGTTGATGCCGACCAGGACGTCGAAGACGCCGGCCCGCAGGTCGCGGATGATGTCGGCCCGTTCGATGGTGGCGATATCCGAATGGAGATAGCGCACGCGGACGCCCATTTCCTTCAGGTAATCCGTCAGGTCTTCAGCCATCTTCTTGGTCAGCGTCGTCACCAGGACGCGTTCGTCCTTTTCCGTGCGCTTGCGGATTTCACCCAATAGGTCATCCATCTGGCCGGCAATGGGACGGACTTCCACTTTCGGATCCAACAGGCCCGTCGGCCTGATGATCTGCTGGGCCAGATTGGTCTGGACTTCCATTTCATAAGGGCCAGGCGTAGCGCTGACGTAGACAATCTGGTTGATGCGTTCGACGAATTCCTCAAATTTCAACGGCCTGTTATCCAAAGCCGACGGCAGGCGGAAGCCGTATTCGATGAGGTTTTCCTTGCGCGACCGGTCGCCGGCGTACATAGCCCGCAGCTGCGGCAGGGTGACATGCGATTCGTCGACGAGGATGAGGAAGTCATCGGGGAAATAGTCGAGGAGCGTATACGGCGCCTGACCGGGCTTGCGGCCGGCCAGGTGGCGCGAATAATTTTCGATGCCTGAGCAGTAGCCCATTTCTTCCATCATTTCCATGTCATAGCGCGTGCGCTGTTCCAGCCGCTGAGCTTCCAGCAAATGGCCGCCGTCTTTCAGCACTTTCAGCCGTTCGTCCAATTCCTGGCGGATCGTCCCCAGGGCCCGTTCCATCTTGTCCCTGGTCGTGACATAATGGCTGGCCGGATAAATGGCGACGTGCTTGCGCTCGGCAATGACTTCGCCTGTCAGGACGTCGACTTCCGTGAGCCTGTCGATTTCATCGCCGAACATTTCGATGCGGATGATGGAGTTATCGAAGGCCGCCGGAAAGACTTCGATTGTATCGCCGTGGACGCGAAAGGTCCCGCGTTCGAGGTTCATGTCGTTGCGGCTGTACTGGATATCGACGAGCTTGTGCAGTATTTCTTCCTGCGGCTTTTCCTGCCCCAGTCGCAGGGATACGACGAGTTCACTGTAGTCTTCCGGGTCGCCTAAGCCGTAGATACAGGAAACGGAAGCGACGATGATGACATCGTGCCGTTCAAAGAGGCTCATCGTCGCCGAGTGGCGCAATTTATCGATTTCATCGTTGATGGACGCGTCTTTCTCGATGTACGTATCTGTCGAGGCGATATAGGCTTCGGGCTGATAGAAGTCGTAATAACTGACGAAATAACCGACTTCGTTATCGGGAAAGAATGACTTGAATTCACTGCACAGCTGGGCAGCCAGGGTCTTATTGTGGGCAATGACCAGGGTCGGTTTCTGGACGGCTTCGATGAGCTTGGCCATAGTGAAGGTCTTGCCCGTCCCGGTAGCCCCGACGAGGACCTGGGCCCATTGGCCGGAACGGATGCCGTCTGCCAGAGAGGCGATGGCCTCGGGCTGGTCGCCCATAGGTTCATAAGGGGCGACGACGTGGAAAGGGTGGGACGTATCGTAATCTTTATTGTAATGGGACATATCCATAAGCGTTACCTCTTTTTCGGCCCTTTCTTCCAATTCTTATACAAAGACCAGGGCCAGAGAACCGTAACCAGGACGGTGAAGGCAAAGCCTGCGTCCGACCAGTTGCGGGTGAATAAGATAAAATAGGACCAGGCCAGGGCGGAAAAGCCGACGAGGTACAAGACCCAGGTTCTCCGGTCCAGACCGTGAGCGGGTCCTTTCTTCTTTTTCGGCTGTGCCGTTGCGGCTGTCCCTTCCGGAACGGCTGCAGTATTCCTGGCTTTTTTGCGCCGATTCTTGCGTGACATAATAATCCCCCTTATTTATTGACGATTTTCCCGATATTCTTCAATTCAATGGACAAGGTCCCATCGGGGTTGTTGATGAATTGGATGAAGTCGGTATTTTCGATATATTCCGACGGAAAAGTGATCTCGATGCCCGTATCGGTCTTGATTTTATGGCTGCGGCCGGCCTTCTGGGCATATTCCTTTTCGATGGCTACGGCTTCAGGCAGTTTCGCTTCTTTGACTTGTTCTTCAAATTCCCGCTGCAGGACCGGCGAATCGCCGAAGACGTCGCTGCCCAGGTCCTGCGGCGAGAAGGAATCAGCCGTTTCGGCATTTTCCACCAGATAGGTCTTGGCTTTGGATAAGGCTTCGACCGTGCTGGCGCCGTGTTCTTCCGCTACTTTTTCGGCAATCTTGCTGACGACCTTCACGGCTTCCTTGCTGGAAATGACCGACGTGCACTGCAGGAGCTTGTCCGGCAGGAGGTAGACGTCTTCACCGTCCATTTTCCGCTTCTTGTCGACGAAATGGATAGAAAAATCGTTCAGGCGGATGAGGGCATAGGCCTCGGCTTTCTGCGCCGTCCCGGGCAGGATGGCGTAATGTTTGATGAGCTTGTTGTAGACCGTCCCTTCGTCGTCGAGGATCTGATGGGTATAGGCCGTCTTGTTGTCCAGCATGAGGATGCCCAGGTTGCGGACATCGTCGTCATCCTGGAAGTCGATGACCAGGAGGTCTGTCGATTCCGGTTCATCACAATGGGACACGAGCTGGTAGAGCTCGCGGGCGATCTGGGACGCCAAATCGTCGAAAGTCAGGGTCCCGTCGACGAGGGCCTGCAATTTCATCTGAAAGGCGCTGGTCGCATAGAAGACGCCCGTCTTCTGGGCGGCATCGCCGATGATGCGGTTCAGCCGCTTGCTGACGTATTCGTAGACGACATCGCTGCTGAAATCGAGGTCCTTCTGGGATACAATGCAGACGTTGGTATTGAAATCAAAAATATGGAGTACAGCTGTATTGATCATCATAATGGGCATTCATCCTTTACGCTTGTTTTCGTAATTCAAAGACACTGGCCTCGCGGGAACAGAGGACGCGGAAAGGCAGCCAGTGGCCTGTGCCGCGGTTGACATAGCCCCGGCAGTCCCCTTTCTGGAACATGCCGCGGAGGTACTTGAAGCCCAGGGCCGTGACCAAGGGCGCAATGGGCGCGAACTGGGCGCCGTGCGTATGGCCGCACAAAGTCAGGGGGATGTGATGGGCAAAGCCTTCGTCGATAAAGGCCGAATGATGGGCCAGCATGACGACAAAGGCATCTTCCGGAACCTTAGCCAGCGTTTCCCGGACATACTGTTCCCGTTCTTTGGCAAAGGCTTCATCACCCTTGGCAAAGCTGTAATCAGTGGCGGCGATATAAAAAGACCGGCCGTCGCGGCCATTGCAGCCCCTCAGGCCCTGGCCGCAGCCGCGGCTGGCCTGGAAGGTGGAATTGCGCAGTACCCGGACCGGCGTGTCATCGAGCATGGCTGTAATCGCATCGAAACTGCGGTAATACTCATGATTGCCATAGCAGAAGTCGATGCCGTCAGGGAAGCGGCTGGCATTGGCTTTGAGGATGGCCTGGGCCTTGGGCAGCAGGGCCAGTTCATCGATGAGGTCGCCTGTGATTTCCAGGCGGTTCACGCCCTGTGCCGCTACGGCATCGAGGGCTTCCTGCAATCGCCGGGGACTGAAAAAGAGCCCCATGTGCAGGTCAGAGAGCTGGCCGATTTTATAGCCGTCGAGATAATCGGGCAGGTTCTTGTATTTCAAGACATGGTAGGTCGTATCCAAATCGCGTTCGCCCAAGAGATTGCCCGCTCCGCTGGTGGCGAAAGCCGCCACGGGGATCAGCGCCGCCAGGCCTTTGAGGAAAGACCGGCGCGTCACGCCCAACGAGCGCCGTTGACGCCGACGCCCTCTCCGGCGGCGCCGGGGCCGGCAGAAAAAGCGGGCTATGGCGACGACGACCAGGCAGGGAAAGGCCAAGAGACAGGCCAGCAGCCAGATCAGGCCGGCCATGGCCTTGCCGTCATAGAGACCTTCCCAGCCCGACGCGATGAGGCCGGGAAAGAGGTCTTCATAATGGTAGAGACCGGCTGCCGATAAGACGGCCAGCAGCAACGTCCCCAGGAGCAGCAGCCAGCGATGACCCGTGCGGACGACATAATCCCATAACAGCGCCGCGACGACGCAGATACAGGATGTAATGACCATGAAGTTAATAAAGAAAAGACCTTTCATCAATTATACCATGGCAGTGATCTTGCCGTGCGGTCCGGCCCAGGGCAAGGACGCGTAGTCCTTGCAGTCGATCCACTGCCAATCCTCCTCTTCTCCGATTTTCCCCTGGGTGATGCAGCCTTCATAGACCGTCATCTGCCAGGTCTTATGCGAAAAGACGCTCTTCAGGGAGCCTACAGGCTGGTCATCGGCAGCCAGGGTCAGTCCTTTTTGCGCCAAGAGCTGACGGACTGCAGCGATGCCCTCTTTCCCCTTCCCCAGGGCATTGGGAAATTCCCACATCGACGCCAAGAGGCCCTTGGGCGGACGGCGGTGGACGAGCCACTGGTCCCCATGGCGGACGACAACGACGGTAATTTCTTCGACAGGCGATTTCTTCTTGACCAGCCGGATGGGCAGATCACATTCTTTCCCAGCCCGGTGAGCCAGGCAGAGCCCTTGCAAAGGACAGTCCGGACAGCGGGGATGCTTGGGGATACAGACCATGGCCCCTAAGTCCATGAGGCTTCGTTAAAGGTCCCTGGCGCTTCGTCGGGAAGCTCTTCTTCTACGAGAGCCGTGATTTTCTTCTTGACCGGCGTCGACAAGATATTCTCTTCAATATCGTAAAGGCGGGCAAAGATGCGCAGGACGTTGCCGTCGACAGCGGCTTCCTTCTGACCGTAAGCCAGGCTTAAAATGGCGCCGGCTGTGTAATCGCCAACGCCTTTCAGGGACTGTACGTCTTTTTTATTTTCCGGCACATGGCCGCCGTATTTGACCTGTACTTCCTGGACCGCTTCATGGAGGTTGCGGGCCCGCGAGTAATACCCCAAGCCCTGCCACTGCCGCAGGACTTCATCCTGGGAAGCCGCCGCCAGGGCGGGAATGGTCGGGAAATGGTCCATCCAGCTGTCATAATAGGGACGGACGGTTTCGACTTTCGTCTGCTGCAGCATGATTTCCGACACCCAGACCTTATACGGATCCCGCGGCGATTCGTCGCGCCAGGCAGATCCCGGCCATGGGCGGCAAACCAGTCGAGGAGCAGCGGGCTCCAATGTTCTTTCTTTATATCCATATAAATAAGCCTCTTTCTTTCTACACTATCAACTACTAGTATAGAAATCCAGAGGCTTTTTGTCAAACACGCGTTCTCTCAAGTTTCATCACGTTTCCGAATGGACGCCGTCGCGAAGATGCAGGTCCTCTTTCTTAGGCTGCACGGCTTTGCGCCCTTTCTGATACTTTTCATACTGCTGCAGCATTTTCCATTGGCGGAAATTTTCTGCCATGATCTTTTCCATTCGCCATACATACATAAAGAGGCCCCCTCCCAAAATACGATATAATAAAAAGCAAAAAGACAACGACATCATGGACGACATCGTTGTCTTTTCTTTGTCTTCATTATATCGCTGATTTTCCTCTTGTCAAGGACCACGAACCACTATATCCTGTGCAGGTGTTTCAGGGATAAATCCAGGATGGGCGCGGAATGGGTCAGGGCGCCGCTGGAGATGTAATCGACGCCGATATCGGCCAGGGCGGCGATATTTTCTTTGGTTACGTTGCCGGAACATTCCGTTTCAGCCCGGCCGTCGATGAGGGCTACGGCTTCTTTCATCATGTCGTGGCTCATGTTATCCAGCATGATGATGTCCGCACCGGCTTCGACGGCTTCGCGGACCATGTCCAGCGTTTCCGTTTCGACTTCGATCTTGCGGACGAAAGGCGCATAGGCTTTGGCCATGGCAATGGCCTTGGCCACGCCGCCGGCGGCACTGATGTGGTTGTCCTTGAGGAGGACGCCGTCCGATAAGTTGTAGCGATGATTCTTGCCGCCGCCGACGGTGACGGCGTATTTTTCAAAGACCCGCATGTTCGGCGTCGTCTTGCGCGTATCGACGAGGGTCATCCCCGTCCCTTCCAGCAGGGCTGCGACCTGGTGGGTATAGGTCGCAATGCCGCTTATGCGCTGCAAATAGTTCAGGCCTACCCGTTCGGCCGACAAGATGGCCCGCATACTGCCGACGACTTTGGCCAGTTTCTGGCCTTTATGGACTTTATCGCCATCTTTGACGAAGAACTCGAACCAGACCTTGTCGTCCAGCAGAGTAAAGGGCCGGGCAAAGACATCGAGGCCGGCGATGATGCCGTCCTGTTTGCACAGGAGTTCCGCTTCACCCTGGCAGTCTTCCGGCAAAATGGCATTGGTCGTCACGTCTTCACCGGTGATGTCTTCCTGCAGGGCCTGTAAAATCAAAGGATCAGCCTGCAATTTCATGGTTACGCTGTTCATCACATTCACGCTCCCTTTCCATTTCACCTAAGACATGACGGCGGTATTCTTCAGCCAGTGTATCTTCATGACTGCCGATGAAGGCTTCTGACGGCGCACAGGCTTGGGCAAAGTCGGCGGCACTGACTACCTGCTGGGGCTGCTTTTCTGTTTCCACGATGTGCTGGGCTGCGCGCTTGCCGAAGACCAGGCTTTCCAGGAGAGAATTGCTGGCCAGGCGGTTGCGGCCGTGGACGCCGTTGCAGCTCGTTTCGCCGACGGCATAGAGATGGTCCATCGTCGTCTGGCTGTACTTGTCGACGTGGATGCCGCCCATGAAGTAGTGCTGGGCCGGCGTGACCGGGACCCAGTCCTTCGTCGCATCGATGCCGTCTTCCAGGCAGCGTTCATAAATGTGCGGGAAATGATGCTTAATGACGTCTTCGCCGAGGACGGTCATGTCGAGCCAGACGAAGGGGCGGTCGTCCTTCTTCATCTGTTTGCGGATTTCGGCCGTCATCAAATCGCGGGGCAGGACTTCGTTGGCAAAACGCTGACCGTCTTTGCCGCGCAGCTTGGCCCCTTCACCGCGGACTGATTCAGAAATAAGGAAGCTCCGGCCCGGCTTTTTGGAATAGAGCGACGTCGGATGGATCTGGACGTAGTCGATGTGTTCCAGTTCGACGCCATGGCGCATGGCAATGGCCAGGGCATCGCCAGTGAGATGCGGGAAATTCGTCGAATGGTCATACAAGCCGCCGACACCGCCACTGGCCAGAATCGTTTCATCGGCCTGGATAGCTCGGTAACGGCCCTGGCTGTCGCGGGCGATGATGCCCAGGCAGCGGTTCCCATCGGTGACGATGTCGACCATAGTCGTAAAATCGCGGATAGTCACATTGGGCAGCTGGCGGACAGCCGCTAAGAGATGGCTGGTGATTTCCTTGCCCGTAATATCTTCATGGAACAAGATACGCGGCCGCGAGTGGCAGCCTTCCCGCGTATAATCGAGAGAACCGTCGGCTTTGCGGGCAAAATCGACGCCGTAGCCGATGAGTTCATTGATGACCGGCCGCGACGAGCGGATTATGATATCGACGGATTCACGCCGGTTTTCATAGTGGCCGGCTTTGAGTGTATCTTCCATGAAACTGTCGTAATCGTCCTTGTCGTGAAGGACGCAGATGCCCCCTTGGGCTAAAAAAGAATCGCTGTTTTCTACTTCATCTTTGGTAATCATCAGGACTCGTTTATCCCGGGGCAGATGCAGGGCGGCAAAGAGGCCGCTGGCCCCGGTACCGGCGATGACGATATCTGTTTTTTCTGTTTCCATTGCTATTACCTTCTTCTATTTGGCTAATTCCAGCATCCGTTCCAGCGAACGGACAGCTTTTCCGGCGACATCCGGGTCGACGCGGACTTCATTCGTTTCATCGCGCAGGCAGTCGCGGACTTTTTCCAGCGTGACTTTCTTCATGTTGATGCAATACGCATCTTCCATGGCTGGATAAAAGGTCTTGCCAGGATTGCGCGTTTCTAATTCATAAAAGACGCCGCCTTCCGTACCGATGATGAATTCCTTGGCATCGGACTTGCCGGCATAGTCGATGATGCCCGACGTACTGCCGACATAATCGGCCAGGGCCAGGACTTCTTTGCGGCATTCCGGATGGGCCAGGAACAAGGCCTGGGGATGAGCCGCCTGGACCTGTTTCACATAAGCCGGGTCAACCGTATCATGGCGCGGACAGAAGCCGTCGTTGAGGATAAAATGCTTGTCCGGGACCTGCGTCGATACGTAATGGCCCAGATTCCGATCAGGCGTAAAGAAAATATGCTTGTTCGGCAGTTTCCGGACGATCTTGACGGCATTCGACGACGTGACGCAGACATCGGACACAGCCTTGACAGCAGCCGTCGAATTGACATAGCAGACGACGGCCAGATCATCATATTGGGAACGGACTTTTTCAATCGTCTTTACGTCAGCCATATGAGCCATAGGGCAGCTGGCCGTCGCATTGGGCATGAGGACCTTCTTTTCCGGGTTGAGCATCTTGGCACTTTCCCCCATAAAGTCGACACCGGCAAAGACGATGACCTTGGCATCCGTTTCAATCGCCTTCTTGGCCAGGCCAAAAGAATCACCGACAAAATCTGCATATTCCTGAACTTCATCAGGTACATAATAGTGAGCAAGGATAATAGCCTGCTTCTCTTTTTTCAGAGCTGCAATCTCATCTTCGATATACACCAAACTTCATCCTTTCAGGGAAGAGGTTGCCCCATAAAGACACCTTCATGTGACAACCTCTTTTATTTAAAGTACATAACGGCTCATCATCCCTTGCGGGATAGACCGTTTTTTTGTTTACCCTATTATACCGTATCGGTAAAGATTTGACAACACTACTGTCAAGACATTGCAAGATGTGAAAAAGAGGCTGTCGCATTAAGACAGCCTCTTTTTAGTGGTTAGCCGCTAGTGGCTAGGGGTTAGTGGATGGCTTGAAATTTAAAGGTTTGCTCTGAAAACTACAAACTCCGTATTACAAACTATCACCTTATATCAATTTATTTTGCTTGGCAATTTCAGCGACTGCTTCGATAGAAAGTTTCATGTACCGGGCAATTTGCTCAAAGGATAGACCATCTTTAATCATTTCGAGCGCTGCTTCCCGGTCTTTCCGTTCAGAATTTCGTTTTTCTTGCTCAACGCCTTTTTTTATGCCCTTTTTTATGCCTTTTTCTATACCCTTTTCCAAGCCTTTTTCCATGGCTCTTTCATAGAGTCCTTCACCTAAGTTGCACATAGTCGTGACATCCTTCTTCCCTTTAGCCGTCAAATCAATGTCATATTCATCATGTAAGGCTGTCAGTAGATCTTCTGATTTCATCTTTTTGATTTAACCTCATTGTAGCAAATACCCCCACTTTGTATAACACGAATAAGGTGTCGTCTTATGATTTTCCATATACAAAAGGGACCTGCCACGACGGTATGGCAAGTCCCTTCAGGATATCAAGATTTCAGCCACGAACCACTAGCCACTAATTACTAACTGCTAGCCCCTACCCGTGGATCAAGTCGAGCATGGCGTGGAGTTTGTCGATGGTGTCTGCCGCTTCCTGGCGGACTTCTTCCGGGTCGCGGGTGATGCGGGCGACGCCGCTTTCCATGGCAGCTTTGGCGACGGCTGCGGCGACGGCCGGAGCGACGCGTTGGTCGAAGGCGTCGGGGATGACGTGGTCTTCGGCCAGTTCGTCATCGCCGACCAGGGAGGCGATGGCGTAAGACGCAGCCAGTTTCATGTCTTCGTTGATGCTGCGGGCCCGGACGGCCAGGGCGCCGCGGAAGATACCCGGGAAGACCATGACGTTGTTGATCTGATTCGGTGCATCCGACCGGCCAGTGCCGACGACTTTGGCACCGGCCGCTTTGGCAGAGGCGTAGTCCGTTTCCGGGATGGGGTTGGCCATGGCGAAGACGACGGCATCGTCGGCCATGGCCTGGATGATTTCCTTAGTAAAAATATGCGGTGCCGATACGCCTAGGAGGAGGTCGGCCCCTTTGACGGCATCAGCCAGGGTCCCGTGGGCATGGGACGGATTGGTCAGGGATGCCAGTTCCGCCTGGACCGGGTTCAGCCCTTCCATGCCAGCGTAGAGAATCCCCGGACGGTCGACCATGGTGACGTTCCGAGCTCCGGCGCGGACCAGGAGGCGGCCGATGGAAGCGCCGGCAGCCCCTGCCCCATTGATGACGATGCGGGCTGTCTTCAAGTCCTTATGGACATAGCGGAAGGCACCGATGACGCCGGCCAGGGCGGCAATGGCCGTGCCGTGCTGGTCATCATGGAAGACAGGGATGTCCATTTCCCGTTTCAAGGTCTGTTCGATTTCATAGCATTTCGGCGAAGCAATATCTTCCAGGTTGATACCGGCGAAAGACGGCTGCAAACGCTTTACCGTTTCGATGAATTCTTTCGGGTCCTTCGTATCCAGACAGATAGGTACGGCATTGACGCCGCCAAAGACCTTGAAGAGAATGGATTTCCCTTCCATGACCGGCATGGCAGCTTCCGGGCCGATGTCGCCCAGGCCGAGGACGCGGGTCCCGTCCGATACGACGGCGATCATATTGCCACGGCAGGTCAAGTCGAAAGACAAATCCGGGTCCTTAGTGATTTCCCGGCACGGCTGGGCAACGCCAGGCGTATAGAGAATACTCAGGTCGTCGTGGGTCTTGAGGACTTCCCGGGGAATGGTTTCAATAACGCCGTGTTTGCCGCGGCGGATTTTCATGGCTTCTTCATCGAAATTCATGACGCTAAAACTCCTCCTATAACTGTTTATGCATAAAAAATGGCCTGGGGTTCTGTAAATTCCAACATCCCATCTTTGCCGCCTTCACGGCCGATACCACTGTCCTTAAAGCCGCCGAAAGGCGCTGTGACGTCGCGCGGGCTGTCGTTGACGTAGACGTTGCCCGACAAAACGGCTGCTGCCACCTTCGAGGCTTCTTCCTTGTCCGGTCCCCAGACGGCAGCGTTGAGGCCATAAGGCGTATCGTTGGCAATGGCCAGGGCTTCGTCGGCGGTATCATAAGCGATGACGCTGAGGACGGGGCCGAAGATTTCTTCGCGGGCAATGGTCATGTCATTGGTTACGTCCGTAAAGATGACAGGCTTGACATAGTAACCGTGGTCCGGCGCATCCGGACGGCCGCCAGCCAGAAGTGTCGCCCCTTCTTCCAGGCCCTTGGCGATGTAGGCATCGACGGTCTGCCACTGGTCATACGATGCGACAGGACCGATTTTCGTCGTTTCCAGAGCCGGGTCGCCTACGGTATATTCCGGCAGTATCTTCAGCATGAGCTGTTCAATCTGTTCCTTGTCATCCCGCGGATGATCAGGCGCGACAGGGCCGTACAGGTCTGGCCACTGTTGAGGAAAATGGAATTGAAGCACATGCGGATAGCCTTTTCGTAGTCCGCCCCCTTCAAGAGGACGAAAGGCGACTTGCCGCCCAGTTCCATACTGATGCGCTTCATCGAAGCTAAGGCGCGCTGAGATACCTTGATGCCGGCTGCCGTCGACCCCGTAAAGGATACCATGGCGATATTCGGGTCGTCGCAGATGGCATTGCCGACCTGGCTGCCCCGGCCGGCGACGAGATTGAAGACGCCTTTGGGGAAACCGGCCTGGTCAAAGGCTTCGGCCAGGTAGTACGCCGTCACCGGCGTGTGCTGACTCGGCTTGAGGACGACTGTCGCCCCGACGAGCAAGGCCGGTACGACTTTCTGGATAATCTGCCCTAAAGGATAATTCCACGGCGTGATACAGCCGATGACACCCAAAGGCCGGCGGTAGACGACGGATTGGGACAGATGTTCGACCAGTGGCAATTCCGGTGCCAAGTCGATATACGACTGGGTCCGCACGAACTGGTAGCCAATATGGTTGGTCCTGGCAAAGGCTACAGGCGCCCCTAATTCCTTGACGACGGCGTCGACGAACTGCGGTTCCAATCTGATCATCTGGACCAGCAGGTTCTTTATGAAGGTGATGCGGTCTTCCAGCGGCATAGCCGACCAGGCCGGGAAAGCTTTGGCAGCCGCCTGGGCAGCGGCAGCGACATCATCGGCACCAGCCGCGGCGACAGTGGCGAAGATTTCTTTCGTCGCCGGATTTTCTACGTCAATATATTGGCCAGACAAGGGCGCAACCCACTGGCCATCGATATATAGTTTTTTCAAATCCATGAAATTACCCCCTTTTACTCGAGATTATTCTTTAATTATAGAGATAAGTCATTGATTATGCAAGTCGGGGAAAAAAATAGACTGCCTAAAAGGCAGTCTATTTTTAGTGGCGCCCCCTACAGACTCCATACCACAAACTATCTTATTTCGCTTCGGCTTCTACGGGTTCTGAGGCGGATACGAAATGACCGATGATGGAGCCGCCGATGAGGCCGATGATAAAGGGGACGATCCAGCCGAAACCGTATGTGGACAGGGGCGTAGCGGCGACGATGGCTTTAGCAAAGCCCAGGCTGCTCAGACCCGGCAGGGATTCCAAAAGGGCGAAGAGCGTGACCAGGTAGACAGAGCCTTTGTAAGCACCGTTGTTGGGCATGAAGCGGCCGATGATGCCCAGGACCAGGAGGGCCAGGCACGGCGGATAGCAGACGCCGAAAATCCAGCCGATGTAGGTGACGATACCGTCGACGCCGAGGAGGGCCGTCAGGGCCGACAAGATGCAGCAGGCGACGGCGACTTGCTTATAGCTGATGCGGTTGCCCGTAGCCGTGCTGGTGAATTCGGCAACGGCGGCAATCTGACCGATGGCTGTCGTCAGGCAGGCCAGGACGACGGCGATGCCCATGGGAACCATGACCCACGTGCCGACGCGCTGGATGATGGCGACCAGGAGTTCCGCACGGCCGATGTTCTGCGCATAGTCACCGCTGACGCAGGCGCCCATGTAGAGCAGGCTGCCGTAAATGATGAGCAGCAGGACGAAGGAAACGATGCCACAGTAGATGAGCACTTTATTGCGCTGGCCGACGGTCGTATAGCCCTTGCCGTAAATGGAGCTGATGAAGACAGCTGCCATGATGAAGCTGACCAGGACGTCGCCCGTGTTATAGCCGCCGAGGAAGGCATTGACGAAGGGATGGTCCACAGCCGGAGCGACGGGTGTCCCCAGGGGATTGAAGATGCCGACGAAGGCGACGATGACCAGGATCAGGGCCAGGAGCGGCGTCAGGTATTTGCCCATGCGGTCCATGACGTTGTTCTGGTCGGCAACAAAGAAGAAGCTGATGACGAAATAGGCGATGACCAGCGGGATGAACGGTGCTGCCGGCAGGTTGCCCTGGATGCCGAGCTGGATGGCCGTCGCACACGTACGGGGAATGGAAACGAAGGTACAGACCAGCATGAGGGCTGCCAGGAGGACGTTATACGTATTCTTCCCTACCCGTTCAGTAATGGAGTGGACGTCGCCGTTGAGGCCGATGACGATGAGCGTGAAGATAGGAAGAAAAATACCCGAAAAGGTCAGGCCAGCCAGGCCGGACAGGAAATCGCTGCCGCTGTTCAAACCGAGCTGGGGCGGGAAAATCAAATTGCCGGCGCCAAAATAGGTGGCAAAGAAGGCGAATCCCAGGATGAGCACATCCAGCCCCCGGATAGCCTTGCCGCCAGAAGAGTTGTTGTTCATGAAAATACCCCCTAAGAATGATTGAATGATGTGAAAATAAGTACATAATACGCCAAAAGAAAAGAGGCGCTGCCTCCAAGCTGCGCCTCAGTCATAATGATATCTTTCAGGAATAGCCTGTAGGAATTGGCACCTTACCTTAGGCAGGTTGCCGCAGCGTCATCGGGCCCGTCCCTCAGCTGCTCTCGATATAACTTATGAAATTTGTCTGTATTGGTGTTATTTTATAAAATTTTTAACGACTTGTCAATGTATTTATTTTGATTTAACGTTTTACTTCTGACAACTGGGACAAAGGTCAGCCAAAAAGCAGTTGTCGCATAAAGGCTTGCGGGCTTTGCAGACCCGGCGGCCATGCCAGATGAGCCAATGATGGGCCCGGCTCCACCATTCCTTGGGAATGGCCTTCTGCAGGCCCTTTTCGACTTCCAGCGGCGTCGTCCCTTGGGCCAGCTGCAGACGGTTGGACACACGGAAGACGTGGGTATCGACAGCAATGGCCGGCGTATTGAACAAAATACTGACCAGGACATTGGCCGTCTTGCGGCCGACGCCGGGCAGTTTCACCAGCTCATCGAAAGTCTGCGGCACTTGGCCATGATATTTTTCACAAAGGATGGCACAGTTGGCCAGGATATTCTTGGCCTTGCTGCGATAGAGGCCGCAGGTCCGTATCTTTTCTTCCAGTCCCGCTGTCCCCAGGGTCAGCATCTTTTCCGGCGTGTTATATTCCGGGAACATGCCGGCCGTCACGATATTGACCCGTTCATCCGTACATTGGGCCGACAAGATGACGGCAATCATCAATTCAAAAGGAGAATTATAGTGCAGAGCCGGTTTCATGATACCGTACTGGTCCTGGAACCGCTGCAGCATTTCATCTTTTACTTTCTTGGAAATAGCCATATCACTTTACTTCCTCATCAGTATGGATTACGTCGTTCAGGCTGCCCATTTCATAGCCGCCCAAATCGAGGGTGACGTACGTAAAGCCCGTATCCTTGATGGCCCGGACGATTTCCTCCCGATGAGCCAGGACCGACGGGATTTCATCGACGGCGACTTCGATGCGGGCTACATCGCCGTGATAGCGGACGCGCAGGGACCCCTGGACGTAAGGCGCTACGGCGGCTTCGGCCGCATCGATCTGAGCCAGGCGGTGCGGCGTCAGTTCCACGCCATACGGGACGCGGCTGGCCAGGCAGGCAGCGCTCTGCTTATTCCAGGTCTGGAGGCCGAATTCCTTCGACAAAGCCCGGATATCCGCCTTGGCCAGGCCTGCTTCGATCATCGGGCTGCGGACGGCGTCGGATAATTCCTGCAGGGCTTTCATACCCGGCCGGTAATCACCGAGGTCATCGACATTCCCCCCGTCGACGACCCACTGATAGCCTTCGGCCTTGGCCAGGGCCACGAGCGACGTAAAGCGTATTTTCTTGCAGATATAGCAGCGATCTGGCGGATTCTGGACGAAGTCCGGGTCCTCGAATTCCGTCGAATGGGCCAGGCGGTGTTCGACGCCGATAACCTTGGCCATGGCCTTGGCATCAGCCGCTTCACTGCCCGGCAGGGTCGCCGAAACGGCCGTCACGGCCAGGACCCGGTCCCCCAGAGCCTGGTGA
The DNA here is from genome assembly GCF_000417505.1 of Megasphaera sp. NM10. GTDB lineage: Bacteria > Bacillota > Negativicutes > Veillonellales > Megasphaeraceae > Megasphaera > Megasphaera intestinihominis. Next base: position 52,409 of record NZ_APHY01000022.1, read on the forward strand.
GCCGCATAGGTCAGGAAGGTGCTGTCGACGCCGCCGGAAAAGCCGACGACGACACTGCCCATGTCCTTTAAGATCTGCTGGAGTTTTTCATATTTCTTGCTTGTCTCTGTTGAAATCAAAAGAGTTCCCCCTCGAACCAATATAGTTTTCATAGAACTGTCGAATGACACCCTTCATTTCTTCGTCACCGACATATGGCAGGGCCTGCTGCCACAAGGCATCGGGCACGCCATAATAGGCTTCGGCAATGCTGCCGGCAATGGCTGCCTGCGTATCCGTATCGCCGTTGAGCCAAATCGCCTTGCGGATCGTATCTTCATAGTCCGTCCCTTCCAGGAAACATTCGATGGCTTCTGGCACACTATCGTCCGTCGTGCAGGTAAAGCCATAAGACGGCCGTATCTGGGCCAGTGTCCGGGACAGATCATAGAAATGCGACCGCAGATATGCGGCAATCGCCTCTTTCTCCTTCCCCTGCCGGGCCAGGAAGATAGCCGACGCCACGGCAATGGCACCCTTGATGGCTTGGGGATGGTCATGGCTGACGACGGCTGTCAGCTCTGCCAGCGCCTGGGCTTCCTCCAGAGTATCGGCAATCCAGCCAGCCGGGCTGACGCGCATAGCCGCCCCATTGCCATAGCTGCCGTAAGCCGGTGCCTCGTCGGCCAGGAACCAGCGGCGGAACAGGCCGCCAAAACCGGCGTCGGGATATTTCCGGCACCAGTAGCGGAGCTGGCGCCGCAAGGGTTCGATATAGCCGCAGCAGGATGCCTTCCCCTCCATCAGGGCTGCCGCTACGGCTACAGTCGTCACCGTATCATCGGTAAAACGGCTGTTTTTAACGAATAAAGGAAAATCCAGGGATTCCGCGGTTTCATCGAATTCATAGATGGAGCCGGCAATATCGCCGATGATAGCTCCCTTCATGGAATCATCTCCCTAAAAGAAATGAGCCGATTCTTCTTTCAAGACTTTATCGCGCAAAGCCGACAGCTTGCTGCTGCGCTGGACCCACATTTCTTCCGGGTTGACCAGGCGCAGGTATTCGGGCCACAAAGTCTGGACCTGCTGGTCTGCATAGGCCATGATGGTTTTGAGGTCCGGTTTCTGATAGACCAGTTCGCCTTTCTGGAAAATAGGGAAGAGCATCTTCTGGACACGGTAAGTCCCGCCAGGAATCGTCCGCGAGCGCCACGGTGCCTTATCGCTCTGGAGGAGCAGGTCTTTCGATTCGTCAATGCTTTCACCTTCGAGGATGATGATGTCAGCTTTCATTTTCCCCGTATCTTTATCGTAAATGCGCAGGACGTTCTTCAGGCCCGGATTGGAAATCTTTTCGGCATTGTCGCTCATCTTGATCTTCGGCACGAATTTGCCATCGTCATACTGGCCGACGAGTTTGAAGACGCCGCCCAGGGACGGACTGTCCTTGGCCGTAATCAAGTTCGTGCCGACACCCCAGGAGTTGATGGCGCAGCCCTGGGCTTTCAATTCGGAAATGAGGTTTTCATCGAGGTCATTCGAGGCCGCAATGATGGCATCCGGGAAGCCTGCATCGGCAAACATCTTATGGGCTTCTTTCGATAAATAAGCCAGGTCGCCGCTATCCAGGCGGATACCATAAGCCTTGGGCAGGGTGCCGGCAGCCTTCATTTCCTTGAAGATCGTAATGGCATCGGGGACGCCCTGTTTCAGCGTATTATATGTATCGGCCAGGAGGATGAGGTTGTTCGGGTACTGGCGGGCATAGGCGCGGAAAGCTTCCAGTTCCGACGAGAAGCTCATGACCCAGCTGTGAGCCATGGTCCCTAAGACGGGCATGCCGAATTTGGCGCCAGCCAGGACGTTGCTGGTCCCGTTAAAGCCGCCGATCATGGCCGAACGGGCGCCGTAAACACCGGCCGATTTCCCCTGGGCCCGGCGCAGGCCGAATTCCATGAGGTTGTCCTTACCAGCCACCGTCCGGACGCGGCGAGCCTTGGTGGCAATGAGGCTTTCATGGTTCATGATCATGGACATGCACGTTTCTAACAGTAAGGCTTCGTCCTTCTTGGTCTGGACGCGCAGGAGCACTTCCTGAGGAAAGGCGACGGTCCCTTCGGGCATGGCATAGATGTCGCCCGTAAAGCGCAGGTCTTTCAGGTAATCGAGGAATTTGTCCTGGAAAAAACCGGTGCTCTTCAGATAGGCCAGGTCGTCGTCACTGAAATGTATATTGTGTACATAATCGATGAGATGTTCCAGCCCGGCCACGACCGTATAGCCCCCCTGGAAGGGATTGGTCCGGTAATAGCGGTCAAACACGCATTGCTGTTCGTGCTTGCCTTCAAAAAATAAGCCCTGCATCATGGTCAACTGGTACAGGTCGGTCAATAACGCTTTCGTATACAAGATAACTCGCCTCCAAAAAGTAGTTATTCCTATTATACATCAGTTAACGATAAAGGAACAACGAATTACCGATTTTGCATACATCGCAAAATTCTATACGGACTTAGCATGACAAAATAGGCTGTCGCACGTGCGACAGCCTATTTCATCGTAGGGGCCGTCCCAAAGGGCGGCCCTTTCTGGTCCATTGTTAGCGGATGGTATTAAATTTAACCTCTCCGGCCTTTCAGGCCACCTCCCCTCTCAAGGGGAGGCTGCGAGTCACGAACCACGAGCCACTTTACTTCCTCTTCAACACGTTATGGACGGCCTGGATGACGTCGCTGGCCGAGAGATTATAGGCTTTCAGGAGGTCATCCGGTTTCCCCGATTCGCCGAAGCGGTCCTGGATGCCGACGAGTTCTACTGGGACACAGCAGTACTGGGCCAGGGCTTCGCAGATGGCCCCTCCCAGACCGCCCATGATTTGATGTTCTTCACAGACGACGACGGCCCCCGTTTCAGCCGCACAAGTACAGACCGTATCCAGGTCCAGCGGTTTGACCGTGTGGATGTTGACGACGCGGGCCGAAATACCTTCCCGGGCCAGTTCATCCGCCGCCGTCAGGGCTTCATGGACCATGAGCCGTTGGCGAAGAGGGTCACATCACTCCCATCCCGGAAGATGGCCGCCTTATAGAGGTCAAAAGGCGTATCCTTATCGGTGACGACGGGCGCCGGATTGCGGCCAAAGCGGACATATGACGGCCCTTTGATATCATAGACGGCCATCGTCGCCTTATACGTTTCCCACCAGTCACAAGGCGTAATGACCATCATATGGGGAATGACCCGCATGAGGGCGATGTCCTCCAGAGCCTGATGGGTAGCGCCGTCAGGGCCGACGGAAATGCCGGCATGGGCGCCGCCGAGCTTGACGTTGAGATTATTATAACAGACCGTATTGCGTATCTGTCCCCACGCCCGGCCTGTCAAAAAGACGCCGTATGTCGAAATGAAGGGGACGAAGCCCGTCAGCGACAGGCCGGCTGCCGTACCGACCAGGTCTTGTTCCGATATGCCGACATTGATATATTTTTCAGGATATTCCTGGCGGATCCATTCGGTCCGCGTCGATTTGGCGACGTCCGCATCGAGGACGAGGACATCGTCGTGAAGGCGGCACAGTTCCAGCAGGGCCTTCCCATAGCCGTCGCGCATCGGTACTCGTTCCATTACGGCACCTCCGTTGTCAGTTCATCCATGGCCAGGCGGTACTGGGCTTCATCCGGCGCCGCACCGTGCCATTTCGCTTGATTTTCCATATATGATACACCCTTCCCCTTGACCGTATGGGCCAGGATGACCGTCGGCTTGCCGCGATAGGCCTTGGCAGCGCCATAAGCGTCGTACAGGGCATCTGTATCGTGGCCATCCACGCGGAGGACATGCCAGCCGAAACTTTCCCATTTCGCATCCATCGGTTCCATATTCTTGATCGACACCAAGGAATCGACGAGCTGCAGGCCATTGCAATCGACAATCAGACAAACATTGTCCAAATGGTGCTGTGAGGCAAAAGCGGCAGCTTCCCAAATCTGGCCTTCCTGCTGTTCCCCATCGCCGATGAGACAGAAGACTTCCGGTGTTTCATGGCGCAGTTTCAAGGCCAGGGCAATGCCGTTGGCAATGGACAGGCCTTGGCCTAAAGAGCCGACAGCGCAGTCGAGACAGGGCAGTTTTTCCAAATTGGGATGGCCCTGGAGGGCACTGCCAACCGTCCGCAGCGTATCGAGCAAGGCCAGGGGGAAATAGCCCTTATGGGCCAAAATGCTGTAATAAGCCGGGGCCGCATGGCCCTTGGATAAGACAAAACGGTCCCGTTCCGGCGCATGGGGCCGGTCAGGAAAACAGGTAAAGACATCTGTAAAATAAAGTGTGGCCATGATTTCGACAGCCGATAGAGAGCTGCCAGGATGACCGGAACCGGCACGGTAAATGGACCGCACCGTATCCCGCCGTATCTGCATACACACGTCATGTAGATCATGCTTCATGAAGCATAGCCTCCTATGTCAGGTCGTCAAGAAAAAAAACGCCGCATACCCCCGTTTATGTCTGGCGGCGATACGCGTGCGTTCGGACATACGACCTCTTTTGTTCGTTTCTATTTCTTGAGTTTATTGTACAATGATTATATACACAAGTCAAACAGAATATACCATCTGGATATGCTTCATGACTGTATAGCAAGACGTGCTTCCATAATATAAATAAATGGTATAAAAAGGGCTTGTCGCACGACGACAAGCCCTTTTTCTGTAGGGGCGACCACGTGGGGCGCCCGTTCAAGCAAATCCGGTTCATTAGTATCTCACATATACCTGGCGGGCTCGCCACGTGCGAGCCCCTACAACGCTAACTGCTGACGGCTGCCTTTCCCCTATTCTTTCATGGCTTTGACGACTTCCGGGTCTACGGCGAAGCCGTGGGCTTCGTCGGGGAAGCTGCGGTCCTTGACATCGTGGATGTACCGGCCTACGGCATCGACGATGGTCTGATGGAGATCGGCATAGGTCTTGACGAATTTCGGGCGGAAGCCATTGCTCATGCCCAGGAGGTCCGTGCAGACCAGGACCTGGCCATCGGTGCCGTTGCCAGCCCCGATGCCGATGGTAGCCGCCGTATGCAGGGCTTTGGTGATTTCCGTGGCGATATCTGTCGGGACACATTCCAATGTGATGGCGAAGGCGCCGGCTTCTTCCAGCTTCAAGGCGTCGGCAATCAGTTGCTTAGCCGTTTCGCTGTTCTTGCCCTGGACGCGGAAGCCGCCGAGCTGATGGACGGACTGCGGCGTCAGGCCGATGTGGCCGACGACGGGGATACCGGCCGTCGTCATGGCTTTGACGGCTTCGCAGACACTGGCGCCACCTTCGAGCTTGACGGCATCGCAGCCCGTTTCTTTCATGAGCCGGCCGGCATTGTGCAGGGCCTGCTGGGTGCTTTCCTGATAGCTCATGAAGGGCATGTCGCCGACGACCAGAGCCCGTTTGACGCCGCGGACGACAGCCGCCGTATGGTGGATCATATCTTCCATAGTCACCGGCAGTGTCGACGTATGACCCATGACGACATTGCCCAGGGAATCGCCGACAAGGATCATGTCGATACCGGCTTCATCGACGTTCTGGGCCATGATGTAGTCATAGGCCGTAATCATGGAAATCGGCGTGCCTTCCTGTTTCATTTTCTTAATGGTCAGATTGGTTACTTTCTTGTTCATGGTGAACTCCTTCCGCCATCGCAAGGATTCTTGTCAGCGTGTCATGCTGTTTCTCTGTAATCGTTTCGTTTTCTAAGGCTAAGTCTGCAGCGGCACAGCCAAAAGCACAATAGGGCTGGAGCCATTTCTCCGGCATGACGGCCAGGTGTTTGGCAACGGTCCCGGCATCTCCGCGGGACACAGGGCCGGTCAAAGCCGTCTGCCACAGCGGACGCTGGCGGACATTGTCCATCGTCCCTTCGACGAGGGGCCGCAGCGCCTGGGATGCAGCGCCGGCACTGCCGGTCCAGCGGCTTATGAGCTTCTGGGCAATGGCCAGGGCTGTCACGACGTAGTTGGAGCAGAAGCAGGCCGCAGCATGATAGAGCATGCGGTCTTCAGGGGGTACGAAAAAAGGCGTACTGCCCAAAGTCCGGACCAGATCTGCCGCAACGGCCTTGGCCCGTTCATCACCATCGACGGCCATGTAGATTCCCTTCAGGCGGTCTGCCGAAGGTTCGGCAAAGCTTTGCAGCGGATGAAGGCTGCCGACAGGATACCCCAACCGTGAAAGGGGCTCAAGAGGCGATAAATCCATAGCTCCACTGCAGTGAAATATACAGGTCTGAGGCGGCAGCGCATCCCCTGTCAGGGAAGCGGCCAATTCCCGGCTAACGGGAGCCAGGGCATCGTCGCGTACTGTGAGCAGGAGGACATCGCAGTGCCGTGCGAGTTCAGCACCGTCGGTATAGGCAGCAGCATGGAGGCGGCGGGCCATTTGACGTGTATGTTCTTCTGTGGAACAAAGGATTCCTTCGACATCGGAAGGAAAAGCTAATACAAAAGAAGCGCCGACTCTGCCGGCGCCGATAATACCTAAACGCATGATAACTCCCTCAAAAAAAAGCGCATTCCTCTCGGGAATGCGCGTAAAAAGCCTACGTTTACAAGAATTCGTCCCGGTCTTTCGATCCAAGCGATATGCTATGAAATTATGATAATAGTTGACCCGGATTTTTTACGGTACGGATCCCAAAAGATTCCGTCCAACCCGAATCACATGTACAGGATACTACATTTGTGAAACTTTTACCAATAACTTTTAAGAATAGAGTATGATAGTGGTTTGTGGCTCGTGGCTCGTGGCTCATGGCTCATGGCTCGTGGTTCGTAGCTAGTGGCTCGTAAAAGCACTAAGTATTAGCCACGAACAACTAGCCACTAGCCACAAAAAAGAGCTGTCTATAAAGACAGCTCTTTTTTCACACACAATATGGTGGGCGGTAATGGATTCGAACCATCGACCCCCTCGATGTCAACGAGATACTCTAACCAACTGAGCTAACCGCCCATATTTTGTACTTCTCTGTGCGACTTGTTTATTATAACTTACTTTTCCCTATTTGGCAAGGGGTATGGGAAAATTATTTCAGCATTTTTTTTGATTTCGTATGTCACCTGGCGCTCATTCAATACGGTATTAAAGGGGCGCGTCATCTGGCCGCCGCAGGCGATGAAGATAAGCTGCGGTACCTGATGGACGCCATAGTCATGGAGCATCTGTTTCTGTGTGCTGTATACGGGCAGGGCATATCCCTGCTGGTGGATATAGGCCCGGCTATCTGCTGTATCCGGTCCGACGGGGATGGTCACGAAATAGACATCCTGGCCGTACTGGACACAGGCCTTTTCCAGGATGGCCAGCTGGCGCAGGCTGTCGCTGCTCCAGGATGCCCAGAAAAAGAGGCAGACCGGCTTTTGGTTATACAGAGCCTGCAAGCGTATGTCCCTTCCATCGGGAGCCTGCAGGACCTCATCAGGTGCCAGCATTTCCGTTTCCCGCTCGCTCACGTCTTCCGCTTCCCTGACGACGTCGGAACTATAGGCATCTTCCTCTTTGCCAGGCCAGAAAAAGACTGTCAGTATCAGACAGATACAGGCCAGGCCGGCCAGGATTTTCGTCTTGATGTTCATCATCTCTCCCCCCTCTTTTTCTATCCATTATAACTGAAAAAAGTGGTTCGTGGCTAGGGGCTAACAACGTGAAGAGGGCTTGTCGTCGTACGACAAGCCCTCGAATCTGGGGATAGGATCTATTGTAATTACGTATTATGCGTGGATGTAGATGCGGACGGCCCGGTTGATGAGGTTGATCTTGCGTCCGTAGAAAATGTAGTACATGGCAAAGCAGGCAATGGCTACGATAGCAGCGACGGCATAGAGCTGGGGGAACGTGAGCAGGCCGTGGAGGCTGCCGAGGACATACGGGCCTACGCCGATGCCAAGGTCGAGGGCGACGAAGTACGTCGACAGGGCGACGCTGATGCGGTACGACGGAGTCAGTTTGATGCAGACTGCCTGACCGTTGGACATGAACGTGCCATAGCCGAGGCCGACGAAGACGCCCGATAAGAGAAGCTGCCACGAAGCACCGGTGATGCTGAGGAGGAACAAGCCGATGGCCAGGCAGATGTAGCAGGGATAGAGGACGTAATTTTCGCCTTTATGGTCGAAGATGACGCCCGTCATCGGACGGGTGATGGTGATGACGACGGCATAGACGACGAAGAAGAACGTGCCGGCCTGGACCAGGTTGATTTCACGGGCATAAGCGGCCAGGAAAGTCAGGACGCTGGAATAAGCGAAGCCCATGAAGAAGCCGATGATGGAGATGACCATGACGCGATATTCGACGTAATTGTCGAGGCTCATGGCTTTCATCTTGGCCACCTGTTCAGACGTGAGGGTAATTTCGTCGATGTGGAGGGCGATGCAGCCAATCATGCACAAGCCGACGAGGATGGCGCAGAGGGTGATGATAAAGGTGAAGTTCGTGACGACGATGAGGAACATGCCCAGGAAAGGTCCGACGGCAGCGGCCAGGCTAGTGCTCAGGCCGTAGTAGTTGATGCCTTCACCCCGCTTATCGGCAGGAATACAGGAAGCGACAATCGTGTTCGTCGCTGTCGAGACGATGCCATAGGCCATGCCGTTGAGGAAGCGGATAGCAAAGAGAATAGCGAGATTGGGAATATAAAAATATAATAACGTCGTTACAAAATAAAGGATGATCCCGCCATATAACGATTTGCGGCGGCCATACAATTCAATAGCTTTGCCGAACTGCAAGCGGGCCAGCAAAGTGCCGACGATGAAGATGCCCGAAGCCAGGCCGGCTTCACCGAGAGAAGCATGAAGCTGGTCTTTGGCGACGACGGCGATAATAACCATCAATAAATAATAAATGAGATAGACTACAAAATTGATACCTGTGTCGAGAAGGAAGTCTTTGTTCCAAAGTGATTGATTCGACATTCTGTATTCACTGCTCCTTTCGTATTTGCAAGCTAGATTCTACACCTTCTCTCCTATCTTGTATAACGCAAAAAAAAGATACCTGTCATCGTTTTTTACGATGGCAGATACCTTTATCATTATTTTTTGATATGATACACGCGACGGATATAGTCGACGAAGACCTGTATCGTCGCGTACTTGGGATTGTCCTTCTTATAGACCAGATAACAGGGCAAGCGCAGCGGCGGTTCCAATGCACAGTAGCCCTGGGTGATGCCCATGGCCTGGAGGAATCGTTCCGGCAGGATAGCTCCGATGCGGTTCTGCTGGCAATAGTTCATCATGGCATAGGGCGTAGAGAACCAGGCCTGCGTTTCCTGAGGCGGGCAGGCATGGGCCGTGAAATAGTGATTGATGTAGTTATTCATTTCGTATTGCGGCGAATATTGCGCCAACGGCTGGGATGCCACGTATTGAGGCGTCACGGCATGTTCCGGCAGATCCAGGTTCGGCCCGTAATAGACGAGGTTCTCGATGCCAAAAAAGACCTTCTCGTAGTCTTCCAGGTGCAGTGCCGGCAGATAAAAGAGGGACACGATATCCAGTTTATCGTCTTTCAGCCATTGGATCATCTCCCGGACTTCCAGGTTGTAGACCCGGAAAGAAGCGCCGCTGTGGTGCTCCTGGAAATAAGCGAGGTGGCGGTTCATGTGGACGTCGCCTAAGGACAGCATGATTCCCACCGACAGGGGCTGGGTCTTCCCTGTCCGCCCTGGCAGTTCGCTCATGGCTTCTTCTAATTCACCTAAAATGCGGGCTATTTTCGTGTAGAACATCTTGCCAGCCGGCGTCAAGTGACTTCCCCTGTTCGAGCGCTCGATGAGGCGGACGCCGACGAGGTCTTCCAGTTTCTTCATCTGCGCACTGAAAGCCGACTGGGTAATGTTGGCGGCATTGGCAGCCGTCGTGAAATTTCCATACTTCCCGTAAATGACGAAATTCCGCAGCTGCTGTATCGACGGTAAATCCATGGGACCTCCTTTTTTCGTTCCTCGTAGGTCGTTCCTCGTAGGTCGAAAAAAAGCATCCCATCACGATGAACGACGAACGATGAACGATAAAGCAAAAAGGCCTTGCATGATGGCCGAAACCTTCATGCAGGGCCCCTTCAATTACTTATCTAAGAGTTCATCGAATTTTGCATTGGCTGCGTCGAACTCTTCGTCCGTCGGTGCGACGTAGACGTCTTCGCCGTCTTCCTGGTCGACGCGGGCGATGATGGCATCGCCGCCTTCTTCGTCTTCCGTGACTTCGACGAGCAGGGTGAATACTTTACCATCGAGGTCGAGGCGCTGTACTTCCTGATATTCCACTTCGTTGCCTTGGTCATCCGTAGCGGTCACGATGATGACTTCTTCCAATTCGTTGTTCATTTCTTCCGACATAGTAGTCCTCCTTAATGAGCATGAGCGTCTAAATAATTCTGTAAAATAAGGATTGCTGCCATTTTATCGACAAACTGCTTGCGCTTTTCGCGCCGCACATTGCCTTCCTTTAATACATTCTGGGCCATAACGGTCGTCAGGCGTTCATCCCAATAGACAATGTCTATATCCGGGACGGTTTGCTGGAATCGTTCGACGAATTCTTCGATTTTTTTCATATTATCGCTGTAGTCACCGTTCATATGACGCGGCTTGCCTACGACGATGCGGTGTACTTCTTTTTCTTTGATCAGTTCGCGCAGACGGGCAAAGTCTGCTTCATCGGATTTACGGCGGATCGTTTCTACGCCCTGGGCCGTAATCAGCAAGGCATCGCTGCAGGCGACACCGATGGTCTTGGAACCGACATCGAGTCCTAAAATTCTCATATGTCTCCTATAAGTTGTGCTGTTTGACGTACGAACGGACTAATTCTTCGATGAGTTCATCTCGTTCGATGCGCCGGATATTGCTGCGAGCATTGTTGTGGCTCGTGATATACGTCGGGTCACCGGACAGGAGATAGCCTACGATCTGATTAATCGGGTTGTATCCTTTTTCTTCCAATGCGTGATATACATCTTCCAGAATCATGGATGCAACGGTCTGTTCTTCACTTCGGTTTTGCATAATCATCGTTTCGTCGCTTACTGCCATGTTCACTCACATCCTTTTTATTCAACTGGCATGACTGCCAAAAATTTATGCTAACATATCGCGTACGGCTGCGGCACCGGCTTTAAGGGCATCGCCCAATTTTTCCGGTTCCTTGCCGCCGGCCTGGGCCATATCGGGACGGCCGCCGCCATTGCCGCCAGCTGCCTGAGCAGCAGCTTTGATGATCTTGCCGGCATGGAGGCCTTTCTTGGTATCGCTCTTGGCGACTTTGCAGACGAAGTTGACTTTATCGCCATTGGTCATCCCCAAGAGGACGACGCCGCTGCCGAGCTTGTCGAGGACCGTATCAGCCAGGTCGCGCAGGTTATCCATAGAATCAGCCTGAGCGACGGCTGCGACGACAGGAACGCCGCCGATATCTTCTTTAGCTGCCAGGATGCTGTCCATATCGGACAGGGCTGCGTCTTTCTTGAGCTGAGCCAATTCTTTTTCCGTATCCTTGAGCTGGGCCAGGAGAGCTTCCAGTTTGGCCGGTGCATCGCTGACCTTGCCTTTCAAGAGGCCTGCCAGCTGCTGCAGTTCCTGCGATTCATCCTTAGCCAGCTTGAGGGCAGCCGGACCGGTAACGGCTTCGATACGGCGGACGCCGGAGCCAGTCCCGGTTTCGCTGGTAATGCGGAACGTACCGATGACCGACGTGTTGGCCACATGAGAGCCGCCGCAGAGTTCGCAGCTGAAGTCGTCGACGGAGACGACGCGGACGATATCGCCGTATTTTTCACCGAACAAGGCCATAGCGCCCTTTTCTTTGGCCGCATCGAGGGCCATTTCTTCGATGGTGACGGGGACGGCCTTGAGGATTTCTTCGTTGACCAGGGCTTCGATCTTATCCAGTTCATCCTGCGTGACCGGCGAGAAATGGGTGAAGTCGAAACGCAGGTGGTCCGGTGTGACCAGTGAGCCGGCCTGGTTGACGTGATTGCCCAGGACTTTGCGCAGGGCAGCCTGCAAGAGGTGTGTTGCCGTATGGTTGCGGGCCAGGTTCATATGACGCTGCTTGTCGACAGCGATATCGACGGCATCGTCCGTGCGGAGGACGCCTTCAGTGATTTCAGCGATGAGGTATACCAGGCCATTGGGCAGAGCCTGGGCATCAGTGACCTGTGCCTTGCCTTCAGCAGCACAGAGGACGCCTGTATCGCTGAGCTGACCGCCGCCTTCGGCATGGAAGGGGTTGTCGTCGAGGATGATCGTCACTTCCTGGCCGTCGCGGGCTTCGCTGATTTCGACGCCTTCCTTGCCGAGCATGGCAATCGTCGCTTTGACAGCCGTTTCGTCGTTGACCAGTTTCGACTGGTCCAGCTTGGTCGTATCCGGCGTAGCGACTTTGGCCGATACTTTGGTATGGGCAGCGCGGGCCCGTTCCTGCTGTTCCTTCATGCTTCCTGGAAGCCGTCTTTATCGACTTTGAAGCCCTGTTCGCCGGCGATTTCTTCGGTCAGTTCCATGGGGAAGCCATACGTATCGTAGAGTTTGAAGACTTCAGCGCCAGTGAGGACTTTGTCGTCGCCCACATGGGCCATCATATCGTTGAGCAGTTCCATGCCCTGTGCCAGGGTAGCGCTGAACTGTTTTTCTTCTGTATTGATGATCTGTTTGATGAGGGCTTCGTGTTCCCGCGTTTCCGGATATTCATCGCCGAGGATGTCCAATACCGTATCGACGAGACCTGCCAGGAAGAGGTCCTTGATGCCCAGGAGGCGGCCGAAGCGGACGGCACGGCGCAGGATACGGCGCAGGACGTAGCCGCGGCCTTCATTGGACGGCAGGATGCCATCGGAAATCATGAAGGTAATGGCGCGGATATGGTCAGCAATGACCTTCATGGCCATCTTCTGACGGGGGTCATTGTAGTCGCCGCCGGAAATGGCGATGACTTTTTCGATGATTGGGAAGATGAGGTCCGTTTCAAAGTTCGATTCTTTCTGCTGGATGACCGAAGCCAGTCGTTCCAGACCGCAGCCCGTATCGATGTTCTTCTTGGCCAGCGGTTCGTACTTGCCGTCTTTAGTGCGGTTGTACTGGGTGAAGACGAGGTTCCAGATTTCCAGGTAGCGGTCGCAGTCGCAGCCGACGGTACACGTCGGTTTACCGCAGCCTCGTTCCGGGCCGAGGTCATAGAAGATTTCACTGTCCGGACCGCACGGGCCTTCGCCGATTTCCCAGAAGTTATCGTCGAATTTGAAAATCCGTTCGTCAGCCAGGCCAATCATATTATGCCAGTAGTCATAGGCTTCTTTGTCATCGGGATAGATGGTGACATACAATTTATCCGTATCCAGTTCCAGGACTTGGGTCAGGAATTCCCAGGCCCAGGAAATGGCTTCTTTCTTAAAGTAGTTGCCAAAGGAGAAATTGCCCAGCATTTCAAAGAACGTATGGTGACGGGCCGTACGGCCTACGTTGTCGATATCGTCAGTGCGGATGCACTTCTGACTCGTCGTGACGCGGTACGACGGCGGTACGAGCTTACCCGTGAAATATGGTTTGAGCGGTGCCATGCCGGCGCCGATGAGGAGCAGGCTGGGGTCGTTTTCCGGAATGAGCGGAAAACTGTGCAGGATCAAGTGCTCCTTGCTCTTAAAGAACTGTAAATAGGCTTTGCGGATTTCATTACCCGTCATGTACTTCATATAGTAAACACTCCCTCTAAATATCTTTCTACATGGGAAAATTATACGCTCATTTCCCCCTGTTCGGCAACCTTTTCTTGTGATTTTTTATCTCACAGCCCGGTTGTATAAGGAAAGGCTAGAGGACGACTGTTTCCTAGCCAGTTTGCCTATCTCCGGACCCGTGTAGCACCGACATAGCGCGGCGACCAATAGCCGCTGTCGAGGCTGTCTACGCGGATGCCGCCACTGCTGGTGGCACTGATGAAATTGTTATTGCCGACATAGATGCCCGTATGGGATACACCCGGTTCATACGTCGTGAAGAAGACCAGGTCGCCCGGCATGAGTTCGCTGCGGCGGACCCGCTGGCCTACTTCATATTGTTCATCTGCCAGGCGCGGCAGATTGATGCCATTATGGGAAAAGACATATTTCGTAAAGCCTGAGCAGTCGAAGCCTTCAGCCGGCGTATTGCCGCCGAATACGTAAGGGATGCCCAAATACTGGTATGCCGAATCGACCAGCTGGTTGCCGAAAGCATCGCCGCCGCTGAAATGACGGTATTTGCTGATAGCGCCATTGTTGAAGCGCGTCCCCTGCCCTCTCTTCATGACCGGCTTAGGCGGCAGCATGGAACGATTGCCTGTCAGGAGATAATAGGTCCAGCCGCCGACTTTACCGCTGACCTGGATTTTCTTATCTTTCTGATACTGCGATACGGCCCGCGCCGTATCATTGGTGTAAACGCCGTTGACATTGACCCGGTAGCCTTTACTGCGAAGAATCTGTTGAATCGAACGGACTTCATCGCCCCGGCTGCCAATGGTCAGCGGAGAAGCTGCCAGCGCCGGCAGTGCGGCAAAAACGAAAAGTGCGGCAAATATCCAAACTTTACTGATTTTTTTCCACATAAATACTCCTCTCTGTCTCGAAGGCCATACAACGCACCGTTCCTACCTGTCTTTATGCTGGCCGAGTTCAGCCCGCAGCCAATACAGAGGCCTATGTTTCACCTCTTCAAATATACGTCCTATATACTCTCCGATGACACCAATAAAAATGAGCTGGAACCCACTGAACAGGCAGTCGACGATCATCGTCGTCGTCCATCCCGGCACGGCTTCGCCCATTATATTACAATAGATGACATGCAAAATCAGGAGCAGGCTCAACAAACCGCTCAGCATGCCGATATAAAAGGAAACCCGCAGGGGAATCTTGGAATAGGCCATGATCCCGTCCAGGGCAAAATGAAGCATCTTGCATACGGAAAACTTCGATTTCCCGGCATAACGCTTGGGTGCTACGAAATGAATAAAAGTCTGTGTGTAACCGATGTCCCCGATGAGGCCGCGGATGAAACGGTCGTGTTCGCGGAACTGCTTGAATGTTTCCAGGACCCGCTTATCGATGAGGCGGAAGTCGGACCCGCCTGGTGTGATGTGGACCGGGGATACGGCATTCAGTATACGATAATACCATTTCGACGTTATGCGCTTGAGGAAGCCCGCATCGTCCGTCGCTTCCCGTATGGTCTGGACGACGTCGTTGCCTTCGCGCCATTTCTGGACCAATTCGGGAATCATCGACGGCGGATGCTGCAAGTCACCATCCATGGTGATGACGGCGTCGCCAAGGGCATGATCCATGCCGCAGGTAATGGCCAGCTGATGGCCGAAGTTACGGGCCAGGATAAAAGCCCGCACGTGCTCATCCTGCTGGGTCAAGCGGCTGAGGATGAGGGGCGTTGCATCTTTAGAACCGTCGTCGACAAAGATGATTTCATAATCCATATCGAGTGCCGCTGCGGCTTTCGTCGCCTCTTCATAGAATTTCTCAATGTTCGGCTGTTCATTGTATACAGGAACGACAATAGACAATAACTGTCGTCCCGTCCCTCTCGTTTCTGAATTCAATTATATCATCCCAATATTTTTGTTGTCAAAACCGGCAGCCTTGTTTTCTGCTACGACAGATGCCAGGAACTTGCTGATTTCCGCCTGCGAGGCATAGCCGATAATGCGTTTGAGTGGCTTACCGCCCTTAAAGAACAATAATGTCGGAACCGCCATGATTTCATATTTTTCGGCAATATTCCGCATCGTATCGACATTGATGCGTACTACTTTCACAGCATCGCCAAAATTCGCGGCAGCCTGGCTGATTTCCGAATGAACCATCTTGCACGGTTCGCACCAGGGAGCCCAGAAGTCTGCGATGACAATGCCCGGCTGATGAAGGACTTTCACAGAAAAATCAGCATCACTGTCAATCGAAACTACTGCCATGATTATACAACCTCCCATCTGGCCGATGTAAATCAAATCCATTATACCACTTTCGCTTAATGAAGCCAACTAGAAACATCGTTCGCTATAAAAGGAGCAAAAAAGGGGCTGTCCTTTGAAGACAGCCCCTTTTTAGGGGGTTAGCAGTTAGGGGTTCGTGGTTCGTGGCTAGCGGCTAACTGCTACCTGCTGACGGCCAGCACCCGTTCAAAGAGGTTCTTGGCCAGGGGGCCGAAGCCGTCGCGTTTTAGCGACGAGTAGGCCAGGGCCGGCCGGTCTGACGGGAAGAGTTTATTGAGCTGGGCCAGGTTGCGGTTCTTTTCATTGGCCTTGAGCTTGTCCGCCTTGGTCCCTACGATCTGCAGGGGAACGCCGGCGCTGGCCAGCCAGTCATAGGCCTGCTGGTCGATGGCCAGGCCGGGATGGCGCAGGTCGACGAGCAGGCAGAGGACGCAGAGGTTCGGCGACTGCGTGACGTATTCGCCGATGAAGGCACTCCACATGTCACGGTTCCTGCCGCCAGTCTTGGCAAAGCCATAGCCCGGCAGGTCGACTAAGTAGAACGGCAGGCGCTGCTCCCCTTCTTCTTCATCGCGCCGCCGCAGGGCTGCGCTGAAGTAGTTGATAGTCTGCGTCTTCCCCGGTGCGCCGCTGACACGGGCCAGGCCGCGGTGGTTGCACAGGGAATTAATCAGGCTCGACTTGCCGACGTTGGAACGGCCGAGGAAGGCGACTTCCGGCACGTTCCCTTCGGGGTACTGGTCGCGGCGGACCGCCGTCGTGGCATAGGCCGCCTTGATGATATCATACGAAGCCATCAGGACTTCACCAGTGCCTGAGCCAGCACTTCATCCATATGGTGAACGAAGACGAATTTGACGTCTTTTTTGACCGACTGCGGCACTTCGTCCATGTCGCGCTTGTTTTCTTCAGGCAAGAGGATCTTCTTGATGCCTGCCCGGTGAGCGGCGATGACTTTTTCCTTGATGCCCCCTACGGGCAGGACCGTCCCGCGCAACGTGATTTCACCGGTCATGGCTACGTCGTGGCGGACGGCTTTGCCCGTCAGGGCCGACGTAATGGCCGTGGCCATGGTGATGCCTGCCGACGGACCGTCTTTAGGGATGGCTCCTTCGGGCAGGTGGATGTGCAAGTCCATGTTGGCGTAGAAATCGGCATCAATGCCCAGGACATCGGCCCGGCTGCGGACGTAGGTCACGCCGGCTTCAGCCGATTCCTTCATGACGTCGCCGAGCTGGCCCGTGAGCAGCAGGCGCCCTTTGCCCTTGACGGCAACGGCTTCCGTTTCCAGGACTTCACCGCCGACCTGGGTCCAGGCCATACCGGTGACGATGCCGACTTCGTCGTCTTTGTGGACCGTTTCCGGCAGGAATTTGACCGGACCGAGCAGTTTTTCCAGGTTCTTGACGGAGACGTTGAGCGGTACTTCGTCGTTCATGAGCAGGGATTTGCCGATACGGCGGCAGACCGTACCGATGGTCTTTTCCAGGCTGCGGACGCCCGATTCGCGCGTATAGCCTTCGATGATATGGCGCAGAACGGCGTCGGAGAACTTGGCCTGACTCGGTTTAAGGCCATTTTCTTTGATCTGTTTCGGCACCAGATAGCGCTTGGCGATCTGGACCTTCTCTTCTTCTGTATAACTCGTGAAGTCGATGATTTCCATGCGGTCCATGAGGGGCCGGGGAATATCGCCGAGGACGTTGGCCGTCGTGATCCAGAAGGCTTTCGACAAGTCGAAGGGCAGTTCCAGGAAATGGTCACTGAAAGTATTGTTCTGTTCCGGGTCGAGGACTTCCAGCAGTGCCGACGACGGGTCGCCGCGCATGTCGGACGTCATCTTGTCTATTTCGTCGAGGAGGAAGACCGGGTTCTTGACGCCGGCCTGTTTCATACCGGCCAGGATACGGCCCGGCAGGGCACCGATATAAGTCCGGCGATGGCCGCGGATTTCAGCTTCATCGCGGACGCCGCCCAGGGATATGCGGACGTACTTGCGGTTCATGGCCCGGGCGATGGATTTGGCGATACTCGTCTTGCCCGTGCCCGGAGGACCGACAAAACAGAGAATCGGCCCTTTCAGGCTGTGCGTCAGCTGTTTGACCGCTAAATATTCGATGATTCGGTCTTTGACCTTCTTCAGGCCGTAATGGTCTTCATCGAGGACTTTCTGCGCTTCGTTGAGGTCCAGGCGGTCCTTGGTTTCCTTCTTCCAGGGAAGGGCCATGGCCCAGTCGAGGTAGGTGCGGATGATGGCCGATTCCGCCATCATGGGCGGCATGGAGTCGAGGCGGTCCACTTCCTTGAGCAGGGCCTTTTCGATGTCTTCGTCGAGCTTCATCTTCTTGATCTGGTCGCGGAGTTCCTGGACTTCCGTGTCCTTGTCGACTTTGTCGCCCAATTCTTCATGGATGGCCTTGATCTTTTCCCGCAGGTAGTATTCTTTCTGCTGCTGGTCCATCTTGCCGCGGACTTCCATGTTCAGCTTCGATTCCAGGTTGGCAATGTCGACTTCCGTATCCAAGAGCGACGCAATGCGGCGCAGGCGGGCTTCGACGTCAGCCGTTTCCAGGAGCTGCTGGCGGATGACCAGGCGCAAGGGCAGCTGGGATGCAGCGAAGTCAGCCAGGACGCCCGGTTCGTCGATGTTCTTGGCATTTTCGCTGGCTTCTTCGCCGTCGCGGAGATTGCCCATCCAGTCCAGGAGCCGCTTGAGGACGACCCGGCGCAGGGCTTCTTCTTCGACTTCGTTGCGGCTGATTTCAGCCACTTTGACGGCAGCCCCTTCGAGGTAATCGGCTTTCTGGGAAAAGCCCTGCATGCGGACGCGGGAAATGCCGTTGACCAGGATGCGGACCAGGCCGCCAGGCATGCGCAGGAGCTGTTCAATCTTGACCAGGCAGCCGATGGTATAGACATCGTCAAAACCCGGATTGTCTTCGTTTTCATCGACCTGGGTCGCTACCAGGAGCTGCCGGTCGTGTTCCATGGCGTAGTCGACGGCAGCCAGGGACGTATCGCGGCCGATGTCGATGTGGCTGACCAGCTTCGGATAGACGACGATGCCCCGGAGCGGGACAAAAGGCAGGGCCAGGATATCTTGCTCGTTGAGCACAACGTTTTCGTTCATACACTTCACCTTCTTCTATGGAAAAATAAAACTCATTTCCGGTTTAAGAAATGAGTTTTATTGTACATTATATCATTTTGCCTCTTTCAATACGAGGTCGGGCTCAGCGCCTTCTTTGACGCATTTTTCCGTGACGATGCACTTGGCTACGTCGTCGCGGCTCGGTACATCAAACATGACATCGAGCATGATCCGTTCGATGATGGAGCGAAGCCCGCGGGCACCGGTATTGCGCCGCAGCGCTTCCTTGGCAATGGCCTGGAGAGCTTCCGGCGTAAATTCGAGATCTACGTCGTCCATGGACAGCATCTTCTGATACTGTTTGACCAGGGCGTTCTTCGGTTCTGTCAGGATGTGTACCATCGCATCTTCATCGAGAGGATTGAGAGTAACCAATACGGGCAGGCGGCCGATCAATTCCGGGATGAGGCCGAACTTCTGGAGGTCCGTCGGGATGATTTCCTTGAGGAGCGATTCCATGGAGTGTTCGGACTTGGAGTGGATGTCCGCACCGAAACCCATATTCTTGTCCGTCGTACGGTTGAGGATGGTCTTGTCGATACCATCGAAAGCGCCGCCGCAGATGAACAGGATGTTCGTCGTGTCGATCTGGAGCATTTCCTGGTGGGGATGCTTGCGGCCGCCCTGAGGCGGAACGCCGGCAACGGTCCCTTCGAGGATCTTCAACAAGGCCTGCTGGACGCCTTCACCGGAAACGTCACGGGTAATGGACGGGTTTTCCGATTTGCGGGCAATCTTATCGATTTCGTCGATGTAGATGATGCCCCGTTCAGCTTTGGCAATATCGTAATCAGCGGCCTGGATGAGCTTGAGCAGGCAGTTTTCGACGTCTTCGCCGACATAGCCGGCTTCGGTCAGGCTCGTCGCATCGGCGATGGCAAAGGGCACATCGAGGAGGCGGGCCAGGGTCTGGGCCAGGAGGGTCTTGCCGCTCCCAGTCGGGCCGACCATGACGATATTCGACTTCTGGAGCTCTACATCATCATCAGAGGCACTGAAATTGGTCTGGAGCCGCTTGTAGTGGTTGTACACTGCAACGGAAAGGGTCTTCTTGGCTGCTTCCTGGCCGATGACGTATTCATCAAGGGTAGCCTTGATTTCATGCGGCGTCGGCAGGTCCTTGAGCTGGAAGTCCGGCGTTTCTTCCGCCTTTTCTTCTTCCATGATGTGCTGCGCTACGGCAACACATTCGTCGCAGATATAGACACCCGGGCCGGCAATGAGCTTCTGTACTTCGCTCTGGGGCCGGCCGCAGAAACTGCAACGCGGTTCATCATTCCTATCGTTCATCTTGTCTTCCTCCTGTCCTATTTCGTTTCATCCGGCAGCGGACGGGTCAGGATTTCATCGATGAGGCCGTATTCCTTGGCTTCTTCGGCAGTCATGAAATTATCCCGTTCCGTATCCTTCTGGATGACGTCAATGGGCTGTCCTGTGTGTTCAGACAAGATACCGTTCAATTCCTTGCGCATGCGCAGGATTTCGCGGGCATGGATTTCGATTTCCGTAGCCTGGCCCTGGACACCGCCGAGAGGCTGGTGGATCATGACCTGGGAATGCGGCAGGGCGAAGCGTTTGCCCTTGGCACCGGCCGTTAGGAGTACCGACGCCATGCTGGCAGCGGAACCGACGCAGATCGTCGAGACGTCCGGCTTGATGTACTGCATGGTATCGTAGATGGCCATGCCTGCCGTGACGACGCCGCCAGGACTGTTGATATATAAGTGGATATCCTTGTCAGGATTTTCTGCTTCCAGGAAAAGGAGCTGGGCGATGATGCTGTTGGCAACGGTATCATCAATCGGGCCGCCGAGGAAGACGATGCGGTCTTTCAACAGGCGGGAATAGATATCATAGCTCCGTTCCCCTTGTGCCGTCTGTTCGACGACGATGGGTACATACATATTTGTCAAAACTAACACCTCCGGAGAATGCGTTTCCGGGATTAGTCTTCAGCCTTTGCGTCTTCAGCTTTAGCTTCTTCTTTTTTGTCTTCGTTCGGGTCGACGGCATTTTTCAGGATGAAGCTGGCTGCTTTTTTACGGCCGACAGACTGTACGAGCATGGGAACGCGATGTTCTTTCAAAATGATCTTGTAGACTTCTTTCGGATCGGCACCGAAGTTCTGAGCCATCGTGATGATTTCAGCCTGGAGATCGATGTCTTTGACTTCGATGTTTTCAGCTTTGGCGATAGCTTCGAGGACGAGGTCCATCTTTACGTTTTCTTTAGCCGGTTCAGCGTAATGTTCTTTGAGTTTGTCCATATCCTGGTTCATGTATTTGAGATAATCGTCGAGGCTCATGCGCTGTGTTTCCAGTTTCATGGCCAGTTCTTCGATCATCTGGTCGATTTTGTCGTCGATCATGACCTGCGGGATATCGACTTCGGCATTGTTGACAGCCGTCTTCAGGACTTCAGAGTTGAATTTTTCCAAAGCCTGGAAGGATGCTTTCGATTCGAGGCGTTTGCGGATGTCGGCTTTGAGGTCGTCGACGCTGTCGAATTTGCCGGCTTCTTTAGCGAATTCATCGTCGATGGCCGGGAGTTCGCTGCGTTTTACGTCGTTGACTTTAACGGCGAAGACAGCTTCTTTGCCAGCCAGGGATTTTTCAAAGTAATCTTCCGGGAAGGTGACTTTGACGTCTTTTTCGTCGCCAGCTTTGCAGCCGATGAGCTGATCTTCAAAGCCCGGGATGAAGCTGCCGGAGCCGATCTGGAGCGGATAGGATTTGCCTTCGCCGCCTTCGAATGCGACGCCGTCGACAGTGCCTTTGAAATCGATGACAGCGAAGTCATCTTTTGCAATTTCCGTGCCTTCCGGAGCTACGACGAGTTTCGCATGCTGTTTCTGGAGGTTAGCCAGTTCTTTGGCTACGTCTTCGTCGGTTACGTCGACTTTGTCTTTGGCAACGGTAATGCCCTTGTATTCGCCGAGTTTGACTTCCGGTTTCTTGGTGACCGTAGCTTCAAATACGACGTCTTTGCCTTTTTCGTCGGTAATGACGTTCAATTCCGGTTCAGTTACAGGAACGATGCCTTCCTGGTCGAGGGCGTCGCTGTAGGCTTTATTGGCAATAGCTTCAAAAACTTCCTGTTTGACAGCATCTTTGCCCAAGAAGCTTTCCAGTACCATGCGCGGTGCTTTCCCCTTGCGGAAGCCCGGGATATTGACACGGCTTGCCAAGTTCTTGCAAGCTGCTGCTGCCTGTTTGGAAGCGTCTTTAGCAGGCACTTCAATGTGCAGGGTTACTTTGTGCTGGTCTACTTCATTCACTGTTACGTTCATTCTAAGTATGTCCTCCTTATGGGCCGGTAGAGCCTGAATATCTCTAAAATACCATATTACGCTCTACATCATACCACAACTTTACTTTTTTTACAATATGGGTAAAGGCGCTGTCGCATAAAGACAGCGCCTTTTTGAGTTTGAAGTTTGTAGTTTTTAGTTTGCAGTGAAATGGTTAAAAATTAAAGGCCATCTTCTACAAACTACAAACTTTGTACTACAAACCAATCACTCCCTACCGCAATTCGCAGCCGAATTTTTCTTTCAGGTCTTTGACGATGGCGTCGACCGGGGCCTGGATGTCGGCGTCGGTCAGGGTCCCTTCTTCGGAACGGAAGACTAAGGAATAGGCCAGGCTCTTGTAGCCCTGCGGTACCTGTTTGCCCGTGTACATGTCGAAGAGGTGGACGGCTTCCAGGTTGTCGCCGCCGTCTTCTTTGATGACGCTGACGATGTCGGCATTGGCCGTAGCCAGCGGTGCCAGGAAGGCCAGGTCGCGGCTCGATGCCGGGAACTTGGCGACTTTATGGTAATCCGGCAGGAGGTTGACCAAGGGCAGGATAGCGTCCATATGCATTTCAAAGACATAGACCGGGCCGGCGACATCGTAATTGTCGATAGCCTTGGGGTGGAGTTCGCCGAAGTCGCAGAGGACTTTGCCGTCTTTGACGTAGCGGGCAGCCTTGCCCGGATGGAGCAGCGCCCAGTCGGAGACTTCCAGGTCGGCCTGGATGCCCAGTCCCTGGAGGACGGCTTCGACGAGGCCCTTGACGTCATAGAAGTCATAATTTTCCGCTTTGGCCGGCCATTCAGCAGGCGTGCGCTGGCCGTAGAGGAGGCCGCTGACATAGAATTCCTGTTCCGGCAGTTCCGTCAGGGGCAGCTGTTTCGGCCGATAGACCGGTGCGATTTCGTAGATGCCGACAGACGGATTCTTGACGGCCTGGTTGCGGACCAGGACATCCATCAAGGTCGGTACCAGCGTCGTCCGCATGAGCGGGAAGTCTTCCGTAATCGGGTTGAGGATGGGCACGGCGTTGTATACGGCATCGCCGTCCTTGAAGAGGAGCTTCTTCAGCTGGTCCGGGTGCATGAAGCTGAACGTGACCGTTTCGTTGAGGCCGCTGCTGCTGAGGATGGACGAAATCTTTTCGCCTACGTCGTGGTGGAAGCCGGCTTCGCCTTTGGAAATGGGAGCGGCCGGGCGCGTAGACGGGATGTTTTCATAGCCGTAGACGCGGGCTACTTCTTCGGCGATGTCCGGCATTTCCGTGCAGTCGCCGCGATAGCTGGGAACGACGGCCGTCAAGGTATCGCCGTCTTTTTCAATGCCGAACTGCAGCGTTTCCAGGATATGGACCATGTCGGCTTCCGGGATTTCCGTGCCCAGGAATTTGTTGACCTGAGCCGCCGTAAAGGCGATGCGCGTCGTAGCCTGCGGTTTCGGATAGACATCGACGACGCCTTGGGCTACGTCGCAGGCGCCCATTTCCTGGAGGAGCTGGGCACAGCGGTCGATGGATTTGATGCAGCTGTCCGAATCGAGTCCTCGTTCAAAACGGCCGGAAGCTTCGGAACGCAGGCCGAGCATACGGCCCGTATGACGGATGTTGGAGCCTTTGAAGGAAGCACATTCGAGGATGACCGACGTCGTCTGGTCCGTGACTTCCGTATCCATGCCGCCCATGATGCCGGCGACGCAGCAGGCTTTTTCTTCATCGGCGATGACCAGCATGTTGTCGGTCAATTTACGGTCTACATCATCCAGAGTCTTCAAGGCTTCATCGGCTTTGGCCCGGCGGGCGATGAGGTGATGGCCGGCGACTTTATCGTAGTCATAGGCATGGAGTGGGATGCCCAGTTCGATCATGGTGTAGTTGGTAGCGTCGACGACGTTGTTGATGGGACGGACGCCGGACTTGCGCAGGCGCTGCTGCATCCACATAGGCGACTTGCCGATCTTGACGTTCAGGAGCAGGCGGGCGGCATAGCGGCTGCACAGTTCTTCGTCGTCAATGGATACTTTGACCTTGCCGTCGATGGGCGTGTCACATTCTTTGACGGAAATATCCGGGTAACGGGCTTCTTTGCCGCTGAGGACGGCGAATTCACGGGACAGGCCGACCATGGAGAAGCAGTCGGCGCGGTTGGCCGTCAGTTCATATTCATAGACGACGTCGCGGACCTGGAGATAGTCGGCCGCATCGACGCCGAGGGGCGTATCGGGCGGCAGGATCCAAATGCCTTCCCGTTCTTCCGGCAAGAGCAGGCTGTCGTCGAAGCCGAATTCGTGGGCCGAGCAGAACATGCCGTTGGACAAGACGCCGCGCAGCTTCGAGCGCTTGATCTTAGTGCCGCCCGGCAGATGAGCGCCGTGGACGGCGACGGGGACGATCTGGCCGACGCGGACGTTGGTCGCAGCCGTGACGATCTGGAGCTGTTCATCCCCCATGTCTACCTGGCAGACGACGAGTTTATCCGCATCGGGGTGCTTGTCGATCTGAAGGATCTTCCCGGTCTTTACTTTCTTGACTTCTGTCCCCCAGTATTCCACCTGTTCGACAGGGATACCGGCAATGGTCAATTTATCGGCAAATGCCTGCATGTCCTGGTTCATGTCGACGTCGACATAATCCTGCATCCAAGTTAAAGAACTTTTCATTATTCATACCCTCCTAGAACTGGTTCAAGAACCGCATATCGTTTTCATAGAACAAGCGCAAATCATCGATGCCGTATTTCAACATGGCAATGCGTTCGACGCCCATGCCGAAGGCAAAACCCGTGACGACGTCCGGGTCATAGCCGTTCAGGCGCAGGACGCTGGGATTGACCATGCCGCAGCCGAGGATTTCCAGCCAGCCCGTGTGGGAGCAGACACGGCAGCCCTTGCCGCCGCACATGACGCAGGAAATATCGACTTCGGCGCTCGGTTCCGTGAAGGGGAAGTAGCTGGCGCGGAAGCGGACTTTCGTCTGCGGTCCGAAGATGTCGCGCAGGAAGTCTTCGAGCATGCCCTTGAGGTCGGAGAAGCGGATGTCCTTGTCGATGATCATGCCTTCCATCTGGTGGAAGACCGGCGAATGGGTCGCATCGTAGTCGCAGCGGTATACCTTGCCCGGTGCGATGATCTTGAAGGGTTCGTTAGGCTTGTGGGCCTGCAAGGTCCGTGCCTGCATGCCCGATGTATGGGTCCGCAGGAGGATATTATCCGTAATGTACATGGAGTCCTGCATGTCCCGGGCCGGATGGTCTTCCGGCAGATTCAGGCATTGGAAGTTATAGTAATCCGATTCGATATCCGTCCCTTCGACGATGGAGAAGCCCATGCGCAGGAACGAGTCTTCCATCAGGCGCAGAGTCTGATGAAGGGGATGTTCGTGGCCCATGACCGGTTTGCGGCCCGGCAGGGTAATGTCGATTTTTTCCGATTCGATCTTCGCAGCCAATTCCTTGGCCTTGACTTCTTCCATCTTGGCCTTGAGCTGTTCTTCGATGGCATTGCGGGCCGTGTTGACGAGCTGGCCGACTTTAGGCCGTTCTTCTTTGGAAAAATTCTTCATTTCCTTCATGATTGCCGTCAGTTCCCCTTTTTTACCCAGGAACTTGACGCGGATATCCTGTACGTCCTGAAGATGTTCGCTCTTGGCGAGCTGTTCATTGACGGCCGCTTTGATGGCCTCGATCTTATCACTGATCATACTTTCTTCCTCCTACTGGCAAGTACAAAAAAAATAGACTCCCGCCCCCTAAGGGGCGAAAGTCTCATTCGCGGTACCACCCTACTTGATTCTCGATTGTCCTGTAACGGGAACCCCCGTCCTGCCTACTCCGTTCAGCAGGAGGCTCTAAAGTGAACGCATGGAACATCCGGCACGAGGCTCTCAATCTGCGGCCTCGATTCCCTGTAGGCGGAGTCAGTTCCATCCCCTCTTTATCATTGCCATAAATCCCTCTATGGGTTTGTTATATATTGTATCAGTAAAGTGTCTTATTTGCAATAACCAACCGCTGAATTTGGTTGGTGCCTTCGTAAATCTGCATGATTTTGGCGTCACGCATGTATTTTTTCGACAGGGTATTCCTTGATATAGCCATAGCCGCCCATGACCTGGACTGCATCGGTCGTGACCTGCATGGCCACGTCGGACGCGTTGCACTTGGCAATGGCCGCTTCACGGCTGAAGTCCATACCCTGGTCTTTCATCCAGCAGGCGCGGTGGACCAGGAGGCGGGCTCCTTCGACTTTCATGGCCATATCGGCAATCATGGCCTGGACCATTTCAAAGGAAGCGATGGGTTTGCCGAACTGTACGCGGACCTTGGCATATTCGCAGCAGGCACGGAAAGCGGCTTCGGCAATGCCGACGGAAACGGCACCGACGAAGGGACGGGCTGCATCCAAAGTATCCATGGCGATGTGGAAGCCATAGCCTTCGCGGCCGAGACGGTCTTCGACAGGGACGAAGCAGTCCTGGAAGATGAGCTCCGTCGTATTGGAAGCGCGGATGCCCATTTTATTTTCAGCCTTGCCGACTGTGAAGCCCGGCGTCCCCTTGCGGACGATGAAGGCCGTCAAGCCGCGGATGCCGCCGCTCTTGCGGGTGTTGGCGAAGACGACGAAGACTTCGGCCAGGGCGCCGTTGGTAATGAAGCATTTCGTACCATTGAGGATATAGCCTTTGCCGTCTTCGGTCTTCATGGCCCGCGTCGAAACGGAACCGGCATCGGAACCGGTGCCCGGTTCAGTCAGGGCAAAAGCGGCCAGGTTGTCTTCATTGATGATATCGAAATAGCGTTTCTTCTGGTCGTCGTTACCGGCAATAATGACGGGATACGAGGCCAGGGCATTGGCAGCGACGGTCGTAGCGACGCCGGCACAGCCTTTGCCTAATTCTTCATAAATAGCGGCGATAGTGATGGCGTCGAGGCCGGCACCGCCGAATTCTTCCGGAATGGCGACGCCCAGCAGGCCCTGGGCTGCCAATTTTTCCAGGAGCCCTTCATGGAGTTTTCCCGTTTCATCCATTTCCGAAGCGTAGGGGACGATTTCTTTTTCCACCAGGTCGCGGACAACCTTGATGATTTCTTTCTGTTCGTCGTTATAAGCAAAATCCATCTTTGTACTAACCAACCTTCCCTATAATTACATGATTATCCTATCAATCGAGTTTTTTCAAAATATAAAAAGACGACCGCCCTTTTACGATAATATTACCGCTGGCATCATAACATTCACATTCGACGACAATGGTCTTCCGGCCGTGGTGAATGACCTGGCCCACGCCGGTAATGTGCTCGCCGCCTTTGACACTGCGGATATAGTTCATGTTGATTTCCAGCGTCGTCACCTGGAAGCCCAGGGTCCGGCTGGCCATGCCCATGAGGGTGTCGCAGAAAGCGGCCAGGACGCCGCCCGAGGCAATGCCCCGGTAATTGCAGGAATGACGGCTGATATCGAAGCCGATGCGGACGCGGCCGACGTCGAGCTTTTCTACCGTACAGGGCATGCTCTGGAAATAAGGTGTATGCGAATAAATACTGTCCAGCATACGATGCAGCCGTTCTGCCACTTCCGGGCTCACTGCTTCTTCTGGTTCATTCATCCGTATGCCCCCTTTCTCCCTCAAAGACGTAGGCCCCTGTCACAAAGAATGTGCCCTTGCCATGAGCTAAATAGCGCTGGTCATTATCGTAAAAATCACAGAGGGCGACCATCGTCGTACGGCCGTTATGGATGATCCTGGCTTCGGCCCGGATGACCGTATTGGCAAAAGCCGGACGCAGGTAATTCATACCCAGGTCCAGTGTGAGGACGGCTTTGCCACAGACAGCACAAGCAGCCTCCATCGCCGAATCGGCCATGGAATAAAGGACACCGCCGTACATGGTACCATTGGGATTATCCCATTTCGAGCCTTTATTCTCAAAAGTGAGGATCGTACTCTCTGGTTCAGCCTTTTCGACGTGGAAATCCATAAAGGTATCGAAGGGATTTTTGTGAATTTCTCGTTCCAACCGCTTAGCATCCATTATGACTCCACTCCTTAGGCTAATAACATAAATACCCTTACATTTTACTATACGAACAATCATCCGTCAAACGAAAATACAAAAAAAGAGGCTGTCACATCAAGACAGCCTCTTTTAAGGGGCTAGGGGCTAGGGGCTAGGGGCTAGGGGCTAGTGGTTAGCGGATGGTTTGAAATTTATGGCCATCTTCTATAAACTACAAACTATAAAGAAAAAGGGACTGCGCATGATGGCAGAATCCTTCATACGACAGCCCCTTTCCCTGACATGCCTGACCTGGTCTTTACCCCCACACTCGCCTGCTGGGACGTTCGCTCATAGACTGCTGTCCCCCACTACTAGCCCTCTCGCGGTATTTCCGCGGCAGGTCTTACTTCTAGGCCGCACTATGATCAGCACCGCTTTGGGTGCCTTACGTGGATCGCTTGGTCTGCGACTGACATCGACTTTCAACCACAGCACATGTCATTGGTACATTATACGGGACGGATCCGCCCCTTGTCAATATCAGAACTTATAGCCCATGCCGACCTGCCAGCCTTTGACATCGTCGTCGTAGTTATCGACGTCGACGCTGCTGCTGCGGTATTTTACGTGGGCATCCCAGTTCGGCGTAATGTCGTAGCCGACACCGACTTCATAGGTATTGACGTCATCGCCGACACCGACGGACGCAAAGCCCTGCCAGCGGGCTGCCAGGGGAATCTGGCCTTTGAGGCCGACCTGATAGCCGTAGGACTTGGTCGTATTATACGTTTCCGTCTTGACGTAGGAGCCGCCGGCAAAGGCCGACAGATACGGCGTAAAGCGGTAATTGCCGACGAGATAGTTTTCGTTGATCTTGTTGTCGTTGTCGCCCTTGGTGTAGTTGTTGACGTACTGGATATCCCAGTGGTTGCTCAGGACGTAGGTGACGTCGCCGCCAGTCAGAAGGCTCTTGGCACTGCGGCCGCCTTCTTTCTGGTCGAAGCCATAGTTGGCGTTGGCCTTCAAGTCACCGGGCTGAGGATCGCGGATGGGCGCTGCCATGGCAGCCGAAGTCATGGCCAGGGCGGCCAGGGTCGCTGCGATAATAAGTTTTTTCATAACCTTCCACCTCCATATAATACGGGTTATTTTCTTCCATAATAACGGCTCAGGAGTTCTTCGCCGGCGGCGATGACCTGGCTCATGGGAATAACCGAAATACCTTTATAATTACCTTCGCGGATAATCTGTTTCATGCTCTTGCCCACTTCATAATGGTTCGTCGATTCCAGGACGATGGCCCGGTCCGTATAGGGGCCGTAAAGCTTGGGATTGCTCGGCCCGTAGAGGGCGACCAGGGGAACGCCCTGGCTGACAGCGACGTGCATAGGGCCACTGTCGTTGGTGATGAACAGCGAGCAGCAGCGGATGGCCGAGGCCAGTTCGCCGATGGTGAATTTCCCGGTGGCAATGATCGGGTCCGATTCCATCTGGGACGTCGCTTCTTTGACCATGGCTTCATCCATGGGTCCGCCAAAGAAGACGCACTTGAAACCGCGGCGGGCGAAGTAGTCGGCAACGGCGGCAAAGCGCTTGGCCGGCCAGCGTTTCTGCGGGACGGCGCTGCCGATATTGAAGCCGATGAGGGCATCGCTGTTGTGGACGCCCTGGGTACGGTAGAATTCCGTCGCCTTGTCATCCCAGGCCTTGCAGGTGAAGAACTGCAGGCCGTCGCTGCGGTAGTCGTCGATGCCCAGCTGGGCCAGGACGTTGATGTACATATCGGCCGCGTGGAGATGGATACGGTCCAGGCGGGTATAGCGGTCCATCAGGGGCCGGACCAGGAAATGGCTCATGCCGACGAACTGCTTGGCGTGGATGACGGCCGCCAGGAAGGACGTCCGTTCATTGGGATGCAGATTGATGAGGATATCGTAGTGATGCTGATGCAAGTGCCGCCCGATACGCCACAGGGCCCGGACGGAATTGTCTTTACCCTTCTTGTCGACCGTGACCAGGTGGTCGATATTGGGGTTGTAGCGGACGACGTCGGCCACTTTCTCATCGACGACGAGGGTAATTTCCGAGCCCTGGGCATGACGGCGCAGGACCTGCAGGAACGGGGTGATGAGGATGAGGTCGCCTAGATGCATGAGAAAGGTGACGATTATTTTTTTGTTGCGCAGATTAATCATAGTTCCACCTTCTTCAGGACGCCTTCATAGACCTGCCACAGCGCATCGGGCGTAATCTGGGCCATGCAGTCCGGATCATCGACCAAGGGCCGTTCCGGCGTCGCCTGGGACGTCGGCGACAGGACCATGTGGATGTAGGCGTCGTCGTTTCCGCCGTAAGGGCCGGTCCGCTGGGGACACGTCGGCCCAAAGAGGGCGATGAGTTCTTTTTTCAAGGCATTGGCCATGTGCAGCGGCCCCGTATCGGCACTGATATAGAGGGCGCTTTCAGCAATGGCCGCCATGAGCTGCCGCAAATCGGTGCGGCCTGTATAGTCGAAGACCTGGCCCGACGAATCATGGTCCTTCAGGGCCTTCCCTTTGGGGACGTCGTCGCCGCTGCCTAAGAGGACGGCGGCCATGCCGGACGCCGTCAGGCGCTGCAGGAATTCCTGCCAATGGGACAAGGGCCATTCCTTGACGCTCCAGCGGGCACCGGGCACGATGGCCACATAGGGTCCGGTCAGGCCGTCCGCCGCCAGACGCTGGCGCCAGGCCCGTCTTTCACCGGTAATATCGGGAAGCGGGAATTCGATGGCATCGACGCGGCCGCCGAGGACGCGGACCGTATCGAGATAGCGTTCGATGACGTGGTCGTACTTGTGGGGACCCGTGAGGCCCTTGCTGACCAGGAAACTGCCTTCGCGCATTTCCCAGTAGCCATAGCGTTCTTCAGCACCGCTCAACCAGGCGACGATAGCGCTCTTGGCCAGGCCCTGGAGGTCAAAGGATACGTCGAAATGATAGGCATGGAGCGTCCGGCGCAGCTCTTTCCAGTACGACAGGGATTTCAGTCGCTTCTTGTCGATATAGATGACTTCATCGATATAAGGTTTTCCCGGCAGGACCGGCGCGAACTGTTCATGGACGGCCCAGACGATGCGGGCGTCCGGGCAGTTCTGACGCAATGCGTAGAGTGTCGGCAGGGCGTGAAGGACGTCGCCGAGAGAGCTCATCTTGATGACCAGTATGTTCTTATATGCTTTCACGGCCCTTCCTTTCTGCGACGATGGCCCGGACGAAATCGTCCAGCCTGCCGCCAGTAAATAAATAGCCATCCATGCCGGCCCGCTGCCCACATTCCACATCGCGGGGCATATCGCCGATCATGAAAGAGTGTTTCAAATCGATATCGTAATCTTTCGCCGCCTGCAGGACCATGCCCGGCGCCGGCTTGCGCCAGTCGCTCTTCTTGTCATAGGCCTTGACCGGCGCCCCTTCAAGATAAGGGCAGTAGTAGACGGCCGTAATGATGCCGCCGGCTTTGGCCGCTTCCCGGCACATCCAGTCGTGGAGGACCTTCACGTCGTCTTCCGTATAATAACCGCGGGCGACGCCGCTCTGGTTGGTGACGACGATGATGGCATAGCCCTCTTCCGTCAGATAGGCCAGGGCCTCTTTGGCCCCGTCCATCCATTCAAAATCCTTGATGAAGCCCAAATAGGATTTGTCGACGTTGAGGACGCCGTCGCGGTCGAAAAAGACGGCCTTCCTCATTCGTAATACCCGTCGCTCTTTTCCAGGATGCTGCAGTATTCCTTGACGGCTTCCGGGAGCAGGGTAAAGCCGCGGTCATAGCCGGCTTCCATGAGCTTCGTCGTGTCGGCCTGGGTATAACTCTGGTACTTGCCCTTGAGGATGTCCGGGAAGGGGACGTATTCGATATGGCCTTTGCCGCAATAATCGATGACGCCCTGGACGAATTCATTGAACGTATGGCCGATGCCGGTGCCGCAGTTGTAGATGCCTGACAGTTCCGGATGTTCCCAGAAATAGAAGATGACGTTGACTACGTCGTTGACGTAGATGAAATCGCGGATCTGGCCGCCATTTTCATAGCCTGCCGTCCCTTCAAAGAGGGTAATCTTCCCTTTTTCCTGGAGTTCATGGTACTTCTGGTAGATGAGCGAAGCCATGCGGTCCTTGTGGTTTTCCTGGGGACCGAAGACATTGAAATAGCGGAAGCCGACAATCTGGCTCTTGGCCAGGGGCATGATGCGGCGGACGAAGCGGTCGAACTGGAGCTTGGAATAGGCATAGGGATTCAGCGCCTGTTCGCAGGCCGGGTCTTCGCGGAAGCCGTGCTTGCCGCTGCCATAAGTCGAAGCCGACGAAGCGTAGAGGAAGGGAATCTTGCGCTGCATGCAGTAGCGCAGGAGATTCTTGCTGCCTTCATAGTTGTTCTTCATCATGTAGCGGCCGTCATAGTTCATCGTGTCCGAGCAGGCCCCTTCATGGAAGACGACGTCGATGTAGCCGCAGTCGAAGGTGTCGTCGGCCATCTGTTCGTCGAAGTCGGCATAGTCCATGTAATCAAAGAAATCGAGGCCCTGGAGGTTGCGGCATTTGCGGCCGTCCGTCAGGTCGTCGACGATGAGGATGTCGTTGATGCCCCGGTTGTTCAACTGTTTTACGATATTGCTGCCGATAAAACCGGCACCGCCTGTTACAATTTTCATAGTTTCCCCTTCTTTACTAAATCAGCTATTTTCTGGATCAGGCCTGTCGTCGAATATCCGTCTTCAAAGGAAATGATCTCGACGCGCTTGACCGATTCCCGGCCGACGACTTCATCAGCTTTGTAATCGCCGCCTTTGACCAGGATATCCGGACGCAGGACCTGTAAAAGTTCTTTCGGTGTATCTTCCTCGAAGATGACCACTTCATCGACGCAGGCCAGGGCACTCAAAAGGATGGCCCGGTCTTCCTGTTTGACCAGGGGCCGCGTTTCCCCTTTCAGGCGCCGCACGGACGCATCGGAGTTGAGGCCGACGACGAGGTGCTGGCCCAGCATGGCCGCCTGCTGCAGGTAGAGGACGTGGCCGCGGTGCAGGATGTCGAAGCAGCCATTGGTAAAGACGACGGTATCGCCCTTCTTCTGCCATTGGCGTATCTTTTCAGCCGCTTCTTCCCGACTCAGGGGCTGATACGGATGCCAGTGGGCCGGCTGCCATTCCTGCCATAATTTGAGCAATTCGTGGCGATGGATGGGATAGGTCCCGACCTTGGTGACGACGATACCCGCTGCGGCGTTGGCGATCTGCAGGCTCGTGCGAATCGACAAGTGGCCGGCAATAGCCGACAGGAAAGCTGCGGCTACGGTATCACCGGCACCGGATACGTCGAAGACTTCCTGCGCCGTCGCCGGGTTGTTCCACACCTTGCCGTCCCGGCCGATGACGGTGATGCCCTTTTCCGAGCGGGTCACCATGAGGTGGGCGAACTGATACTGCTCATGCAGGATTTCCGCTGCCGCTACGACGGCCTGTCCTTCATTGGCTACAGGCCGTCCCAGGCAGTCGCTCAGTTCTTTCATGTTCGGCGTCACGAAATCGGCGCCGTTGTATTTCGTCCAATCGCTGCCCTTGGGGTCGACCAGGACGGGAATCCCGGCCCGATTGGCTTCTTTGATGATGCTCTGAGCCAGGGAATCGGTGAGGACGCCTTTCTTATAGTCCGACAGGATGATGCCGTCCAGGCCGGCTGCCACGCAGTTGTACAGCCAGGTCATGAGTTGTTCCTCTTCCGTAACGGCCAAGGGCGTCACTTCTTCAAAATCCAGGCGTACCATCTGCTGGCGGGCGCCGAGGATGCGCATTTTCGTCGTCGTCGCGTGGTCCTGGCGCACGACCAGGCCCGACCCGTCGATATGGGCGTCTTCCAGCAGCTGGTGCAGGAGAGACGCGTTTTCATCGTCGCCGATGAGGCCGCCCAGAAAGACGTGACAATCGAGATTGGCCAGGTTCGAGGCTACGTTGGCAGCCCCGCCCAGGACGGACGTCATGTGGTCGACTTTATTGACAGGTACGGGCGCTTCCGGCGAAATGCGTTCCACTTTACCGAACACATAGCGGTCGACCATGATGTCGCCGATGACGGCGATGCGCAATTCCGGCAGGACATGGTTCAAAAAATGATCGATATAATTTTCTGTCATAATGTTCCTCGATTCCGGTCTCTTATTTCTTTTCTTTCGTGCCCATGAGATGCTGCAGTTCAGCCATGAAACTGTCCAGATCGGCGAATTCGCGGTATACGGAAGCAAAGCGGATATAAGCGACTTCATCGACAGAGCGCAGCTCGCTGAGGACCATTTCCCCTATCTTTTCACTGGACACTTCCTGGGCCAGGGTATTGCGGATGTTACGCTCGACCTTGGTGACGATGTCCTCCAGCTGCTGCCGCGTGACTTCCCGCTTGTTGCAGGCCCGGAGCAGGCCGTTCAATAATTTGTTGCGGTCGAATAATTCATGACGGCCATCTTTCTTGACGACGACGAGCGGCACTTCTTCGACCATTTCATACGTCGTGAAACGGCGGCCGCACTGCTGGCATTCGCGTCGGCGACGGATGGCCTTGCCGTCATCGGTAGCCCGCGAATCCGTTACTTTTGTATCTGCACATTGGCAAAATGGGCATCTCATGTTTTTTCCTCCTACCTTCTTCTCGACGGTATTTTTAAAAAAAAGCGGGTCCGCCGGGATCCGCTTTTTTCATGCTGATTATCTCATCCACGTAGGAATTTCTACGCCGCCGGCATTGTCTTTCGTATCGCCGGCTTTGGCTGCTGTACCAGTGCCCTGGCCAAATGCGGGAATCGAAGACGGTTCTTTGCCAAAACCCGTAGCCACGACAGTGATGCGGATGGAATCTTCCATATCCGGATCAATGACGGAACCAAAGATGATGTTGGCTTCCGGATCGACAGCTTCAGCCACTTTTTCAGCTGCTTCGTTGATTTCGTACAAGCTGATATCCGGGCCGCCGGTAACGTTGAGCAAGATGCTCTGGGCACCGTCGATGCTCGTTTCCAGGAGGGCGCTGTGGATAGCTCCATCGACAGCTTCGACAGCACGGTTTTCACCGGAGCCGACGCCGATACCCATGATAGCTTCGCCCTGGTCGGACATGATGGTCTTGACATCGGCGAAGTCGAGGTTGATGAGGCCTGTCGTCGTAATCAAATCGGAAATGCCCTGTACGCCCTGGCGGAGGACATCGTCAGCGACGAGGAATGCGTCCTTGAGGGGCGTCTTCTTGTCGATGATCTGGAGCAATTTATCGTTAGGGATAGTGATGATCGTGTCGACCTTTTCTTTCAAGTAGTCGGCACCTTTATCAGCGACTTCCTTACGGCGTTTCCCTTCAAAAGAGAACGGCTTGGTAACGACAGCCACCGTGAGGGCCCCCATTTCCTTGGCACATTCGGCAACGATAGGAGCTGCACCGGTACCGGTACCGCCGCCCATGCCGGCTGTGACGAAGACCATGTCGGCACCCTGCAGGGCCTTGACGATTTCTTCTTTGCTTTCCAGGGCAGCCTGTTCGCCGACCTGGGGATTGGCACCGGCGCCGAGGCCGCGCGTCAATTTTTCACCGATCTGGATCTTGACATCGGCTTTGGATACTTCCAGGACCTGGTCTTCCGTATTGACCGAAATGAACTGGACGCCCTGCAAGCCGCTTTCTATCATACGGTTGACAGCGTTGTTACCGCCGCCACCGACACCTATTACTTTTATGTTTGCAAACTCTGCCATATCGCATTTTCCTCCTTCAGACTCTATAACGCACACCCTGTGCAGTAGGATTCCTTATTATTTTACACTATCTTAGAAAATTTATCTACCTGTTTTTGAAAATCAAGGCCCTATGCGCCTTATTTCGTCTTGACAAGGGGCGAGCGCACATCCGTGTCGATGTATTGGACGGCCAGATGATTTTCCTGAACTTCGGCCAGCAGCGTTTCCGTCAGCTTCGCCCGTTCTGCCGGTTCATCGCCGCTGGCCAGGTGGATAGGGATGGAATCGGTCGTATAGGCGACGATGCTTTCGGGATTTCCCACGTTGATTTCAGCGATATTCTTGAGAATATCCGGCGGCAGGCTCTGGAGATAGACCATGGCCGAATGGAGGGTCGGATCTGTCACCGTATCGCCTAAGAGCAGGTTATCGACTTTCTTGCCCGTCATGATTGGCAGGGATACACCCTTGATCTGCGGCCCCAGTTCGATGACCCGCCCCGTCTTGTCGACATAGGCGAAGCCGTATAGCGTCGTGATGACAGCGGCTGGCTTGCGTTCTGTCAGGGTGACGTGGATCGTCGCCGGGAATTCCCGCGTCACTGTCGCGTCGGCAATGCGCAGGTCTTTCTTCAACCGTTCTTCCACATCGTCTGTCGACAACTGGACGACGTTGACATAGGAATAAGCCCCGCAGGCCCGGTAGACGTCTTCAAAGGACATGTTCTCGTTGCCATCGACGATGATCGTCCCGAAAGAGACCGGCGCCAGGCGCAGGAAGAGCCAGATAACGAAGACGCCGAGGACCGTAAAGATACAGCCGATACGGCGGCGCCGGGCCCAAATCTGTTTCTGCCGAGCCTTTTTCTTCTTCAGCCGTGCTGCCTGGCGGGCCTTGCGGCGGCGCTGGGCTTCTTTCTTGGCGGCCAGGGCTTCCCGGTCCGGTTCGTTCAGCGGGTCGTTCTCAAGATGAGGAGGAACAAACACATCATGAGAATCGTTAGGCAGCACGACCCGTCGCTGCCCCGTATGATATGATTTCTTTCCCATTAAAACTTACCTACCGATGCTTCCAGCAAAATCTTTTCACACAAATCTTCAAAGGACATTCCCATGGCCCGGGCGGCATCGGGGACCAGGCTGGTCGCCGTCATGCCCGGGACGGTGTTGATTTCCAGGACGAACGGATGGCCTTCTTTGTCGGTCATGATATCGACGCGGGATACGCCGCTGCAGTGGCACAGATGGAAGACATTCAGGGCCAGGTCCTGCATTTCTTTGGTCAGTTCCGGCGAAATCGGAGCCGGGCAGAGATGCTTGGCGACGCCAGGGGCATACTTGGAATAGAAGTCGTACTTGCCCGTGCTGGACACGATCTGGATGACCGGGAAGGCGACGTCGTCCATGACGGCGACGGTGAATTCATCGCCATCGATGAAGGCTTCGGCTACCAGCGAAGCGCTGTACTTGAAGGCTTCTTCCAGGGCCGGACGGAGTTCCTCCTTGGTCTGGACAATGACCGTGCCGATACTCGAGCCCTGACCGGACGACTTGATGACGACAGGCAGGTCGAAGCGCTGTTCAATGTCGGCAGTGATGGCTTCGCGGTCCTGAGTGGCGAAATAGTAGGCAAAGGGCGCTGTAGCAATGCCGGCCCCCTGGAAAGCGGCCTTGCTCATGACCTTGTTCATGCCAACAGCACTGGCCATGACGCCGGGACCGGTATAGGGGATCCCCATCATTTCACACAAGCCCTGGATGACACCGTCTTCGCCGTAGCGGCCGTGAAGGGCGTTGAAGACGATGTCGATACCCTTTTCGGTCAAGGTCTTGGCGAATTCTTTCGGTACGAGTTCGATCGTTTCGATGTGATATCCCTTTTTCGTCAAAGCGTCAGCAATGGCAGCCCCAGTGCGGCGCGATACTTCTGCTTCTGTCGAAGGACCGCCGACGACGACGGCAATTTTTTTATCTTTCATGTCTTCCATTTCCTTATTTCTCCATTTCTTTAGCTTCAGCGAGATAGGCTTCGCCGACTTTATAAATGTCTCCGGCCCCCATGGTGATGACCAGGTCGAGAGGCCGGGAATTTTCCTTTAAATAAGCCACTAAGTCTTCTTTGTGCGGGATATAGGTGACATCTTGTCCCGTCGTTTCCTTGACCTTCTTGGCAATGAGTTCCCCTGATACACCGGGGATGGGGTCTTCACCGGCACTGTAGACGTCGGTGACGATGAGTTTATCGGCTTTGGCAAAGGCGCTGCCGTACTGGTCGAGGAGCAGCTTCGTCCGCGTGTAGCGGTGCGGCTGGAAGAGGCAGACGACGCGGTGCGTCCCCATATCGCGGGCAGCCGTCAAGGTCGCATTGATTTCCGTCGGATGGTGGGCATAGTCGTCGACGACCCAGACGTCACCGACGAAGCCCTTGGTCTGGAAACGCCGTTTGGCGCCGTGGAAATGGCTCATGGCCGACGCGATGCCGTCGAAGGGCAGGCCGCAGGCATCGGCGACGGCTGTCGTCGCCAGGGCGTTGAGGACGTTGTGGCGTCCCGGTACGTTGAGGACCATATCCCCCATCTTTTCGCCGTGCTTATAGACGGAAAAATGGAGCTTGCCCTTGAGGTAATGCAGGTCGCTGGCCTGATAGTCCGCCGGCTGTTCGATGCCGTAAGATACGTAGCGGCGGCCCGTCTGCGGGGCCAGGGCGCGGATCTTGTCGTTTTCAAAGCACAAGACGGCCAGGCCTTCTTCAGGGTCGAGCTTCTGGATGAACTGCTTGAAAGCGGCGATGACGTTTTCCAGCGAGCCGTAATGGTCCATATGGTCGGCGTCGATATTGGTGACGACGGCGATATAAGGGTTCTGCTTGAGGAAAGTCCCATCGCTTTCATCAGCTTCGGCGAT
This sequence comes from Megasphaera sp. NM10, assembly GCF_000417505.1. Lineage (GTDB taxonomy): Bacteria > Bacillota > Negativicutes > Veillonellales > Megasphaeraceae > Megasphaera > Megasphaera intestinihominis. Next base: position 91,523 of record NZ_APHY01000022.1, read on the forward strand.
GACATAGGCGCCTTTCCCCAGGATGGAATTGCTATGCAGGTAATCGACTTCGCCGCCGATGACGATGGTCGGGTCCTGATGACATTCTTCAAAGACCTGGCCCAGCATGGACGATGTCGTCGTCTTGCCGTGGGCACCGGCTACGGAAATCCCCTTCCCCCAGCTCATGATATGGACCAGGGCATCCGAGCGATGGATGACAGGAATACCGCGGCGGCGCGCTTCGGCCAGTTCCACATTGGTATCGCGGATAGCCGATGAAATGACGACGACCTGGGCGTCCTGCAGGTTTTCCGGACGCTGGCCGATACAGATACGGGCCCCTTTTTTGGCGAACTGTTCCGTTACCGGAGACGCTTTGAGGTCCGAACCGGACACATGATATCCTTTTTCAATGAAAACATTGGCAATTGCCCGCATCCCAGCGCCGGCAATGCCGATAAAATGAACGTTGGTAACATCGTTCAGATTAACCATAGGTTTATTCCACACCCTTCTTTTCCTCTTACGGACGACGTTTGCGGGCAATCGACAAGGCCAGTTCGGCAATATCGTGTGCCGCCTGTGGCTTGCCCATGGAGCGGCTGGCTTTCGCCATCGCTGCCAGTGCCTTCGGATCGTCTTTTAAATGAATGATTTCTTCTAACAATTCCCGGCCTGTCAGCATCTTGTCGAGGATCATCTTGGCAGCGCCGCACATGACCAGGGCCTGGGCATTGTAGCGCTGGTGGTCTTCGGCTGCATAGGGATAGGGAATGAGGATGGACGGCACGCCGCGGACGGTCAGTTCAGCCAGACCGACGGCACCGGCCCGGTAGACGGCCAGGTCGCAGGCGGCCAGGGCGTCGGGCATATGATGCAGGTACGGGATGATACGGCTTCCCTTGCCATAGCGGCCGCGGCATTCGATGCCCGGCAGCTGCTTGACGACGCGGTCGTATTCATGGTCCCCCGTGACGTGGAGAATCTGGATATGGTCGTCGTTGCGGAAATACTTGTGGACTTCGATCATCGCCGTGTTGATGCTGCGGGCGCCGCGGCTGCCGCCGGCGACGAGGAGCGTAAACTTATCCGGGTCCAGGCCCAGGGCCTTGCGCCCTTCTTCCCGCGTCACCGTGAGGATATCCTTGCGGACGGGATTGCCCGTATAGACCAGGATATCCTTGCGCTTGAAACGGGCCGCTGCCTCTTCATAGCCCAGGGCTACGCGGTTGACGAAGCGGCTCAAAATCGTATTGGTAACGCCGGGGATGACGTTCTGTTCCTGTATCAGTGTGGGCACACCACTCAGGCTGGCTGCCAAAAGGACCGGACCGCAGACGAAACCGCCCGTCCCGATGACGACGTCCGGTTTGAATTTGTGGATAATGCCTTCTGCCTTGATCAGACTGCCTGCCGTCTTGCCCAGGGTGACGAGGTTGCGGACGGAAATCTTCCGTTCCAGGCCCCGCACGTCGAGGGTGACGAAAGGCAAGCCTTCTTTAGGGATCAATGTATTTTCCAGGCCGATTTTGGAGCCGACGTAGAGAAATTCGGTGGGCTCAATGTCGGCAATCGCCCGGGCAATGGTAATCGCCGGGTAGATATGGCCGCCTGTGCCACCTCCGGAAATAATGACTCGACGCATGTTCCTGCCTCCTGTTGTTTCTTCTAAATATCGTTAAATGGCGTTGACGATGCCCTTGAAGACACGTCCGCGCTGTTCAAAATTATCATACATGTCAAAGCTCGAGCAAGCCGGCGACAAGAGGACGGCCTGCGGTGCCTTGGCAATTTTGCGGGCCAGCATGATGGCCCCTTCCATGCTGTAACCAGTGCGGCGGATATCCTGGATACCCGCCTTCTTGGCAGCGGCTTCGAAGCGTTCGGCCGCATCGCCGATGAGGATCAGCGTATCGACGCGTTTCGCCGCCAAGGCCATGAAGTCATCGAGGGGCGTCTTCTTGTCATAGCCGCCGGCAATGAGGATGAGGTGCCCCTGCGGGAAGGCTTCCAGGGCCTTCATGGACGCATCGACGTTGGTCCCCTTCGAGTCGTTGTAATAGGTGACGCCGTGGATGGTCCGCACTTTTTCCAGGCGGTGTTCGACGCCTTTGAAAGCCTTGAGGACCTGGCGGATGACGTCGAGGGGCGCTCCGGCAGCATAGGTCAAGAGAATCGCAGCCAGGCAATTCTGGATATTATGCTTGCCGAAGAGGTGCAGGTCCGTTTCGGCACAGACGACGGTATCCTGGCCATGGAGGCGCAGGATAAGCTGTCCGTCCCGATAAAAGGCCCCTTCCGGGACTTCGCCGCACGTCGAGAAATAGACGACCGTACCGGTCATGTCTTTCGCCATGGCCCGTACCCGTTCGTCATCGTAATTGAGGACAGCGTAATCGCCCTTGTCCTGGTTGAGGAAAATCCGTTCCTTGGCAGCGGCATAGCCTTCCATCGTATGATGGCGGTCCAGGTGGTCCGGCGTGATGTTGAGGATTGTCGCGGCCTTGGCCTTGATGCTGTGCGTGAATTCGAGCTGGAAACTGGACAGTTCAGCGACGACGACGGCTTCTTTTGGCAGGTTGTCGGCCTGGGCCGACAGGCCGTAGCCGATATTGCCGCCGACGACGGTCTGACGGCCTGTGGCCTTCATGATTTCGCCGACCAGGGTCGTCGTCGTCGTCTTGCCATTGGTCCCAGTAATGCCGATCATGTCAGCATCGGTGACCCGGCAGGCGACTTCGACTTCACTCCAGATTGGCAGGCCGCGGCGGGCCGCTTCTTTCATGATCGGGATTTCCGGAGAAATGACCGGCGACGGGACGACGACATCCATGCCGTCCAAAAGAGCCGTTTCCTGGCTGCCGAAGACCAGCTGGACGCCGGCGGCCTTTATATCCGGCCACGGCTGTTCCGCCGTATCGATGGCCTTCATATCATTCAGCGTAACGGACCCGCCATGACCTGCCAGGGCCAGAGAGGCAGCGCGGCCGCTGATGCCTGCGCCGATGACTAAGAAATGTTTTCCAGAAAAATCCATGATGCTCATTGCCAACACCTGCTTTATATAAAATATCGTAGTTCAATCAGAAAAGCCGCAGGCCCTATTTGCAGGCCAGTACGACGATAATGGACAGGATCGCCATGAGAGCCGAGAAGCTCCAGAACACAGTGACGACCTTGACTTCACTCCAGCCAGACAGCTCAAAGTGGTGGTGGATCGGGCTCATCTTGAAGACGCGGACACCGCGGGTCTTGAAGGAAATGACCTGGATGATGACCGACAGGGCTTCGATGACGTACAAGCCGCCAGCCAGGATGAGGAGCAGTTCCGTCTTGGTCAAAATGGCCATAGCTGCCAGGGCACCGCCCAGAGCCAAAGAGCCCGTATCGCCCATGAACATCTTGGCCGGATGCTGGTTATAGAAGAGGAAGCCCAGGCAGGCCCCGGTCAGGGCCGTGCCAAAGATAGCGAAATGGGTATAGCCCAGGGCGACGGCGATGACGACGTAGGCAACGGACGTAATGGCGCAGGACCCGGCAGCCAGGCCGTCGAGGCCGTCGGTCAGGTTGACGGCATTGCTCGTGCCGACGATCATGACGAAGACGAAGAGATAGTAGAACATGCCCAAATCGACAGTGATGGAAGTAAAGGGAATCCACAAGGTCGTCGGGAAATGGAGAAAGGCATCGAGGATGTAGCAGAAAATCGCGGCCATGACGAACTGGCCGGCCAGTTTCTGTTTCGCCGTAAGACCCAGGTTGCGGTGCTTGATGGCCTTGATGCTGTCATCGAGGAAGCCGATGACGCCATGCCCCAAAGCCAGGAATAAGGCCAGGCCTTTGCGCAGGTCCATCGGATCGAAGATGAGGCACGATACGGTCAGCGCCGTCAGGATGAGGATGCCGCCCATAGTCGGCGTCCCGGCTTTATATTTGTGGCTCTGCGGCCCTTCTTCCCTTTCGGACTGGCGGGCATGGAATTTTTTCAATTCCTTGATGACCAGCGGTCCGAAGACCAGGCCGATGACCAGGCTGACGATGAAGCTGAGAATCAGCATTTTAAACATTCACATTACTTCCTTTCAAAATAGGGCAGTATTTTTTCCATGGCAAAGCTCCGCGAGCCCTTGAGGAGGACTGTATCGCCATCGTGGAGGAGTTCTTTCAGCTGGCGCGCCGCCTGTTCATGCGTATCCGTCGTATAGACGGCCGTCATGCCTGCAGCTTTCGCCGATTGAGCGATATCTTTGGCTAAATCGCCCATCGTGATGAGGGCATCGAGACCGGTCTGGGCGACGAGGCGGCCAATGGTTTCGTGTTCCCGTTTCGCCCAGTCTCCCAGTTCGCCCATGCCGCCGAGGACGGCGATCTTGCGGCCCTTTGTCAGCAGGTCCAGCGTGCGGATGGCTTCGGCCATGGACGCGGGATTGGCATTATACGTATCGTTGATGAAGGTATACGGCCCGATATGCAGCAGTTCCTGGCGCATGGCCATGCCGTGGTACGATGCCAGGCCGCGCTGTATCTCAGCCGCGCTCAGGCCCGTCAGCTGGCCGACGGCAATGGCTGCCAGGGCATTGTAGACGTTGTGGCCGCCGATGACCGGCACGGAAACGTCGAAAGACTGGCCGGCGCCGCTGCAATGGAAGCGGACGCCCTGCTGGTCGCAGACGATATGGTCTGCCCGTACAGCCGCCTGGTCATCGGTCCCATAGAGGACAGTCTTCCCTTTGCACAAAGCCGTCATCGGGCGGACGAAGGGATCGTCGCCGTTGAGGACAGCCGTCCCCTTTTCATCCAGGGCCTGGACGAGTTCGGCTTTGGCCTTGGCGATATTTTCCTGCGAGCCCAGCAGTTCGATATGGCTCTTGCCGACGTTGGTTACGACGCCGATAGTCGGTTCGCCGATGGCAGCCAGTTCGGCAATCTGCCTAAGCCGCGCATACCCATTTCTACGACGCAGGCTTCGTGGTCCGGCGTCAGCTGCAAGAGCGTCTTGGGCAGGCCGATTTCGTTGTTGAAATTCTTTTCCGTCTGCAAGACACGGTACTTTTCGCTGAGGACGGTAGCGATCATATTGCGCGTCGACGTCTTGCCGACCGAACCGGTGACGGCTACGACGGGGATGGCAAAGCGGCGGCGGTGGAAGCGGGCCAGGTCCTGATAGGCCTTGAGCGTGTCGGCGGCGACGAAAATCGGCGCCGTCAGCCCTTCATATTCCGGACGCACTTCCGATACGACTGCCCCGGCAGCGCCGGCAGCCAGGGCCTTATCTACGAAATCATGGCCGTTGAAAGACGTCCCTTTGAAGGCGACGAACAACGAACCCTTGGCGATGGCCCGCGTATCCGTGCAGACATCGCTGAAAGACACAGAGGCGGCCGGCTTCAGGAGCCGGGCGCCAGTGGCCTGGATTATTTCTTCGCTAGTAAAAGCAGCCATTATTTATCTCCTCTGTGCAGTGCATGGACGGCGTTGCGCGCTTCTTCGCGGTCATCGAAATGAATGGTCCCGTCGTTGAGGATCTGATACGTTTCATGGCCCTTGCCGGCGATGACGATGATGTCGTTGGTCTGGGCCAGTTCGACGGCGCGGTAAATGGCGTCGCGGCGGTTGACGATGACTTCATGGTGCTGACCCGGTTTCAAACCTTCCTTGACGCCCGCTTCGACTTCGGAAACGATGGTTTCCGGGTTTTCCGAGCGGGGGTTATCAGACGTGACGATAGGGATATCGGCCAGTTCGGCGCCGATGCGGCCCATGATGGGGCGCTTGGTCTTATCGCGGTCGCCGCCGCAGCCAAAGACGGCGATGATGCGGTTCGGCTTCATGGCCCGCGCCGTTTCCAGAGCCTTCTGCAGGCTGTCCGGCGTATGGGAATAGTCGACGACGATGGCGAAATCCTGACCGGCTTCGACGAGTTCAAAACGGCCCGGTACGGAGTGAAAGGTCTGGATAGCCTTGTCGATAGTGGCTTCATCGACGCCTTCGGCATGGGCTGCGCCGATGGCAGCCAGCGTATTGTAGACATTGAACAAGCCCGTGATATTCATGTTGAGGTGGACGTTGACGAAGGGGCCGACGACATCAAAGGAGGATTTCTTCAATTCGACTTTCAAGTTGGACCCTTTGAGGTCGGCATTCTTTTCGACACCGTAGGTCAGGACCTTGCAGTGGCAGGCCTGGAGGATATCCTTGGACCAGGGATCGTCGATATTGACGACAGCCGTCTTGTTTTCCTTGACGTGGTCGGCAGCGGTCAGGCTCTGGAAGAGCTTGGCCTTGGCGGCGACGTAGTTTTCCATGGTCTTGTGGAAATCGAGGTGGTCCTGGGTCAGGTTGGTGAAGACAGCCGTATCGTATTCGATGCCGGCGACGCGGTTCAAGGCCAGGGCATGGCTGGAAACTTCCATGACGACATGGGTCATGCCCTTTTCCTGCATGAGGGCCAGGAAGTGCTGGAGTTCGACGACATCCGGCGTCGTGTTGTGGATCGGCAGTTCTTCATCGTCGATGAGGGCGTGGATGGTGCCGATGACGCCGACATGATAGCCTGCAGCCCGCAGGATATGGGCGATGATGTGAGTCGTCGTCGTCTTGCCGTTAGTGCCGGTGACGCCGATCATGCGCATCTTCTTGCCCGGATAATCATAAAAGAACGGGACTATGTCTTCCAGGGCGTGATGGATGTCCGGTACCTGGATCTGGATAGTGCTCTTGGGCAGGTCGAGGTGTTTCGTCGTCAAGACGGCGACGGCCCCTTTTTCGACAGCCTGGGCTGCAAAGGCGGCGCCATCGACGTGGACACCGGAAATGCAGACGAAGAGATAGCCCGCTTCAATCTGGCGCGAATCCGATGAAATACCGGTGATCACCGTATCGGCACTGCCATTGAGATTATAAATGCCCTTGATCTGTTTACAAAGTTCTCCTACCGTTTTGGTCATAATCATAGGTCCTCCTTGTGACTTCTTTCTGTATTCTCTACAAGCTAAACAACAATGAGGTCGTCGCACGAAGTGCGTCGACCTCTCGGTTTTAAGCAATTATCGACGTTTTCCCCTTGCGGCCTGGTCCGTCTGGCTCCCGTAAAAGATCCGTGACGGTGCTACCATGCCCAGTCGCTTCGTCGCGGTCGTGTAAATTCGTTCCGGTGTTTCCAATTTGGAAATCTCGACGCGCAGTTCATCGTTTTCACGCTGCAGCTGCTGCGTCTCGCGCTTCACCTCCATGAGTTCTCCACTCTGCTGATACGCCCAGGATGTCAGTAGATTGGACACGATCACGATAGCCGCAATCATTCCAATCGGCAGCAGGACGTAAGCCGCCCCCCGCCGGATTGCGTCTACGGCAGCCGTCCGCCATAAGGGTATGCTCTTATCACCATGTATGTTCCCGGCTTTCCTCACCAGCATACGCAACACATCCATTTCCATGATCATAGCCCGGCCCCGTTACTTGCGGATGCCGACGCGGAGCTTCGCACTGCGGGCCCGCGGATTCGTATCCAGTTCTTCCTGCGACGGCAGGATGGGCTGGCGCTTCGTTTTTAGGATGGCATGATGATGGCACGTACAAACGGGCATGTCCGGCGGGCAGATACAATCTGTCGCCAAGAGCCTCAACGTCTGTTTGGCAATGCGGTCTTCCAGGGAATGGAAGGTAATGACGCACAGCCGTCCGCCCGGCTTCAGGCGCTGGGCAGCCTGTTCCAGGGAATCGTGAAGGATTCCCAGTTCATCATTGACTTCGATACGGATGGCCTGGAACGTCCGTTTGGCCGGATGGGGTCCGTCCTTTCGGGCACCGGCCGGGATGGCCTTCTTGATGACCTGGACCAGTTCTTCTGTCCGTTCCAAGGGCTTTTCCCGCCGCGCCTCGACGATGAAGGCCGCAATGCGCTTGGCCCACCGTTCTTCGCCGTAGGTCTTGATGATGCGGTATAAGTCGGCCTGGCTGTAGCCATTGACGATATCGTAAGCGCTGCGCTTCTGATCCCGGTCCATGCGCATGTCCAGGGGACCGTCCTGCATGTAGGAAAAGCCCCGTTCCGGCGTATCGAGCTGATAGCTGGACACGCCGAGGTCGAACATGACGCCGTCCACCTTTTCTATCCCCAATTCATCGAGCACGTCTGGCAGATAGCGGAAATTCCGCTGTACCAGGATACGCCGGCAGGCCGTATCCTTCAGCCGTTCCGTCGCCGCTGCAATGGCGTCCCGGTCCTGGTCGAGGCCGATGAGCGTCGCTTTAGGCGACAAGCGTTCGGCCAGCGCTCGGGAATGACCACCGCCGCCGAGTGTACAATCGACATAGATCCCGTCAGGGTCGGTAATTAAGTTATCTATGGTTTCTTTACGAAGCACACTGACGTGATGAAAATTCATAATTCCTCCTAAAAGTCCAAGTCCAGGGCATCGTCGAGACTTTCCGCAATTTCTTCCATGACCGGTACGGTCTTGGCAGCATACGCTTCATAAGCGTCTTTGCTCCAGATTTCGACCTTATCCCCTGTCCCCAGGACAGTCACATCCTTGACCAGCTTGGCATAGGCCCTCAATGTCGCCGGAATCAGGATGCGGCCTTGTTTATCGAATTCTACTTCGGCAGCACTGCCGAAGACAAACCGCTTGAAGGCGCGGACATTTTCTTTAGAAGCCCGGAGTTTTTTCAAACTGCCGGCCAACCGCATCCACGCCTCCATCGTATAGACAGAAAGGCAGCCTTCCAAACCGCGGGTAACGACGAACTTTGGCCCTAGTTCGTCCCGAAATTTGACAGGCAAAATAACGCGACCTTTTGCATCGATGGTATGTTCATATTCACCCATAAACATAAGGCCGCAACTCCTTTCACTTTTCACCACATTTTACCACATTTCCACACGCCGTGACAACATAATGGCGAAAAAAAAGAAGTTTTGCCTGAAAGTTTCTTCTTTCAGACAAAACTTCTTGGGGAGATTCGTGGTTCGTAGTTCGTAGTCCAAGTTAAAAGTTTGCAGTTTGAAGTTTGTAGTGAATAGTTTTAAATTTAAAGCCATCTTCTACAAACTCCGTACTACAAACTATAGAGAAAAGTAACTTCGCATAATGACAGGAACCTGAGTGCGTCTCCTCTGGCGGGCCGCCCTTTGGGCGGCCCCTACAGCATGTTTACGACGATGGGCTCGGTGCGCAATTTGTGGAAATCGCAGCGCCGGACAAGTTCATCCCGGCTATAGCGGCGCCGTTCCGGCACCAGGCCGCCGGCGTAGGCCAGGTAGGATAAGATGTCTTCTGCCGTAAGGCCCCGGTCCCGCAAGGAGCGGATAGTGATGCCGTGCTGGCGCTTGGATAGGCGGTTCCCGACTTCATCGACGAGCATGGGCACGTGGGTGTATACGGGCGGCGTATAACCCAACGTTTCCATGAGCCATATCTGCTGGGCCGTCGACGATAACAGGTCTTCGCCGCGCAGGACATGGGTGATGGCCATGGCCCCGTCGTCGACGGAGACGGCCAGCTGATAGGCATACATGTCGTCGGCCCGGCGGACGACGAAGTCGCCGCAGCAGCGCGTCAAGTCTTCGTGGAACGGCCCGTAGACGCCGTCTGTAAAGGAAATGGTCCGTTCCGGCACATGGACCCGCCACGACGGCTTCTTGGTCATCTGCTTCCGCTGGGCTTCGCTCAGGCCGTAGCAATGGCCGTCGTAGACGGTATGCTCGCCGGCATGAGGGGCGCCGACGGCCTGCAGGCGGGCGCGGCTGCAATAACAGGGATACAAGAGGCCGGCGGTTTTGAGTGTATCCAGGGCCGCCGCATAGCGGTCGTATCGTTCCTGCTGGATGTACGGCCCGTAAGGTCCGCCTATGTCAGGCCCTTCATCCCAATCGAGGCCCAGCCAGTGCAGGTCTTCCATGAGGGCCTGGGTAAAGATGGGTTTCGATCGCTGTTCATCAATATCTTCGATCCGCAGGACCAAGGTCCCGCCGGCCTGGCGCACTTGCAGCCAGGCCAAGAAAGCCGACCAGACATTTCCCAAATGGATATAGCCCGTCGGGCTCGGCGCAAAACGTCCGCGCATGACACTCACATCCTAATCGGGCAGCGAAATGAGGCTGGTGAACAAGTCCTTCGCTTCGCGTATCTTGGCTTCACTGCCCATGACGCAGACATTGTCATCGGCCATGACGGCGCGGATGCGCGGTGCCAGAGCCCGGATGTCGGCGGCCGTCGTCGCCAGCAGCTGGTCCCGGCGCTGCTGAGCAATGGCATCAGTGGTCCCCGTGAAATAGCGGGTCATGGCCTTGGCCCCCCGCAGGGACGGCGTCAAGGGGATGTCGATGCGACTCAAGGTCCCGATGACGTATTTCGTCATTTCCCGGTCAGACACGTCGAAGGATTCCAGATAATCTGCCAGGGCATCGTAGGCTTCGACGCTGGAGCGGAGATTGGGGTCGCGGTACGAGCAGAAGACCATGTCGCCGTTGTCATAGAAACGGGTGAAGGCGCCGTACGCCCCGCCCTGGACGCGGATCTTCGTCCACAAGTAGCCGTACTGGAGGATCGTATCGAGGACCATGAGCGAGCCGTCGTAGTCGTAGCCGTGGCTGCGGAAGTTGCCGCCTTTGGCGACGTACTGGACCGTGCCGCTGGTCATGATGCCTTCATTCTTCCGGGACAGGCCGAAATCGCACAAGCCCTGGAGCTTTTCGCCCTGCGGCAGGGCCGTGATCCACGACGACACAGTGTTTTTCGCCGTCTGCCAGTCGTCCCGGCTGGCCGTCACTTCCAGGGTCAGGGCCGAACGGGTGAAGATCTTCTTCATGACCGCAGCGAGTTTGGCGCCGATGGCTTCGGCGTCCGTGTGGATGCGGCTGGCGACATCGGTAATGAATTCGTAGTACGACAATTCCCCGGCGTCGCAGAAGGCTTCGACTGGCGAAACGTAGGACAAGACGCGGTGCATGACGATCGTATGGCCCCGGCGGAAGGCATCCATATCCCAGCCGGCCTTCGTTTCTTCCACGAGTTCGACCAGGCGGTCCTTATTCGTGAAGACCGTATGCAGGGAGATTTCCTTCAACAAATCGACGAGTTTGTCCAGGTTCTGCGTCAGGCCTTTGGCCTTGAAGCGGAAGACCGGCATGTAGTCCTTGTTGTCCGTCCGGTTCGAAAAGGCCGACACGCTGTAGTCGATGCCGCCCGTGTACAAGTCGATGAGCGACGCGATGTCCCCATACGTATGGTCTGTCGTATCCATATCGCCGATGAGGTCGCTCAGCAGGTAGACATAGGAAATTTCTTCCCGTGTCAGGCCGTGGAGGTCGAAGTAGGCATTGACATAAGTAATGCCGTTCGTTTCATCCGCGACATAGCAGACCGGGACGCCGCCTACATCCTGCTGTTCCATGGCAATCGTGTCGGCCTTCTTTTCCAGGTCGTCCCGGGTCAGGGTCGGAATCGTTTCCAGGGCTTCCGGCGAGTCCGGCGTGGCCTGCCGCTTCTGCAGGGCCTGGGAGTCGGCTACGATGGCGTCGATTTCTTCTTTCGAGAGCGAAGCCTTGTAAACAGCCAGCTTGTCGGCCAGGGCCTTGTCGTGCCGTTCGGTCAGGCCCGGTTCCGGTACCAGTGAGATCAGGGCGTAATAGGGATTGTCGAGGATGTATTTCTGGATGAGGCCTTCAAAGTAGCCGTTGTCGATGCCGCGGCGCAACACATCCAGGGAGCCTTCATAAGACAGGGCAGCCAGGGGATCCATATCGTAGAGCCACGTATCCATGCAGCGGATGCCGTAGATGAGGCCCTTCGGGCGGCCGACGAAATCGGCTTCGCGCAGGATGAATTCCGTCCGGTTCAAAGCGCCTGTGAGCAGGGTCTTGTCCAGGCCGTCGCGGACCATGTTGCTGAGGACGTCGCGGACGATGGGCAGGATCTTGTCCTGTTTATCCGGGTCCGAGCCATTGACGGAAATGCCCCACATGGGCTGCAGGAGACCGTCCTGGAAGTCACCGGAAATATCCTTGCCCAGACCGGCATCGACCAGGGCTTTCTTCAGCGGCGCTGCCGGCGACTGCAGGAGGACGTAGGTCAGGACTTTGAAGGCCATGGCTACCGTCGGGTCCAGGGCGTCGTCGATGACATAGGTCAGGCTGTGCAGCGTCTTGTGGTCCGTCTTTTCTCCCGTGGCAATGCCGTAGGGGAAGGTCTGGACCTGGCTGCCCGGGCAGGCCTGGCGGCCGATGGCCGAATCGATGGTCTGGGCCTGGAACTGGCTCAGGTATTCGCCGTCGATGAAGGCCAGGGTCTGGTCGATATCCATATCGCCGTAGAGGAAGATATAGCTGTTCGACGGGTGATAATATTTGGCGTGGAAAGCGGCAAAGCCTTCCTGCGTCAAGTTCGGGATATCATCGGGGTTGCCGCCCGATTCGACGCCATACGTCGTATCCGGGAAGAGGGCATCCATGACGTGCCGTTCCATCTGCGAGTCCGGTGAAGAGAAGACGCCTTTCATTTCGTTATAGACGACGCCGCGATAAGTCAGCTCGTCGTCAGCCGAGTCGAGATGATAATGCCAGCCTTCCTGCATGAGGACCTGTTTGTCCTTAATCATGTTCGGGAAGAAGACGGCGTCGAGATAGACGTCCATGAGGTTCTTGAAATCAGCAGCGTTGCGGCTGGCTACGGGATACATGGTCTTGTCCGGAAAGGTCATGGCGTTGAGGAAGGTGTTGAGCGAGCCCTTCACCAGTTCGACAAAGGGTTCCTTGAGGGGGAACTTCCGCGAGCCGCAGAGCGTCGAATGTTCGCAGATATGGGGTACGCCAGTGCTGTCGGACGGCGTCGTCCGGAAGGAAATGGAAAAGACCTTATTGTCGTCGTCATTCTGGATATATAACAGGCGGGCACCGGACTGGACGTGGTGCAGCTCATAGGCCTGGCTGTGCAGTTCCGGTACGTAACGGGACCGGTCGACGGCAAAGCCATGGATCATCTGTTTTTCTTGTAACTTCATAAAAATGCTCCTTCATCTCTTATTATATAATGTATTATAGCTAGCATCATGCTTGCAAAAGTAACTGTTTCAAGTCCCCTACGGTCGCTGCCGTGTAATCGGGCTGGAAGGCCTTCCGTTCCGCTTCATCGCCATAGCCATAGGTGACATAAATGACGGGCAGGCCCAATTCGTGGGCGCCGATGATGTCGAAACGGCGGTCGCCGACCATGACGGCGTCGCCCTTTTCCACCGGGCCCAGGCCAGCCAGGATGCGCCGCATGACGTCAGCCTTGGTATCAGTCCCGCCGACGGCCGGTCCGGCAATGGCTTCCACATAGGGATCGATGCCGAATTTCTGGCAGATTGCCTCGGCATGGACCTGGGGCTTCGATGTAGCGACGAACGAGCGGATGCCCGCTTCCTTCATGGCCTTGAGCATGGGAACGATGCCGTCGAAAGCCCGGTTCTCGAACTTGCCGATCGTGCTGTAGCGTTCCTGGAAATAGGCATAAGTCTGACGGGCCTTTTCCGGCGAAAAGCCATAGACGTCTTCAAAGGTCGTCAACAGCGGCGGCCCGACGATAGTATGCTGATCCAGACGGCCTTCTGTCGATTCGCCCATCTGTTCCAGGGCATAGGCAACGGACTTGATGATGCCTTCCTTGGAATCGGTCAGGGTCCCGTCGAGATCGAATAAAACGTATTTATACATGTAACTTCTCCTGTGAAACTATACTTATTGTGTACCCTATCTATTTTAGCCTGCTTTGTCAATATTTGCAATCATTTATACAGGGCAAAGACCGTGAAAAAGTTCCCATTGTTGACCGTTTTAGTATACTTATGGTATAATGACTTTACATTAACAAAGAATCATTTTCTCTTATGTCCATTACGTAGAAAGGAAGTGTCCTGATGAAAAATGTCATCCGCCCCTCTTACGATTTATATATCAATGGCCGCTGGGTCCCGTCCAGCGACGGTTCTACCTTTAAAGCCATCAACCCTGCCAACGGTGAAGTCCTGTCGGTCTGTGCCGAAGCGACGCAGGACGACGTCAACGCCGCTGTCCGCGCCGCCCAGGCTGCCTTCCCGGCCTGGAAGAACGTATCGCCCCGAAAACGACAGGCCATCCTCTTGAAAATCGCCGACATCATCGATAAGAATGCCGACACGCTGGCCCTCATCGAAACCTTGGACAACGGCAAGCCCATCCGGGAAACGAAGGCCGTCGACATCCCGGCAGCAGCCGACCATTTCCGCTACTTCGCCGGCGTCGTCCGCAGCGAAGACGGCCGGGCGTCGACCCTGGACGACCACACGCTGAGCCTGGTCATCCACGAACCGATTGGCGTCGTCGGCCAGATCATCCCGTGGAACTTCCCCTTCCTCATGGCCGCCTGGAAACTGGCACCGGCCCTGGCCGCCGGCTGTACGATCATCCTCAAGCCATCGAGCACGACGTCCCTCAGCGTCCTGGAACTGATGCACCTCCTGGAAGGCGTCCTGCCTGACGGCGTCGTCAACGTCATCACCGGCAAGGGCTCCCGGTCGGGTCAGTACATCCTCGACCATCCGGATATCCAGAAACTGGCCTTCACGGGCTCTACGGAAATCGGCCGCGGCGTCTACAAAGCAGCCCAGGAAAAACTCATCCCGGCGACACTGGAACTGGGCGGCAAATCGGCGAATATCTTCTTCGACGACTGCGATTGGGACATGGCCATGGACGGCGCCCAGCTGGGCATCCTCTTCAACCAGGGTCAGGTCTGCTGCGCCGGCTCCCGCATCTTCGTCCAGAAAGGGATCTACGACAAGTTCGTCGCCGAACTGGCCGAACGATTCAACCGCGTCAAAGTCGGCCTGCCCTGGCTGGAAGACACGCAGATGGGCGCCCAGATCGACGGCCGTCAGGTCGAAAAGATCCTCAGCTACATCGAAATCGGCAAGCAGGAAGGCGCCCGCCTGGTCTGCGGCGGCGAAAAGGCAACCGCCAACGGCCTCGACAAGGGCAATTTCATCAAACCGACGATCTTCGCCGACGTCACCAACGATATGCGCATTGCCCAGGAAGAAATCTTCGGCCCTGTCGTCTGCATCCTGCCCTTTGAGACGGAAGACGAAGTCATCGCCCTGGCCAACGCCAGCGAATACGGCTTAGGCGGCGCCGTCTGGACGCGCGACATCAACCGGGCCCTGCGCGTAGCCAAAGGCGTGGAAACGGGCCGCATGTGGGTCAACACCTACAATGCCCTGCCGGCCGGCGCACCTTTCGGCGGCTACAAGCTCTCCGGCATCGGCCGCGAAACGGACAAGACGACCATGCGCCATTACATGCAGACCAAGAATATCTTCATCAACCTCTCGGAAAAGCCCAGCGGCTTATACGAATAAGTAATCACGAAAGGACACTTCTCCTATGACAGCAAAAAAATCATCTCCCTCCTGCTCATGCTGCTCCTGGCCTGTACGGCCGTCTACGGCTTTGCCACCGTCGACCGGCCGGCTCCGCCGCAGGCTGCGACCGGTGCCAGCACCAAGAAATAACGATTGACAAGGACCTCCTTTCTTCCTATAATAAAGCCATTGCAGAGAAGAAAGGAGGTTTTTCCATGAAAAAGTTACTGTCGAAGAAAGAAAAAGCCCGGCGCCAGAGCATCCGCCGGTCACCGCAGATCAAACAGGCCATCCGCCGCCTCGACCCGGCGCGCATCCTGACGCTGGACCTGGAGACGACGGGCCTCACGGCCGACGCCGAAATCATCCAGCTGTCCATCATGAACGGCTGCGGCGACGTCCTCATGAACCGCTATTTCAAGCCCCTCTACACGGAACGCTGGGATGAAGCGATGGAAGTCAATCACATCACGCCGGAACAGGTCGCCTGTGAAGACCCGTTCATCCTCTGGGCCGACACGGTCAGCAGCCTTTTCATGGATGCAGACCTCATCGTCGGCTACAGTACCTTCAACGACATTGCCAAGCTCCACGCGTCGGGCGTCGTCCTGCCGGACAAGGACATCTACCTCGACCTGGCCGAAGCCTTTTCCCTCATCCATTACCAGGAAACGAAGACCATCACTTATGAAAAGCTCATGAACTGCGCCGCCCACTACGGCTATCACGGCCGCAACTGGCACGACAGCCTGACCGATACGGACGCGACGCTCTTCTGCTTCCAGCACATGCTCGACGACGACCAGGCCATCTTCAAAAAACGCCGTTACCCGCAAATCAGCGGATAACGGCGTTTCGTCGTCCCAGCTAGACGCCCCGGTCGTCGGGGTTCCAGATGATCTTATGGAGTTGAAGCTGCATGTGCCAGTCCGTCAGACGGTGTTCCTTCATGAACTCGACGATGCGCCGCGGCTCGATTTTGCCGAAGACGGCGCCGACGTAGACGGCACATTTAGGCCGGTACAGCTGATAGACACCCAGAGCCTGGCGCAGGTCGGCTTCGTCGCCGACGACGAACTTCAGGACGTCCTGAGGCCGGAGCTTCTCGAAGTTCTCCGGCAGCATGCGATTGGCCATGTCCGAAGACAGGCTCTTATAATCGACAGTGAACCAGACGTGGTCGTATTTGAAATACGGCTCGATGTCCATGCTGCCATTGGTCTCGATATTGACGCTGTGCCCTTTGAGCCCTTCCAGGAGGGCGTGGATGTCCTGGCACAGCGGTTCGCCGCCGGTCAGGGTGACGTTGGGATAGGACACTTGGGCGATGATATCGGCAATGTCCATGTGCCGGCCTTCGTTAAAGGCATAGGCCGTATCGCAGTAAGAACAGCGCAGGTTGCAGCCGCAGAGGCGGATGAACGTCGCCAGCTGACCGGCTTTCTTGCCTTCGCCGTCGATACTGTCGAAAATCTCGTTGACACAGAGGCTATAATTCATAAGTGGCCACGTTCCCTTCGCTTTCCTGGACCGTCACTTTGACACAATGGGGAACGGTGTCGCAGATCCACTTGGCGATATTTTCCGCCGTCGGATTGAAGTCGAAGACATCGTTCAGATTCTGATGGTCCATCTTGGCGTGGACCATTTCCTTGATTTTCTTGAAATCGACGACCATGCCGTTTCGGTCCAGTGTTTCGGCCTGGCAGGTCACAGAGATGATCCAGTTATGACCGTGGAGATGCTCGCACTTGCTCTCATAATCGAGGACAAGGTAATGGGCAGCGGATATTTCCATCCGCTTGGTTACAGTATACAAAAGGCGTTCCTCCCTTGCCGCAAGGCCGGCTATAATCCCAGCTGGTAGATGCGGTTGGCATTGTTAAAGAAGACGTCATCCCAATACGTTTCAGGGATGAAATCTTTGACAAAGGTAATATAATCGGCAAAATTAGCCAGGGGCCAGTCGGTCCCGAACATGACCCGGTCATAAGAGCCGAGGTAGTTCAGCCAGTCCCGGAGCATGGAAATATAGCCCCGCTTATCCCGCAGGAAGGTGACCATGTCGGGTATCTTCCCTTCCAGGAGGCCTGACAAGTCGACGGCGACGTTGTGGTTCTTTTCCAGGACGGCAATGGCATCCTGCAGGAAGGGATTGCCGATGTGGCACATGACGAACTGGACATCGGGATATTTGACGGCCGCTTCATCGAGGGTCATGGGATGACTGTACTTCAAGAGGGCGTTGGCCGTAGCCGTCAGGCCCGTGTGGATGGCGACGGGCTTGTTATACTTCCGGGCCAGCTCGTAAATGGGGTCATAGAGCTCATCGTAGACGTAGACGTGGTTATAGCCCGGATAGAGCTTGATGCCGCAGCACTGCTTGCGCTTGAGGTTCTCTTCGACCTGGGCCGTCATGAGGTCCATATCGTCGTAAAAGACGTTGCTGTCCAGGCCGATGCAGTAGCTCATGTAATCGGGGTAGTGATGGCCTGCCGGGTCCAGGGTCTTGTTGCCCATGACGACGCCGTGGACGATGTTGTTGTCCTGAAAGGCCTTGTGCAGGCATTCTTCCGTATTAGTATAGCCCGCAGCCAGGGCAATCTGGTTGAAGCCGACGTAATCACAAAAATGGAAGTGGCTGTCAATGACCCGTAGTTCTTTAGCTCTCATAGGCGGTTACTCCTGAATAGCCGTTTCCAAGGCAATGCGGATCATATCGTCGAAGGACGTCTGCCGTTCTTCCGGCGTGCAGGCTTCGCCCGTCAGCAAGTGGTCGCTGACCGTGAACAATCCCAGGGCCTGAGCGCCGTATTTGGCAGCCAGCGTATAGAGGCCGGCCGTTTCCATTTCGACGGCCATGATGCCGTACTGGGTCAGTTTATCATTGTCGATTTCGTCATCGTAGAAGCGGTCGACAGAGACGATGTTGCCGACCCGCGCCGGGATGCCCTGTTTGACCGACTGTTCGTAGGCCTGGCGCAGGAGCGTGAAATCAGCCAGTGGCGCGTAGTTGATGGAGCCGCCGAAGATGTTGCGGATGATCGACGAGTCCGTCGTGGCCCCCTGGGCGATGATGACGTCGCGGAGCTTGATATCTTTGCGCATGGCCCCGCAGGTGCCGACGCGGATGAGCTTCTTCACGCCGTAATCGCGCATGAGTTCCGTCGCATAAATGGAAATGGACGGGATGCCCATGCCCGTGCCCTGGACGGACAGGCGGACGCCTTTATAGGTCCCCGTATAGCCGAGGATGTTGCGGATATCCGTGTAGCAGACGGCATCGTCCAAAAAAGTTTCAGCAATATATTTAGCCCGCAGGGGATCGCCGGGAAGCAAGATGCGGTCGGCGATTTCACCGTCACGAGCAGCAATATGAAGACTCATGATAAATTCCTCCTTAAAAATAGCATATCTGTATTATACCACATGGTTTGAAAATGGCTATCTCTATGCTACAATGTATAGTAGGTATCAAAAGGAGCGGTCGTCATGAATGAAAATCCCTTATCTCACATTTTGGAATATAATCTGGACCTGGGCAAGACCAAGCCCGACACGGTCCATCGCGATGAAAAGTATTGTCCCTTCTGCGACGTAGCCCACTTGAAGAACGTCATGGAAAAACGGGGCCCTATGATCTGGCTGGAAAACGCCTACCCCGTCCTCAAGGATTCGTGGCAGACGCTGATCATCGAAAGCGATGACTGCGATGGCGAATTTTCATCGTATACACCGGAATACGCCTTGAAGCTCATCGAATTCGGCCTGGAAAAATGGCAGCAAGTCAAGGACATGGGAAAATTCCGGTCCGTCGTCTTCTACCGCAACCACGGCTACATGGCCGGCGGCACCATCCACCACCCCCATTCGCAGATCGTCGGCTTCAAGGACTACGACTATCACCAGGACATCAAACCTTTCCACTTCGTCGGGCCTTCCATCATTGAAGAAGACGGCCTGACGGTCAACTTGTCCCAGCGCCCGATCATCGGCTTTTATGAAGTGAACCTCATCCTCAAAGACCGGGGAAAGCTGGGGAAATTCGTCCGCTATATGCAGCTGACGGCAGATTATTTCATGCACTCCTTTGTCAGCTTCAACGACAGTTATAATATCTTTTTCTATGACTTCCCGGCTGACGATGCCTTGTATGTCAAAATTATCCCGCGCTTTCTGACCAACCCCCTCTACGTCGCTATATGATTCCCCAAATCGCCAACGGAGGCCATTCAGCGCGCTTCATTCATGCCTTGCAGCAGCGCTTGCATGAAGTATAAGAAAGGACGGTTATTACAACTCTATGCGTTTATTTGCAATCGGTGATCTACATTTATCAGGCAATCCCCCCAAAAAGCCCATGGAAGTCTTCGGCAGCCGCTGGAAGAACCATTGGCAGCGCATCGCCGCCGACTGGAAGAGCCGCGTCAGTGACGACGACGTCGTCCTCATCGCCGGCGACACGTCTTGGGCCATGCACCTCAAGGAGGCCCAGGAAGACCTGGACCAGATACGGGCCCTGCCGGGTAAAAAAATCATAATCCGCGGCAACCACGATTACTGGTGGGAAAGTGCCGGCAAACTGAACCGGATGGACGCCGAGAATAATATGCAGTACCTCTACGGCTCGACAGCCGTCCTGGGCGACAAGGACATCGCCATCTGCGGCACCCACGGCTGGGTCTGCCCGGGCGACATCCACTACCAGGAAGACCGCGACGCCAAGCCCTATCGGCGGGAACTTTTGCGCGTCGAACGGACCTTGCAGGAAGCCGAGGCCCTGCAGTGCAAGCACACCATCCTCCTGCTCCACTACCCGCCGGTCTGCGATCTGACCAAGCCCAGCGGCTTTACGGACCTTTTGGAAAAATATCACGTCCCGCTCTGCGTTTTCGGCCATCTCCACGGCATGCAGCCTGGGACCATGTTCCCGCGCCGCTACAACGGGACGCTGCTCCAGCTCGTCTCGGCGGACTACCGGGACTGCAAGCTCTTAGAAATCAAATTCGACGGACAGGAGGCCCTGCGATGAGTCAAATAGCCAAAAAACACCTCTTAGCCGGCATCGTCTTCGGCGACGCCGAAACGGGTGAATACATCTACCTCCCTGGCGGCGAAGTCGGGACCGACCAGCCGCTCTGCGTCTTTGAACACGACGGTCAAAAAGAAGACGTCGACCTGGACCGGGCCGGCTACCTCGTCGACCACCTGACCCTGAAAAAATGCAGCCACCCCACCTTAGGCAAGCGGTCGTTCTGATGGGAAGAACCCCTCCACCGCTTTGCGGTCCCCCTCCCCTTCGCAGGTGAGGCTTTCGGCTCCCCTGCGAAGGGGAGCTGGCGCCGCAGGCGTCTGAGGGGTTCTCTTCCAAAAAAGGCTAGTGGTTAGCCGATGGTTTTAAATTTAAAGCCATCTTCTACAAACTATAAAGCAAATGGGACCTCGCATGATGGCAAAAACCTTCGTGCGAGGTCCCATTTTTTATCCCTTACAACGACCAACGACCTACGATGAACGACGAGCTATCTCTTCTTTATGGTGAACCAGAAGGTGACGCCGTCTTTTTCGTTGCGGACGCCGTAGGTTTCCCCGTGGAGTTTCACCAGGGCCGCGACGGTCCCCAGACCCAGGCCGTGGCCGCCGAAAACGCGTTTCGGGCTGCGGGCCCGGGATGAATCGATCTTATAGAACGGTTCCCAAATGCGCTGCTGGTACTCTTCGCCGATATGGCTGCCTTCATTGTAGACACAGATGCGGTAGCGCTTCCCCAGGTCATCGGCAAAGACGTGGATATGCCTGCCGACGGGCGTATAGTCGATGGCATTGCTCAGGAAATTGGTCAGAATCGTATCGATCCGTTCCGGGTCGCCATAGACGTTCATTTCAGCTGGCAGTTCCCACTTGGCCAGGATATGCTTATCAGCCAGAGCCTTGGCAAAGCGGGCCTTGCTTTCTTCGGCCAGGGCCGTGAAATCAAAGACCGTCTGTTCCAGTTTGAAAGAGTCCGTTTCCAGACGCGACAAGTTGAGCAGGTCCTTGACGAGTTTATCCATCTTCTGGGTTTCACTGCGGATGACGGCACAGTAGCGCTGCTGCGTTTCCTTGTCGATATCCAGCGTGTCCAGCCCTTCGGCATAGCCCTGGATGATGGCCAGAGGCGTCTTCAGCTCATGGGAGACAGCCGACAGGAAGGACTTGCGCATGTGTTCCACTTCCTTGGCCTTGTCGAGCTGCTTCTGCAATTCCGTATTGGACTGCTGCAGAGCCGTCAGGGCGACGTTGAGCTGGTTGGCCAGCGTATTGATACTGTCGCCGAGCTCCCCGATTTCATCATTGAAATTCCCCTTCCAGCGCTTGGAAAAATCGAGGTGAGCCATGGCGACGGCCAGGTTCTTCAATTCTAGCAGGGGCTGGGTCATGCGCTGGGTCAAGAGAATCGTACCGATAATAGCCAGGACCAGCCAGATGAGGCCGCAGACGATGATGAACCGCTGGACGATGTAGATATTCTCCCGCAAGGGTGCGACGGACTGGCTGATAATGACGTAAGCTCCGTCTTGGACGCGGTCGATGAGATTGAAATGCTCGAAATCAGGCGTATCCTTATAGAGCTGGACCTTGCCTAGCACTTCTTCTTCAGGCATCTTGCCATCGAGCAAATCCCGTAGTTCGGCGATATGCAGGGGCAGGCGGAAGACCGGCTTGTCAGCAGCCGCTTCATTTTCTTTCCCTTGGACGATGACTTCTTCATCTTGTATATCTTTTTCCATAGGCAGATGGACCCGCCGGCCTGGCCGGGACGAATAGACCAATTTCCCCTGATCGACGATGAGCACATCCAAGGCATACTGCTGGCTCAGGTCGTCCAGCGAACTTTCATCTGAACCGCCCTCTTTCCGGTAGATATTGCTGATTTTCTGACTCGCTTCGACCATAGCTTCTTTCTTCATGGAATAATAGTAGCGTTCAAAGCCGAAGCCGACGGCAACCATGAGAGTGATAATGAAGAAAATCGTAAAAAAGCCGACATAGAGGCCGGCCTTAAATTTTAACGACCAGCGCCCTTTCCTCATTTGCCATCATAGCGGTAACCGTAGCCGCGGACTGTGCGGATATAGCGGCCTTTATCGCCGAGCTTGATGCGCAGGCGGTTGATGTGCGTGTCGACGGTGCGCAGATCGCCGTAGTAATCGTAGTTCCATACCTGGTTGAGGATCTGGCGGCGGCTCAGGGCCTTGCCGGTATTGCTCATGAGGTAGTTGAGGAGCTTGTATTCCGTCGGGCTCAGGTCGACGTTCTTGCCGTCGAGGACGACCTGACGGGCATCGCGGTCGATAGCGACACCCTCATCGGTTTCATGCGTTTCCTGTTCATTCTGGGAACGGCGCAGGAGGGCCTTGATCTTGGCGACTAAAATCTTCGGACTGAAGGGCTTGGTGATATATTCATCGGCACTGAGGTCATAGGCGAAGAGCTGGTCGATTTCTTCCCCTTTCGCCGTCAGCATCATGATGGGGACCGTCGATTCGCGGCGGATTTCGCGGCAGACCGTCCAGCCATCATAACCAGGCATCATGACGTCCAGAAGGATGAGGTCCGGATGTTCCTTATCATAGATTTCCAGCGCTTCTTTGCCGTCTGACGCTTCCAGGATTTCATAGCCTTCGGGTCTCAAGAAGTCGATGACCAATTGACGCATGAGCTGTTCATCATCTGCAATGAGTATTTTTTCCATAGTTACTGTCCTTCTTTCTGATAGAGTCTGTATCCGGCAACCGGTCCAGCCAGTCGCCAATGGGCCGACCGCAAAGGATGAGGTCCGGCGCCAAGTCCCGCAAAGGGACCAGGACGAAAGCCCGCTGTGTGAGATAAGGGTGAGGCAAGATCAGCGTTTCCGTCTCACACGCCTCGTCCGGGCTGTAGACGAGGTCGATATCGATAGTCCGGGCGCCCCATTTTTCGCGGCGCACACGGCCCAAACGCCGTTCAATGGCCAGACAGGCATCGAGCAGCTCCTGTCCGGACCCTTCCGTTTCGACAGCCACGGCCCCATTGATGAAGGCTGGCTGGTCGGTCTTGCCCCAGGGCGGTGTTTCATAAAAAGGCGAAACAGCCGTGACCGTCACGCCCGGCGTATCGGCCAGGAGGCGGACGGCCTGGCGAAGCGTCGCCATGCGGTCACCCAGATTGGCGCCGATGCTGAGATAGAACTTAGCCATGGCGCCGCCTTTCCAGGACGACGGCAGCGTCTTCAAAGGGCCCGCCGATGGGCGCCTGCGGCTTGTGGACGGTCACGGTCAGGGCCTGGACCAGCGGGAACTGGGCCAGGATGCGGTCGGCAATGACCTGGCCCACCCGTTCGATGAGGTCATACGACGGCCCTTCGACGACGGCCTTGACGACACCATAGACGGCGCTGTAGTCGACGGTCTGCGTCAAGTCGTCGGTCTGGCCGGCCCGTTCCAGGTCCGTTTCCAGTACCAGGTCGATGTGAAAGGGCTGGCCATGGCGTTTTTCTTCAGGCAGACAGCCATGATAGCCATAGAAATGAAGTCCCGTCAGGACGATTTTATCCATCTTTTTCCTCCTCCATGAGCAGTTTCCAGGCCTGGTCATAGGCGGCGGTCCCTTCTTTCAGGCAGCCTGACGACGCCGTCGTCACGATATTCGAGTCGATGGCCAGGCGGTCGCGCATGGTCAGGCACAGATGGGTCGCCTGGACGACGATCAGCACGCCTTCCGGGTCGAGGCCGCGGCGGATGGACTGACACAGTTCGTCAGTCATCCGTTCCTGGAGCTGAGGCCGCCGAGCCAGGATATCGACGGCGCGGACGAAATGGCCGAAGCCGGCAATGGTCCCCTTTTTCGGGTAATACGCCACATGGACGGAGCCGAAAAAGGGCAGCAGGTGGTGTTCGCACATGGAGTGGAAGCGGATGTTGCGGACGACGACCAGGCCATCGGTCTGAGTCGCAATGGGATCCTGCCACTCGTCATCGGGATTTTCCTTGAGGCCTGAGAAAAAATCAGCAAAAGCCTGGGCCACGCGGTGCGGCGTCTTTTCCATCCCCAGGGCCTGAAGGTCCAGTCCCAGGGCCTCTAAAAACTGCCGCATCGCAGCCACGGCTCTTTCATTTTCTTCCAACGTAACTAGCTCCTCCTTTATTTATAAAATGAAGTAATACGCAGCGATAAAGATAAGGCCGCCGACGATGATGAAAAAGGGACTGGCATACTGCTGCCAGATACTCTGTACGTGATCGAGATAGATTTCCTGGGGATCCGCCGGGTTATAGCGCAAATCCAGTTCGTCACCGGCCGTATAGTCCCATTCGGCATCGCCAAAGGCGTAACGGGCCTGATAGGTCTGGCCGTCTTTCGTCTGGAAACGGACGACGGGATAATACAAGGTCCCGCTCTTCATCTTCTTTTCTTCAAACCCGAGGAGCGTCCCTACAGCGGCGACCTTGCAGCGCCGCGTCATGCCGCGGAATTTCCAGCCGTGATAGGTCCCGACGGCGATGAACAGCACGCCGAGGATGGCCGGGAGATAATAAAAGATCTGCAGTAACATAATACCTTCCTTTCTATTCAGGACGAGAAGCGGCGAAGCGGCTCACTTCCCTGCCGATGACAGCCCCGATGACGCCCGTCACGACCTGAGGCCAGCTCATGGCAAACAAGAGCATATGCCGCACAGCCGGCGGAAAGGCGATGCAGGCAAAGAGCAGGTAAAAAGAGCCGTAAAGGATGGCCGCCTTGCCCAGGGCGCCGCCGCAGAAAGCCGGCAGGCCGTACCGCTGCCAGCGCCAGGCCGCCCAGACGTAGAAACTGTTGCCCAAGGCTACGGGAAAGACAAAGGGAAAAAAGGGCAGCATCCCTTCGAGCCAGGCAAAGACGGGCGTACAGGCGGCGACGACCAGGCCGGCCCGGCGGCCGACGGTGAGGACGGCCACGATGAGGCAGGCATTGACCAGGGAGCCGACGACGAACATACTGACCTGCGGCGGTATGGGGATGACCAGGCGCAGGCCCTGCAGGATCAAGGTCACGGCCAGGATGAGCCCAGTACGGGTCACATTTTTTATATCTTCTGTCATAAAACCTCCCCTGTCCAAGCTGGAAAAATTTGTTATAATAGGATATGTCATTATCCCAATTATCTTTATTGTATCTTTCGAGGTGTCAGATGTCAAAACGATTCATTCATTCCATCAATTATATGCGCGGTCTCTGCATGCTCGGCGTCATCGCCATCCACGTCGGATCCGTCGCTATCGTCAACCCGTCGCCTAATCTGGGACTGGTGGCCATCCTGGAAATCCTGTCCCGCTTTTCCGTACCGGCCTTTTTCTTCCTGTCGGCCTTCGGCATGTTCTACAGCCAGCCCCTGGACCAGCCCTTCGTCTACAAAGACTACCTGCGGCGCCGCCTGCGGACGGTCTTCGTCCCCTACCTGGCCTGGTCCCTGTTCTACATGGTCTACGTATCGGTCATCAGCCACAACTTCAGTGTCTTCCAGCCTTACGCCTTTTTCCGCACCTTATGGTACGGCCTGGCCATGTATCACATTTACTTCCTGGTCATCCTCTTGTGGTTCTACTTCCTCATGCCGTTGTGGCGGCCGCTCCTGCGCTTCATGGACAAGGCGCCGTGGCTCTCTTTTACTATCCTCTTTTTCGCCAACATGGTCTTCAACTTCTATTCCAGCTACATCTGGACGGTCCATTCCGACAATCCCCTCATCCAGGACGCCTTCAACTTCCGCCTGAACTACGTCGTCCTGCACTACCTGTTCATCTTCATGTTCGGTGCCTTTACGGCAGAACACTTCACAGCCGTGACGGACTGGCTGAAACGCCACGGCACGCTGGTCAACGTCTTCCAGGCAGCGACGACAGCGGGTATGCTGGCCGCCTACTACGGCGTCATGCACTACCTGGGCTACGACCCCTTGTCGGCAGTCTTCACTATCCATCAGCTCAGCCCTATCGGCATGGCCTATACCCTGTCGACGATGCTCTTCCTCCTCTACTGGTGGGAATGCCGGCCTGTCCCGCAATGGGTCCACAAGGTCTTCTCCCTCCTGGGTGACTACTCGTATCCCATCTACCTGGTCCATCCCGTCTTTCTCAGTGCCTGCACGGGCCTGGCCGCCCACTGGCACATCTACCTGCGGGCCGTCCACATCATCGCCATCTACGTCATCGTCACAGCCTGTGCCGCAGCCTATTCCTGGGTCGTCGTCGAACACAGACTGCCGAAATGGCTCAGCATCTGCGTCAAGGGGAAATGACATCGTATAAAAAAGGCTTGTCGCACGACGACAAGCCTTTTTAAGTTGTTAGTGGCTAGCAGTTAGTTGTTAGCGGATGGCTTTAAATTTAAAGGTTTTCTCTGAAAACTGCCAACTCCCACACTATTTTTTCTCATCCTTTTCCTTTACTTTGACCAATACATCATTGGCCATGCGGGCTCTGGCCTTGATGACGGCGTTGCCGTCTTTGATGGATTCCGGATAGAAGCTGCTCTTATACTTATGCTTCTTCGTCTTGGTAATCATCTTTTTCAGCTGGATCGTCTGGTCATCGATGTTATACACATAGGTGCAGTAGTCAGTCGTTTCGCCGGATTGTTCCACCGTCTCAAAGGACAGGATCTGGCGGCCCATATCGTAATAGAGCTTGGCCGAGTTCATGTCGATGGACGTATACTGGTTATATTGCCACATATTATCCGCTGCGAAGACCGATGCCGACAAGGCCAGGGAGAATCCCAGGGCCAAAAGCATTTTTTTCAATTTCACAGGTAACACCCCTTACTTCTGTTGTTTTTAGACTTATTATATCATGAAACAGCCGTAAAAGGTAATAGATTTAGCGATTATCTACCTTTTCAGGATATAAATCGTGCTGGGACAGGCGCTGCCAGGCCACGTCAGCCCAGGGCGTGCCGGGCCGGCCGTAGTTGCAGTACGGATCGATGCTGATGCCGCCGCGGGGCAGGAATTTCCCCCATACTTCGATATATTTCGGGTCCATGGCCTGGATGAGGTCGTCCATGATGATGTTGACGCAGTCTTCATGGAAATCACCGTGATTGCGGAAGCTGAACAGATAGAGTTTCAGCGATTTACTTTCTACCATGCGCTCACCAGGGACGTAGGAAATGTAAATCGTCGCATAGTCCGGCTGGCCCGTCATGGGGCAGAGACTGGTGAATTCGGGACAGTTAAACTTGACGAAATAATCCCGGTCTGGATGCTTGTTGACAAATGTTTCCAACAGGGACGGGTCGTAGTCCTGGGCGTACGTCGTGTATTGATTGCCCAGCTGGGTCACGCCCTGCAGTTCTTCTTTACTTCGGCTCATATCAAAACTCCTTCTTCAAGACATAACGATGGCTCAGGGCCTGGATGAGCAGGACCCCGCAGATGGCCGGCGGCAGCTGACCGACAGCCAGGCTGCTGACCAGGACGGCGTAGGGCAAATCGAGCAGGTACGACAGCCAGGCGCTGACGCAGAGGGCCGGCACCCACCAGATGGGCAGGGCAGCCAGCCATGGACTATACTGACGCTGACGGATCTGGACGATGAGCCATGTCGTGGCCATGCCGACGAAGCAGCCGCCGATCATGTCGATAAAGCCCAGGCCGCCGAAGAGGAAATTGGCAATGAAGTTCGCAAGCCCCAAGGGGACCACCAGGAAGGGATATACAAAGGCCAATGCATAGAGCGACGTGGCGATGCGGATCTGATAGGGGCCAAAGGAAATCCCCTGAGTGACGTACAAGATGACGATGTACAGGGCCATGACCATGGCAGCAACGGTCATGCGTTTCGTATTCGCGAGAAAATTATACATAGGCGTAACCTCCTTCCAAAGAAAAGAAAAAAAGACGGGGTTGCCGAAACAATCCCGTCTGCATTGCAAGATACCATTGTAATGCTTCCTAGTTTTGTTTACCGACAGGATGGATTGCGAACTGTCGTATGCTCTTTTGAGGCCTACCAGATGACGTGGCCTAAGACGTGGTCGATGGGGACCGGGCCGATGAAGCGGCTGTCACTGCTGTGGTTGCGGTTATCACCCATGCAGAAGACATAGCCTTCGGGGATCTTGATTTCCCCTTTGCGGCTGTATTCCATCGGTTCATTGATGTACGGTTCATCTAAAGGCTGGCCGTTGCGCCATACCTTGCCATCATGGAACGCCAGCGTGTCGCCAGGACGGCCGATGACCCGCTTGACCCAGATGTTCTTGGTCTGCAGATCATGATTAAAGAAAGCCATGTAATTGTTCATCGGTTCTGCGACGTCATCTTTCCACGTGCGCGGATACTGGACGCGGCTGTCGATGATGACAATATCTCCATAGTTCGGGACTTCCCCCAGGACGTGATTCCATTTGGATACGATGAGGTATTCCCCGTTGTGCAGGGTCGGCATCATCGATTCACCGGAAACGCGTGTCGGCTGGAAGAAGAAGATATGGATGACCATGGCAATGGCCAACGCGATGATGATGGAATAAATCCATTCGTAAACTTCATGTAGAAACGTATTCACGCTGAAACCTCCTCACTTGCGTACTCGTATATTGTAGCAAACCAGGGGTATAAAAGCAAGGGTCAGAGCAGGTCGCTTTCCCCTATGATTTCAAGGCCTTCTGCGCGTAATAACGCCGCCGTCACGCCGTCGCCAGCCGTCAGGGTCCGTGAAAAAGTACCATCGTAAATCTGTCCATGTCCACAAGACGGACTTTTCTCTTTCAAGATGGCCTTCGTGCAATGGAACAGGCGGGCCAAGTACAGGGCCGCTTCGGCACCACGCCGGTATTGCGCCGTCACATCGGTACCGTCTGCCGTGACGACCCGTTCTCCCTGCCGTTCTGCCGGCGGACGCGGTGTCGCCAGGCCGCCGGCCTGTTCCGGACAGACGGGAATCAAATGGATATCATCCCGCCCGAGCAAATCCTGCACCTGCGGATAAACCTTCGTCTGACCATCATAGCGGCAGTACTGGCCGAGCAGGCAGGCACTGATTAGAACGTTCATAAAATCCTCCCTCTCAAATGATTGAAAAACAAGCTATACCATATTATAATACAGGTTGCAACACGAATTTCAACCTATCCATCTATCGTCAAAGGAGTGTTCACACCATGGAACAAAAGAAGACGCGCAACACAGCTGACTTTCTCGTCGAATGTCTGGAAGAAGAAGGCGTCCATTATATTTTTGGTATTCCCGGCGAAGAAAACCTCGCCGTCATGGATGCCCTGGAACATTCAAAGATTGAATTCATTACAGTCCGCCATGAACAGGGCGCAGCCTTCATGGCCGATGTCTATGGCCGTCTGACCGGCAAAGCCGGTGTCTGCATGGCCACCCTCGGCCCGGGGGCTACCAACCTGATCACCGGCGTCGCCGATGCCGACTGCGACGGGGCCCCGCTGGTCGCCATTTCCGGCCAGGTCGGCACCGATAAAATGCACATCACGGCCCATCAGTACCTCGACCTGCGGGCCATGTTCGAACCGATCACCCGCCGGGCCTACACCGTCGTCCGTCCGGACACGATGGCTGAAATCACCCGCCTGGCCTTCAAATATGCCGAACGGGAAAAACCGGGCGCTACCTTCATCGACCTGCCGGTCAACATCAGCAAGATGCCCGTCGCCGACGATGAAAAACCGTTGCAGCATAAGAGCATCCTGCCGGAAACAGCCCTGGAATCGCAAATCGAAGCAGCGGCTTCCATGATTTCCTATGCCAAGAACCCGGTCATCCTGGCCGGCAGCGGCGTCATCCGCAGCAAAGCGGCCAAACAGCTCACGGCCTTTGCGGAAAAACTGAAGCTCCCTGTCATCAACACGATGATGGCCAAAGGTGCCATTCCCTTTGACAACAAATATTCCATGTGGACCGTCGGCATCCCTATGGACGACTACCAGACGAAAATGCTGGAAAAGGCCAGCCTGGTCATCGCCGTCGGCTATGACATCATCGAATACGCTCCGGCCAAATGGCATCTGACCAATGCCGACATCATCCACATCGACACCATGCCGGCCGATATCAACAAGAACTATCAGCCCGAAGTCGAAGTCGTCGGCAACATCCCCAACTCGCTGGAACGCATCATGGCCAAAGCCGCCCGCCTGGCTGAACCGAAACAGTTCCTGGATATCCGTCAGAAGATGGTCGACGAACACGAAAGCTACGCCCACGATATGGCCTTCCCGGTCAAGCCGCAGAAAGCCCTCATCGATTGCCGCCGCGTCATGGGCAAAGACGACATCGTCATTTCCGACGTCGGTGCCAATAAAGTCTGGATCGCCCGCCATTACAACTGCTACGAACCGAATACGTGCCTCATCTCCAACGGCTTCGCCACCATGGGCATCGCCGTTCCCGGCGCCATCTCGGCCAAGCTCGTCCATCCGGACAAGAAAGTCCTGGCCATCACCGGCGACGCCGGTTTCCTGATGAACGTCCAGGAATTTGAAACGGCCTACCGCCTGGGCACGAACTTCGTCATCCTCATCTTCAGCGACTGCAGCTATGGCCTGATCAAATGGAAACAGGACATGCAGTACGGCCATCACCAGTACGTCGACTTCACCAACCCGGACTTCGTGAAACTGGCCGAAAGCTTCCACGCCATCGGCTACCGCATCACCAAGACCGAAGACCTCCTGCCGACCCTGAAAAAAGCCTTCCAGCAGAACAAACCAGTCATCATCGACTGCCCCATCGACTACGATGAAAACATGAAACTCACAGAACATCTGGAAGAACTGATGAAAACGTTATAAGAAAAAGGCGCTGTCCCATAAAGACAGCGCCTTTTTAGTGGCTAGTGGCCCGTAGGGGCCGTCCTATCAAGGCGGCCCGCAAGCTAGTGGCTAGGGGTTAGTAGTTAGTGGCTAGGGGTTAGTAGTTAGTGGCTAGGGGCTCGCACGTGGCGAGCCGCCCAGAGTTCGGCGACAATGTTCCCGGCCTTCGCAGGGATCCGGCCCGCCTGGATATCGGGCGCCAAACTACAAACTCCGTACTATAAACTATTTCTTAGGCATCTTTTCTGCGTTTTTCAACATATCCGTGACGGCGCTGATGATGTCGTCATCGCCTTCTTTGGCGATGTTGCCCAGGATGGCGGCGACTTCCATCGTATCGCCGTGCTGCCAGGCCAGGCAGTGGATGGTTTCCGTGAAGGGATTGCCGTTGATGACCAGGGATTTGGCGATGGTCCATTCATAAAAGAGATGGCCATTGGTCTTTTTCGCCGTCACCGGCGAGACGACGTGGAAGCCCTCTGGAAGGCGTCCCGGCATATTCTGGTTCAGCCGGTTCATGAGGATGCGCATATCCGGCCGGCTGCCGATATCGCGGAGATAAGAGTTTTCCCGGTTCTCCCCATAGACGGCCGCCTTGACGTCCCAGATGGTCGCCGTATAATGCAGTAGATAGGCATACTGGAAATCGGCATCGTCCTTCTTGACGACCTGATACGTTTCCGGCTGGATAGGAAAGATTCGTTCAAAC
This sequence comes from Megasphaera sp. NM10, assembly GCF_000417505.1. Taxonomy (GTDB): domain Bacteria; phylum Bacillota; class Negativicutes; order Veillonellales; family Megasphaeraceae; genus Megasphaera; species Megasphaera intestinihominis. The sequence goes on from NZ_APHY01000022.1 coordinate 123,435, forward strand.
AGGGCGATGACATCGTTGCCTTCATCAGCAGCCGTCAGCATGGGCTGCCGCCCTGACTGCATGTAGATATCATCGGGGACCGTGATGACGCCCCAGTTGGGGAACTTCGACAGCGTCCCTTTATCCTTGGCCAGGGCAGCCGTCCCCATCGCCAAGACGGCGGCTGCCACCAGCACGATTGCTTTAATTTTCATGGTTTCACTCCTCGTTTTTCTTACACAATGACACGTCCATTGTATCTCATGACGCTTTGTCTGTCAAAAAAGAGGAAAGTATGATATGATATAGTTATGTAAATCGCCTCAATCTATACGGTTCAGGCATATTCCCATTTATTTAGGAGGTTATACCACTATGGAATTCAACATCAAAGCCAACTCGACAGCAGAAGTTTCTGAAAAATGCACGGAAAACAATACGGCCATCAAATTGGGCAGCGGCAAATCCCCGGTCTACGCAACGCCGGCCCTGGTAGCTCTCATGGAAAACGCAGCCATCAACGCCTGCGACCCTCAGCTCCCGGAAGGCTATAACACCGTCGGCATCGCATGAACGTCAAACACGTCGCCGCTACGCCTATCGGCCTGACCGTCACGGCCAAAGCCACCCTGATCGAACAGGACCGCAAAAAACTGACCTTCAAAATCGAAGCCCACGACGAAGCCGGCCTCGTAGGCGAAGCCACCCACGACCGCTTCATCATCGAATCGGCACCGTTCCTCGCCAAAGCCGAAGCCAAAAAAGCTGCAGCAAAGTAGTGGCTAGTAGGGGCCGTCCTGTCAAGGCGGCCTGCAAGCTCGTGGCTCGTAAAAAAAGGCGCTGTCGCATGAAGACAGCGCCTTTTTTGAGTTTTAAGTTTGTAGTTTTTAGTTTGCAGCAAATGGTAAAAAATTTAAAACCATCTTCTACAAACTACAAACTCCATACTACAAACTATAAAGTAAAAGGGGCCTCGCATGATGGCAAAAACCTTCATGCGACAGCCACTTTTTTTTACGGCTTGCGGCCTGCGAACTGCGGCCTGCGGAACGCCCTTTGGGCGTCCCCTACGAGCCACTATTTTACAATAACAGCCAGTACGTCGCCGGTCTTTACGTTATCACCGGGGTTGACGCGGATTTCGTGGAGCGTTCCGTCTGCCGTCGCCGTGATGTCGTTCTGCATCTTCATGGCTTCCAGGACGAGGATGATGTCGCCTCGTTTGACGGCTTTGCCAGCTTCAGCTTTGAGGGCCGAAATCTTGCCCGGCATGGGGGCCTTGACGGTGATGGCACCTTCCGGGATCGGGCCGCCTACGGCGGGAGCCGGCGTGGCAGCCGGAGCCGGAGCCGCTGCCGGTGTCGGTGCGGGAGCTGCCGGAGCCGGTGCGGCTGCAACCTGCGGAGCTGGAGCCGCTGCCGGAACGCCTCCCATTTCTTCGACTTCTACTTCATATGCTTTTCCATTGACGGTAACCTTGAATTTTTTCATTATATATAATCCTCCTGGATTTAAATATTCACTTCATTAACGACTCATACCACCCAGGCGGGCTGCCATAGCCCAGCTTTCCCGATGGCGTTTATAACCGCGTTTCTGCGGACGGATAGAACGGATTGCCGACGGCGGATAGCCATAGGCGGCAACAGCGGCCATGATGACAGCGACGACTTCATCGTCTAGGCCATCTTGAGAACCTTGGGGGGCCGTTTCTTTTACGACAGCCATCGGCCGGGCTGCGACGACGGCGGGCTGGCGCTGGCCGACAGGGACGACGGGGTTCGTCAATTCCGATTTTTCCGCTTCTTCCGGTTCCGACGGGACCGTTTTTTCAACCTTGACAGGGTCCTTCAAATTTTGGACGGCTTCGGCCAGTTCCTTGACGCTCTGCTGGAAGTCGGCAACGTCCTTCATCTTGTCTTCCAGAGCGCGGAAGCGGGTATTATAGTACCGGCTCAGGACCAATGTCATGGCGACCAGCAGGACGATGACGGCAAATTGAATTTCTATCATACAGCAGCCTCCTTATAACGGCATGTTGCCGTGTTTCTTCGACGGCCGTTCTTCCCGCTTGCTGTAAAGCATAGCCAGGGCGCTGATGATGCGCGGACGCGTTTCCTTCGGTTCGATGACGCAATCGATCTGGCCGTGTTCGGCTGCTTTATAGGGCGTCGAAAATTCATTGATATATTCCTGTTTCTTCTTTTCTTTTTCCGGGTCGTGCTTAAAGATGATATTGGCTGCACCATCGGGGCCCATGACGGCGATTTCTGCCGACGGCCAGGCCATGACCATGTCGGCGCCGAGCTGGCGGCAGCACATGGCGATGTAGGCACCGCCGTAGGCCTTGCGGGTGACGACGGTAATCTTGGGGACCGTCGCTTCACAGTAAGCATAGAGCATCTTGGCACCGTGGCGGATGATGCCGCCGTATTCCTGAGTCGTCCCAGGCAGGAAGCCCGGTACATCGACGAAGGTGACGACAGGGATATTGAAGCTGTCGCAGAAGCGGATGAAACGAGCCGCCTTGTCCGATGCGTTGATATCCAGGCAGCCGGCGAGGAACTTCGGCTGGTTGGCGATGATACCGACGGTCTGGCCGTCAAAGCGGGCGAAGCAGGTGATGATATTGAGGGCATAGTTTTCCAGGACCTGGAAGACATTGCCGTCGTCGACGCAGGATTTGATGACGTCGAGCATATCGTAAGGCATGCTGCTGTCGTCGGGGATGACCGAATTGAGGCTTTCGTCTTCGCGATTCGGGTCATCGTCCGATTCGACGACCGGCGCTTCTTCCATATTGTTGCTGGGCAGGAAGTCGAGGAGGGCCTTGATCTTTTCGATGCAGTCGTCTTCATTTTCACAGGCAAAGTGAGCCACGCCGGAAATAGAGCTGTGCGTCATGGCGCCGCCCAATTCTTCGGCCGTCACTTCTTCGGCCGTGACCGACTTGATGACGGCCGGGCCCGTGAGGAACATATCCGACGTATTCTTGACCATGAAGACGAAGTCCATCAGGGCCGGACTGTATACGGCACCGCCGGCGCAGGGCCCCATGATGACGGCGATCTGCGGGATGACGCCCGATGCGGCCGTATTATTCATGAAGATGCGGCCAAAACCGGACAAAGCATCGACGCCTTCCTGGATGCGGGCACCGCCGGAGTCATTGATGCCGATGACAGGGGCTCCCATCTTCAGAGCCATTTCCTGCATCTGGGCGATTTTATGAGCGTGCATTTCGCCGAGCGAACCGCCTTCGACCGTAAAATCTTCGGCATAAGCGAAGACCAGGCGGCCGCGTACCGTACCGTAGCCGGTAACGACGCCGTCGCCGGGGATTTCCTTTTCCTGCATGTTGAAATTCATGCAGCGATGATGGATGAACTGCCCCATTTCCGTGAAGCTGCCTTCATCAAATAACTTAGCCAGCCGTTCGCGGGCTGTCATCTTGCCTTTTTTATGTTGCGAATCAATTCGCTTCTGACCGCCGCCCATCTCGATTTTCGCGAGCTTTTCATGGAGCTGGTCAATCTTTTCCTGAACTGTAGCCATTCTTATACCTCCAGTATCAAAGTATTTTATCAGGTCACATAACAATACATTATATCATAGAATATCCAAATTTTATAGTCTTTTAGTCGTCAAACTCCTATTTTTCCGGGCTGCCGTTGACGGCCTGCCAGACCTGGGCGACGAACTTGCCCGCTGCTGGGGACATTTCCTGGATATCTGGGACGGCGATGCCCAGCGAAATCGACTGGGCCGGGGCCAGAGGCCTAAGTTCGACGCGGCCAGCCCACTTCTCCGTCGTCAGGCGGTTGTTGACGCTGATTCCCAAACCCTCTTCGACCATGCAGTACGCCGTATACGGGTCGGTCGTCGTGAAGCGGACATCGGGCTGGACCTGATTGGCTGCCAGGAAGCGGTCGATATCCGTATCGTGATCCGGCAGAGGGATGATAAAAGGCGCCCCGTTCAGCCATTCTACGGGAATCTCCTTTTCCGCCGTCCAGGGATGATCCGGCGGCAGCCAGACGACGAGCTCATCGTCCTTCAAGGGAATCCAGTCATAGGCCACATCCGCTCCGGGCTTGGCGGCCAGACAGCAGTCGACGGCCTTCTCATTGAGCCACTGGGCCAATTCCTGATTCGTCCCTTCTAACAAATGGACTTCCACCTTGGGATACTGGGCCTGGAAACGGCGCAAAATCTTCGGCAGCCACGCCGCGGCGGCACTATAATAACTGCCGATATTGAGGACCCCGGCCAGGACGCCTTGAATGGCCGCCCCCAAGTCGGCGGCCTTTTGCGAAGCCCTGACGACTTCCTGAAAGGCCGGCACCATCTGCTGGCCATTGGCCGACGGCCGGACGCCCTGCTTGTTGCGCACGAGCAGAGGGAAGCCGATTTCCTTCTCCAGCGAACGGATCATACGGGTCATCCCCGACTGAGTATACCCCAGTTCCTTGCCGGCCGCCGTCAGACTGCCATATTGAATCGCCAGGAGCAAAGCCTGACATTTTATACTATCCATATCACTTATTCACCCATTTCGTCATGACATACATGCTAAATCACCGTTTGTGTCATATCTTATTGTACCGTATAATAAGGCCATCCGTAAAGGATTAGACCCAAATGAGGACCCATTATGACTACTTTATTACCCTTCGCCTCAGACTATATGGAAGGCGCATACCCGGAATAACCATGAATTTCACAGCTCAAAGTGGATACGGTACTGATTATTCGTTCATCGAAATTCGGTCCTGTCGGCCCTAACGGTTCAAAAAGGCTCTGGGACGGCCCCTATGCACGAGGCCGCTGTCCGTGTATTTTTTCGGTCCGCAGGACCGCGGCGGCCAGCGAACTGCCTCCTAATAATTCACTGCGTTTTGTTGAAACATATAACGTTTAACGTCAATTTACTTGAAATTTTTTGCGAAAATCATTTGACAAAGTCCGTTTTTGATGGTAGACTTACGTCAACAACTTGATAGTGTTGCAATGAAGAGAAGAGTACACGATAGGAATTGGCACAGAGAGTTCCCATTTGGTGAAAGGGAATGCAAGGGTCATCGTGGAAGATGGACTCCGAGCAGATTGGTCGAACAGTTAGGCCGTCCGGGCGTGCCCGTTACAGCACTATAGTATTCAAGGCTCATTTGCCTGCGTACCTGAAGAGGCTCATCCTGTGAGGGATGAGTAAAATTGGGTGGTATCACGGTGCTTCCGTCCCTTACTTGGGACGGAAGCTTTTTTTATTACAAGGCTTTCAAGTTTATATTACATTATATATTTTTTAATATTAGGGGGAAATGTATTATGAGCGAAAACACAAACTACAAATTCGAAACATTACAGCAGCATGCAGGTCAGGTACCGGATCCGGCAACGGGTGCCCGCGCCGTTCCTATTTACCAGACCACATCTTATGTCTTTAAAGATACACAGCAGGCCGAAGACCGCTTCGCTTTGAAAGACGCTGGCTACATCTACAGCCGTCTGACCAACCCGACGCAGGACGTCCTGGAAAAACGTATCGCAGCCCTCGAAGGCGGCACAGCCGGTTTGGCTACAGCCAGCGGCGCTTCGGCTATCGCCTACTCCATCATCAACCTCGCCGGTTCTGGTGACGAAATCATCGCTGCTCCAACCTTGTACGGCGGCACAGTCGAACTGTTCAGCGAAACCTTCAAACACCTCGGCATTACGACGCACTTCGCCGATCCCGACGACCCGCAGTCCTTTGCCGAATACATCAACGACAAGACCAAAGCCATTTACCTCGAAAGCCTCGGCAACCCGGCCATCAACATTCCGGACTTCGAAGCTATCGCCAAAATCGCACACGACAACGGCCTTCCGGTCATCGTCGACAACACCTTTGCTACGCCGTTCCTCTTCCGCCCGCTCGAACACGGTGCTGACGTCGTCGTCCATTCGGCTACGAAATTCATCGGCGGCCACGGCACGACCCTCGGCGGCCTCATCGTTGAAAACGGCAAATTTGACTGGGCTGGCTCGGGCCGTTTCAAAGAATTCGCTTCGCCTGACGAATCCTACAATGGTGTCAACTTTGCCAAGGATATCCCTGGTGCCGGCTTCGTAACCCGTATCCGCGCCAAAGCCCTCCGCGACCTCGGTGCCTGCATCAGCCCGTTCAACGCATGGCTCCTCATCCAGGGCCTGGAATCCTTGTCCCTGCGCATCGAACGCCACGTCGCTAACGCCCAGAAAATCGCCGACTTCCTGGAAAACCATCCGAAAGTCGCTAAAGTCAACTATCCGTCCCTCCCGTCTTCGCCGTACTACAAACTGGCTCAGAAATACTTCCCCAAGGGAACCGGTTCGATCTTCTCCTTTGAATTGAAAGACGGCTATGCAGCTGCCCGTAAATTCATCGACAATGCGGACATCTTCTCCGACCTGGCTAACGTCGGCGACTCCAAGTCCCTCCTCGTTCACCCGGCTTCGACGACGCATCAGCAGCTTTCGGAAGAAGCTCAGCGCGCCTGCGGTATCACACCGGGCACGATCCGTATCTCTGTTGGCCTCGAAAACATCGAAGACCTCCTCGCCGCTGTTGAAAAAGCACTGGAAACCATCTAAGACTATTGTAAGGAGAAATGCACTATGCCTATTAAAATTGCTGACGGTCTTTCCGCCAAGGAAAAACTTCACGAAGAAGGTATCTTCACCATCGATAAGGGGCTGGCCCTCCATCAGGATATACGGCCGCTGCGCATCCTTATCCTCAACCTGATGCCTTTGAAGAAACCGACAGAGCTGCAGCTTCTCCGCCTCCTCGGTGATTCACCGCTCCAGGTCGAAGTGGACTTCTGCCATACGGACAGCCATGAGAGCACCCACACCGACCCGTCTTATTTAGAAGAAAACTACTACGTCTTCGATGAAATCAAGGATAACTACTACGACGGTTTCATCATCACCGGCGCCCCGGTCGAACAGATTCCCTTCGAGTCTGTCGACTACTGGCCGGAAATGAAGACTTACTTTGAATGGGCCAAGACACATGCCTTCTCGACGCTCCACTTCTGCTGGGGCGCCCAGGCAGCCCTGTATTACTACTATGGCATCGAAAAGCGTCTCCTGCCGGCCAAGCTCTTCGGTATCTTTGAATACCAGCTGACCCAGAAGCACCATCCCCTCCTGCGGGGCTTCGATGACCGTTACTTCATCCCCCAGTCGCGGCATACGGCGATTAACGACATCCAAGTCTACAATACGCCGCAGCTCGACATCCTCTCACGGTCCGTCGAAAACGGCATCAACATCATCGGTACGCCGGATCACCGCCGTTTCTTCGTCCTTGGTCACTTCGAGTACGACCGGCGGACCCTGGAAGAGGAATACCTGCGGGATAAGAAAAAGGGCCTGCCCATTGCCGTGCCCAAGAACTACTATCCTGGTGACAACGATACCAAGCAGCCGTACTTCACGTGGTGCAGCTACGCTCACCTGTTCTATCACAACTGGCTGAACATCGTCTATCAGGAAACACCTTATGATTTACAAGCCATCGCCAAGGTCCATCCTTGTGCGCATTGAAAAAAGGCCTGTCGCATTTGCGACAGGCCTTTTTTACACCGTAGGGGGCGCCACGTGGGCGACCCGTTGTGAATGTGGATGATTCTCTAAACTGGACAGAAAATCACACAGATTCCAGGGCGGGCTCGCCACGTGCGAGCCCCTACAATAAACTACAAACGATCTTTATTTTCGCTAAACGACCTACAATGAACGATTACTTCGTTCCGAAGATGCGGTCGCCGGCATCGCCTAAGCCGGGAACGATGTAGCCTTGGTCGTTGAGTTTATCATCGAGGGCAGCGACGTAGATGCGGACGTCTGGATGGTCGGCGTTGACTTTCTGGACGCCCTGGGGCGCTGCGACGAGGCACATGAGCTTGATGTTCTCGATGCCTTTTTCTTTGAGCAGCGTAATGGCAGCCGATGCACTGCCGCCGGTAGCCAGCATGGGGTCGACGATGATGAAATCACGGTCTTCTACATCGGGCAGCTTGCAGTAGTATTCGACCGGTTCCAGCGTCTGCGGGTCACGGTAGAGGCCGATGTGGCCGACTTTGGCCGTCGGGATGAGGTTGAGCATGCCCTGTACCATGCCCAGACCGGCGCGCAGGACCGGGACGATGCCCAGTTTCTTGCCGCTGATCTGTTTGCCTATCATCTTGGCAACAGGCGTTTCGATTTCGACGTCTTCCAAGGGCAGGTCCCGTGTGATTTCATAGCCCATGAGCATGGTGATTTCTTCCAGGAGGTTGCGGAAATCCTTCGAACCCGTTTCCTTTTTCCGCATGAGTGTGACTTTGTGCTGAATGAGCGGATGATCCATTACTTGTACGTGCATGTGTGAAATCCCCTTTCCTATTTATCCATTTCTGCAATCTTGGCGACGCGGACAGCGTGGCGGCCGCCATCAAAACCAGTGGAGAGGAAGATACGGACGATTTCTCTGGCCAGGCCCGGGCCGATGACGCGGCCGCCCATGGTCAGGATGTTGGCGTCATTGTGGCGGCGGCAGTATTCTGCCGAGAAGCAGTCGTGGCAGAGAGCGGCCCGGATGCCGTGGACTTTGTTGGCAGCAATGCCGATGCCGATACCTGTGCCGCAGACGAGGATGCCCCGGTCGAAAGTGCCGTCAGCGACGGCTTCAGCGACTTTCTTGGCAATGTCCGGATAATCGCAGCGTTCGCCCGTCAGGGTGCCGTAATCGGTGAATTCAATGCCTTGTTCCTTCAAATATTCTTTGATGTTTTCTTTCAGGTCAAATCCGCCGTGATCGGCGCCGAGTACTAATTTCATAATCAATTCCTCCCATATATGCTGATAAATTCAGTTTTATTATACCCCTTTCGGAGTCATGTGAAAAGGTTTAACCGACAATGACCACGTGGCCGCCGGCAGCTTTTTTCATGCGGTTCATGATAGCCAGGCCCAATCCCTCATCGTCGATGCCTTCGGCCAGGATGATATCGACCTGGTCGCTGTCAAAGGACAAGAGGCCCGTGTAGAGCTGGTTGGCCAGGGCTTCCTTGTCGCCATGGCGACCCCAGATATACATATCTTTATGTGGGAACGAGGCCCCTACTTCTTCGCTGACCAAAAAGCCGACGGTTTTGCCTTCGCCCTTGGCCTGGTCGTATAAGGCCTGCAGTTTTTCCGTCACCTTGTCGACAGGGCCGACGACGACGGTCATCGGTGCCGATGGCGCATAGTGGCGGTATTTCATGCCCGGCGCCTTGGGGACGCCCTTGCCCGTGACCAGCGTCGTATCGAGCTGGACGTGAGGTACGACTTCCTGAAGCATCTCGACAGTGACGCCGCCGGGACGCAGGATGGTGACGCCGTCGTCGCCGTTACATTCGACAATCGTCGATTCGACGCCGATGTGGCAGGGACCGCCGTCGATGACCATATCGACGCGGCCGTCCATGTCGTGCATGACTTCTTCGGCCGTCGTCGGGCTGGGCCGGGTCGACAGGTTGGCGCTGGGACCGGCTACGGGGACGCCGGCACAGCGCAGGAAGGCCCGGCAGATATCGTGGTCCGGGCAGCGCAGGGCTACCGTATCAAGGCCGCCCGTCGCCGCATCAGGCACGATGGGCTTGCGCGGCAGGACGATGGTCAGCGGTCCCGGCCAGAAGCGGTCCATGAGCTTCTGTGCCGTCGGCGGGATGACAGCCGCTGCCTGGCGGGCCCCTTCTTCGTCGGGCACGGTCAGGATGAGCGGGTTATCGCTGGGCCGGCCTTTGGCGACGTAAATGCTGCGGCACGCGTCGGCGTCGAGGCCATTGGCACCGATACCGTAGACCGTTTCCGTCGGAAAGACGACCAGGCCGCCGTCGCGGATGATCTGGCCCGCTTCTTCGAGGATGGCTTTCTGTTTCTCTATATCCGTAATTTCTACAAGTTTCGTCTGTTTCATCGTCTCTACTCTTTTCTGGAAAATACGAGGACCCTGTCGATGCCGCCGTAATCCTTGACGGTCTGTTCGTGGTCATAGGCGCCATGGCGGCAGAAAACAGCCGTCACGGCGTCGGCCTGGCCGGCGCCGATTTCGACGGCACAGTGGCCGCCGGCTTTGACGTAAGCCGGGCTTTCTGCGGCGATGCGGCGATAGAATTCCAGTCCGTCGTCGCCGCCGTACAGGGCCAGGGCCGGGTCGTGGCGCACTTCCGGCTGGAGATGTTCCATATCGCCCTTGGTCAGGTACGGCGGATTGGACACCAGCCAGTCACAAGCGCCTTGCGGAACCTTGGTGAATAAATCGCTTTCGATCCAGGTCACGCGGCCGTCTAGGCCCAGGGTACGGCCATTTTCAGCGGCTATGGCCAGGGCTTTGGGCGAAATGTCGACGCCCTTCCCCGTGGCCTGCGGCAGATAGTGGAGCAGGCTGAGGATGATGGCCCCGCTGCCCGTACCGATGTCGATGATGGCCGGCGCCGTCCCTTCGGCAGCGGCGACGACAGTCTCGACGAGCATTTCCGTTTCCGGCCTGGGAATGAGGACGTCTTCACTGACCTTGAAATCGAGGCCCATGAAGGCCTTGGTACCCAGGATGTGGGCTACAGGCAGGCGGTCAGCCCGCTGTTTGACCATCGCCCGGTAGGCGGCCAGTTCTTCACCGTTCATGGGTTCGTCATAATGGGCGTACAGGTAGATGCGCTCTTTATGCAAGACGTGGGCCAGGAGGATTTCCGCATCGAGGCGCGGCGAATCGATGCCTTTGCCGGCAAAGTACTGTTGCGTCCATTGCAGCAAGGCACCGATAGTCCAAATCTTATTCATCTTCGGCTTCTTTCATCAATTCCGCCCGGCGGGCTTCGGCCAGGGTCTGGATGAATTCGTCGATATCGCCGTTGAGAATGTTATCCAGCTTGTACAGGGTCAGGTTGATGCGATGGTCCGTCACGCGGCCCTGCGGGAAGTTATACGTGCGGATACGTTCGCTGCGGTCGCCCGTACCGACCTGGCTGCGCCGTTCTTCCGTCAATTCGGCATCGGCCTTCTGCTGGGCCTGGTCGAGGAGGCGGGCTTTCAGGACGCGCAGGGCCTTGGCACGGTTTTCCAGCTGGGACCGTTCATCCTGACATTCGACGACCATCCCAGTCGGGATATGGGTCATGCGGACGGCAGAACTCGTCTTATTGACGTGCTGGCCGCCGGCACCGGAGGCGCGGAAATAGTCGACGCGGACGTCGTCCATGTTGAGGTCGATTTCGACGTCTTCCGCTTCCGGCAGGACGGCAACGGTTGCCGTCGACGTGTGGATACGGCCGCCGGCTTCGGTGACGGGCACGCGCTGGACGCGGTGGACGCCCGATTCATATTTCAACTTGCCATAGACGCCAGAGCCTTCGACGGAGAAGACGACTTCCTTGAAGCCGCCCAGTTCCGGTGCGTTGGAACTGATGATGCTCGTCTTCCATCCCGGCTGTTTTTCGATGTATTTCATGTACATGCGGAACAAGTCGCCGGCAAAGAGGGCTGCTTCGTCGCCGCCGGCTCCGGCGCGGATTTCCATGATGACGTTCTTGTCATCCCGCGGGTCCTTGGGCAGCATGAGGACGTGCAGCTGGTCTTCCAGATCGGCCTGTTCCTTAGTGAGGCCGTTCATTTCTTCCTTGGCCATGGCGATGAGGTCATCGTCGCTGTCGGGATCGTCGATGATTTCCTTGTCGCCGTCGATGGTGCTGGTAATGTCTTTGTATTTGCGGAATGTTTCGACAATCGGCATCAGCGAAGCGTGTTCCTTGGTCAGTTTCTGCCATTCGTCCTGACGGGCGATGACAGACGGGTCGCTGATCTGCTGTTCCAGGTCCATGAATTTATTCTCTACGGCCTGGACTTTATCCATAAAAGAGCTCATAAGGTCCTCCTCATTTCAATTCGTTCGATTCATTTTCTTCATCAGCCGGCTTGGCGGCGTTGAGGGCTTCGATAGCCACTTCGATCTGGTCGGCATGGGGTTCCCGCGTCGTCAGATACTGGAGCCACAGGCCCGGACGGAATAAGGCTTGAATGACCGGATTCTGGGTGCGGCCGGCGAGGCGTATCATTTCATAACTGATGCCGGCGACGACGGGCATGAGCAGCACGCGGGATGCGATGCGTTCGACGAGATTCGGCCAGCCCAAAAAGGCAAAGACGAAAATCGACACGACCATGACGATGAGCAGGAAATTCGTACCGCACCGCGGATGGAGGCGGCTGTGGCGCTTGACGTTCTCGACGGTCAGCTCTTCTCCCGATTCATACGTCCAAATGGTCTTGTGTTCGGCACCATGGTATTCAAAGACGCGGCGGATGTCCGACGTCAGGGAAATCCCCCATATATATAATAGAAATATAGCGAGGCGCAGGACCCCTTCGACGACGTTCAGGCGAAAGGCACTGTCAGCCACGCCGGGAATAAACTTGGCTGCATACGTCGGGATGGCCAGGAAAAAGACGATGGCCAGGACGACAGACACGGCCATAGTCAGGGCCATCTGCGTGTTCGACAGCTGCTCATCTTCTTCGCCGGCAGCCTGGGCCGAATAGGACAGGCTCTTCATGCCGTATACCAGGGACTCGCACAAGGCAACACTGCCCCGCAAAAAAGGCTTCTTCAAAATCGGATACCGTTCGGTAATGGAGTGAACGGCGTCTTTCTTTACAGTAATTTCACCGGACGGCGTCCGCACTGCTGTGGCAATGCTGACAGGACCGCGCATCATAACCCCTTCGATGACGGCCTGGCCGCCGACGTACGTCTTCGGTTTCTTCAAAGAGTTGCCTCCATTTCTGTACATACAAATAGAGCAGAGCATTTCTGCTCTGCTGCCCACTTGTACTGCTGCTTATTTAGCTGTTTTACCATAACGTTTATTGAACTGTTCGATACGGCCGCGAGCCTGCTGAGCGCGCTGCTGCCCCGTAAAGAACGGATGGCATTTGGAGCAAATTTCAACACGCAGTTCCGGTTTCGTAGAACCTGTTTCAAACGTATTGCCGCATGCGCAAGTAACTTTCGCATTCGGGTAGTACTTCGGATGAATACCTTCTTTCACCACTTACACCTCTTTCTGTATCAATCATTCAAAACCTATGCTAGAATAGTTTAGCACATTGGCCCTTGAAATGCAAGGATTTTTTTCCCGCAAAAGGCGATACCGTATTTCCATACACGCTGAATTCCCCGCTGGCGGAATTCCGTCACGTATTCTCTTTCTTCAATCTGCTGCAACGCCTCTTTGGCCTTCGCCGCCATGTCAGCTTCCCTCGAAGCCACTTTGAATTCCATGATGACGCCGGCCTTAGACACATCCTTGGGAATAATTGCCAGGTCGAAGCGGCCGTACCCGCTTTCCCGGTTCGATTCGATAATATAATCGGATACAAATAACGCCGTCATGCCAAGGACGAAGCCGTGATAGAAACTTTCTTTATTGGCCGTATCATATACGCTGACCAGGTCCCGGAGATAGCCTCCCAGCAGTTCCGAAAAGGCCTTTCCGTTGCCTGAAAGTAAATCATCGAACATGGTTTCCAGCCGGGACACGGAAAATCGACCTCTCATCTTGTCAAGGATTTCAAAACGATATACATCCTGTACTTCCCGGTTGGGAATGACCAATTCACAGCGTATGCCGCCGATTCCCCGCTTGCGGCTGACAGCCGTCAAATAGCCCGTCGTCAGCAGCATCGTATAGAGGGCATCCGTATCCCGGCCAATATCTTCATAAATGACGCCTTCCCGTATCAAAGCCGTCACATGGCGCCCCTGTAAAAGAGACAGTAAATCCGTCTCCGTTTCAGCCGTCACATGGCGCAGCATTTCCCGGATAATGCCATTTCCCGACGTATTGACCCAATAATCTCCGACATCACCGTGACGGAAAAAATTGACAATCGACCAGGGATTATAAATCTCCGCCCCACCGAAGAGATAGCCATCATACCACGCTTTCAAGGCCGGAAGGGCCGTGGTCATGGAAAGGTCTTCTGCCATCTGGGCCACTTCCTGTGGCGTAAATCCAATGACATCCCGATAGGCAGCATCCATGACGGAGCAAACGTCGAGATTATTCAAATCGCTGAAAATACTCTCTTTGGCCACCCGCAGGACCCCCGTCAGTACGGCAAAATCCAAGTCGCGATTGCCCTTCAGGACACTGCCCAGGAACTGTTTCATAAAAGCGATGCACTCTGTATAAAAGCCATGTTCCCAAGCCTGCTGAATCGGCGCATCGTATTCATCGAGCAATAAAATGACAGGCTTGCCGAAATGCTGATGCATCATCTTGACCAATAGTGTCAGGGCCAGCTGCATTTCATTCTGCCCGGCCCCCTGCTTTTTCAGTGCCAGGAAGCGCCTGCGTAAATCCGGGTTCACAGCCGGACTCTCTGCCAAATACTCATGGTCGATGAACCAATAACTAATCCAGGAACTCAGGGATTGCAGCATCTGCGGCCAAGTAAGGTCCTTCAAATCTTTCAAAGACAAGAACAGCACCGGATACTGGCCGCGATGGGCCATGTAGGCAGCGCCGGCTCCTTCGATAGCCAGTCCGTCGAAGAGACGGCGGCTCTGTGCCTCTTTTTCGACAGAAAAGAAATGCTCCAGCATACTCAGGGTCAAGGTCTTACCGAACCGCCGCGGCCGCGTAATCAGCGTCACCGCACTGTGCCCGTCGATGAGCTGGCGGATAAAATCCGTCTTGTCGACGAAATAATAATGCTTACTCCGTATATCAAAAAAATTATCGACACCAATCGGCATCTGCCACTTCATACCATCACCTTCTTTCATAGGCGGGGGCCTTCTCCTGTTCTTTGTCTTTTATTATAACAAGAATCACGAGAAACAAAAAGAGGAGCCACGCCATGAAGGGTGAGCTGCCCCCCAATAGTTAGACCAAAAATCTAACGATTGGGGGTCAGTTTTTTTATGGCAAAACACAGTTATGAATTTAAGAAAAAAATAGTACTGGAATACTTGAGCAGTGACGAAGGGTGTACTTCTATTTCACGTAAATATGGAATGGAAAGTAGCAGCCAATTGCTAAAGTGGACTGCAGCCTACAAAGCATTTGGAGATGATGGATTGAAAAGATCTCGCTCTCGAAAAATATACTCTTTCAAAGAGAAACTTTCTGTGGTACAGTCTTACTTAACAAGCGAATTTTCATATCAGGAACTAGCCCTTCAAGTAGGAATCAACAATCCGACAATGATTGCCAGATGGGTCAATGAATTTAAAATAGCTGGGCCGGATGCATTACGGCCACATAGGAAAGGCAGGAGAAGAACTTTGAGCGAATCACGAACCAGAAAACCAGATACTCAGGAGCAGAAGCCAGTCGTCGATGCCAGCGTGGAACATGTCCAGGAGTTAGAGGATGAAAATCTCAAACTCCGGATAGAGAATGCTTTTTTAAAAGAACTGAGGAGACTGCGTTTAGAGGACGAAGCAAAAACGAGAGGGTTGCAAAAATCATCTGCAGTCTCCGAAGATCATTCAAATTAAACGATCTTCTCTCCTATACGCAGATGCCCAAGGCAACCTATATGTACTGGCAGAAACGGTTTGACCGTGAGAATCCCGATCAAGTATAATGGGCCTGTGAATTCAGACCAGTACTGAAAATTTTAAGAGTGCATGATATAGTATTAAGTAACGAAAATTGGAGGATGCTATCATGCCAAGAAAAAAGTACACTTCTGAATTTAAGACCAAGATTGTTCTGTCAATTCTTCAAGGCGACAAGGAATTCAATGTCATCTGTTCTGAAAACGGCCTGAACCCAAACATGGTCAGAAAATGGAAGCAAGAATTCCTGCAAAATGCCCATCTTGCCTTTGGTGCAGATTCTGAGCGTAAGGCCGTTCAGAGGAAGGAGGACGATCTGAAGAAAAAGAATGACCAGATGCTAAGGACCATCGGTCAGCTTACGCTTGAGCGCGACTTTCTTCAGGACTGCTTTCGCCAAGCTGGGGAGGCCATCCCAAGAATCCCGGAATATGATCAGAAAGGATAACGGCCTTTCCATACGTCGTCAGTGCGAATTACTGGGACTGAACCGTTCCGGCCTATATTACACACCTACAGGACCAAACCAAGCTGCTGTTAGGCTTGATGAATCGTTAATGGAACGTATCGACCACTGGCATACCAGGTGTCCCTACCTAGCTCTCGTA
>NZ_APHY01000023.1 GCF_000417505.1 Megasphaera sp. NM10
TCAGCTGCGCGATGATCTGCATCCAGTGTTTCTATTCTTATTTCGATGTGTAATTTTTTGAGTATCCAAAAACATCCTCCTTACTGAATAGGATAAATTAGAGTTTTTAGACAAAATGGGAGAAACTCTAATTGGTCTAATTCATCCTGTTTGATGAGCCTATTGTCTCACAAACAGCCAGGAGATTAAATCCACCGATTTATTTTCCGCTTACATCATATCGCAGCGCTCAATGATATGCGAAAAAATTATGATTTAAAAGTCCTTTGCAGTGCGGCCTGCAGCCAAGGTATCCAAAGTACCACCTTAAATATGACACGCATCATGGAGACTTACTTATACTTTAAGAGCCAAGGTGAACTTCATGTCTCCTATCCCCCTTTTATCTGCCAAGCTGCCGATATCGTCTTCGACGACATTTACTTAGCCACCTGGCGAAATCATGCGATTTTCTGTATTGCAGCGCCTGGCCATACGCCAGGCAGCATCTGCATCATCATAGATGAAAAAATCTTATTTTCCGGCGATTATTTTATTCCCGGCGAAGAAGTCATCACTCGTCTGCCTGGTGGAGATGAAGCCGTTTATGAGCAGCAAGGGAAAGCAACCTTACGTTGTTTGCCCACACCGATTCTAACCTACCCCGGCCATGGCGGACACTTTATCTTAACACAGGAGGTGAAAAAAGAGTATGGACTATACTAACTGGTTGACACAATCCCCTTATCATTGGACGCAAGACGAAAAAGAAGCCCATTATGTTCCTCTTTTATTTGAATTGACCTCCCAGCACTGTCATCGCTGCCCGCCTTATGGCCAGGCCGTGCAGACATTATACGAAAAAAACAGGAAATATGATGTCCCTTCAAAAATTCCAATGATTCCCATTTCCTTATTCAAGACAGAAAATCTGAAAAGTATTCCTGATTCCGAAATTTTCAAAATAATCACTTCATCAGGAACGTCGGGAGTGGCGTCTCATTTATACCTCGATGCTTTTAACGCACAAAACCAACAATTAGCCTTATATAACATTGTAAAAGATTTTATTGGCTTCTCGCGGCTGCCTATGCTGATTGTCGATACGCCGGACATATTAAAAAATCGGGACGCCTTTAATGCCCGCGGTGCAGCCGTCTTGGGCTTTTCCATCTTTGCCAAACGAAAATACTATGCCTTAAAACCGGATTTATCCGTTGATTTGGAAAGTATCCGCACATTCATTCAAACATATCGCAATCAACCTGTCTTAATCTTTGGTTTTACCTTTATGATTTGGCAATATTTCTGCGAAGCTCTGGCAAACTACCCCGGCTTAATCGACTTATCCAATGCCATTCTAATCCACGGCGGCGGATGGAAAAAAATGCAGGACCGCGCTGTTTCCCCTCATGATTATAAGAAGCGGCTGTATGAACAGTTCCATATCCATAAAGTCCATAATTATTACGGTATGGCCGAACAGACGGGATGCATTTATATGGAATGTGAACAAGGCCATCTTCATGCCAGCATATTTTCCGATATCATCATTCGCAATCCAGAAAACTTTTCAGTCTGCCCCATAGGGGAAACAGGCATCGTTCAAGTATTGACGCCATTAGCCACATCCTATCCTGGCCATTCCATCCTGACAGAAGATATGGGTACCCTGTTAGGAATTGATGATTGTCCGTGTGGCCGCTTGGGAAAATATTTTCGCATCGATGGCCGCATGGCAAAAGCCGAAATAAGG
Source organism: Megasphaera sp. NM10 (assembly GCF_000417505.1). Lineage (GTDB taxonomy): Bacteria > Bacillota > Negativicutes > Veillonellales > Megasphaeraceae > Megasphaera > Megasphaera intestinihominis. The sequence continues at coordinate 1,736 of NZ_APHY01000023.1, forward strand.
GGGTGCAGTGATGCGCACAACTAAAAACTTTACAATACTGGCCGGTTCAATTCCAGAAAAAGGCCTGCCGCAACGCCCCTTTTCGCCTTTAACGCTACAATTCTGTCAAGATTTTGCCCATCAGTTGCAGCATCATCCCATAACCAATGAAGATGCAGCTTGGGCTGCTTTCAGTTTTTGGCTGCGTCCGCGAAAACTAGAGCAGTATAAAAACCTGCTGACCTTTCCAGAAAATCGTTTAGGCCGGGGAATGACATTCCATATCGCCCCTGCCAATATGCCTACGATGTTTTTATATAGTTTCTTCATCTCCTTACTTGCCGGCAATGCCAATATCGTCCGCCTTTCTCCTCGATTACTTCCTAAAATACGGCCGGTCTGCGAAGTACTGTCCGATTTGCTGAACGCTCCCGTCTATCAGCCTATAAAAAGCCAAAATGCCGTACTTACTTACGGACACGATAGGAAAATCACCGATTGGTTTTCCAAACATTGCGATAGTCGTGTAATTTGGGGCGGCGACAAGACCATTAAGGAAATCAGGAAGTCGCCATTACCCCCTATGGCCATTGATATTCCTTTTGCAGATCGATATTCATTAGCGATTCTCGACAGTGACTATGTAGCATCCTGTTCTGAAGAGGAACTAAAAAATGCAGTTCACCATTTCTATCTGGATACATACGAAGTCGATCAAAATGCTTGCTCGTCTCCCCGCATCCTCCTTTGGCTCGACTCAAAAGGTGAATCCTTTGCAATAGCCCAGCAACGTTGGTGGCAGGCAGTAACCATTGAAATTCAAAAATATGACTTAGCGGCTATAAAGGTCAGCCGGAAATACGCAGAAGCGTGGAAATTTGCCATGCATACACCAGAAATCAGCCATTTTGCATATGCCAGCAACCGGCTTTATGTATACACACTTTCATCGCTCCCCCAAGATTTTACCCAACTTTCCGGAGCCTTTGGCCAATTCTTTCAATTCCCTATAAGGAAATCAGGAGATATCATTCCCTACATGACTTCCAAGGTCCAAACTATTACCACACTAAATATAGATATACAGGCACTCCGTACTCAGTTAATACAGGCCGGTATCACTGGCGTCGATAGAATCGTCCCCTTCGGGCAGGCCATGGATATGGACATGATCTGGGATGGCCGTAATTTGCTGGATACCTTGACCCGTATCATTCGTTAGGAGGGATACTTATGTTGAACTTTTTTGATGAAAATCCGGCGTATGAAAATCATGTATTATTCACTGATGGATCAGGCCAATCCGTAACATATCAGGACTGGTATGCGCATAGTAAAAATTTAGGGAAGATTCTTTCCTCTCCAAACAGACAACTAGCGGCTATCATCTGCCACAATACCATAGGATCAGCTTTATCGTATCTCTGCTGCCTGCAAAATCGAATCGTCCCTTTACTAATCGATCACGATATGGATACGGAACTGCGCCAGCGGTTATTATCGATTTATAACCCCAATTACATATTCAAGCCAGTCGATAGCCGGTCTGAAGCACTTTATACCCTAAATGGATATGGTGTCTATCGGTCAAGTAATACGTTTCATAAGATTCATCCTGATTTAGCTTTGCTGCTGACGACGTCTGGCAGTACAGGCAGCCCTAAACTAGTTCGTCAAAGTTATACAAATATCCAAGCCAATGCTGCATCGATTGCACAGTATTTGAAAATAACAGCCCAAGACCATCCGATTTCTTCATTGCCCATGCATTATACGTTCGGCCTATCAGTCATCAATAGCCACGTATTATGCGGAGCTTGTGAATGTCTGACAGAAGCGACTGTCTTTGACAAAACATTCTGGGATATTTGTCAACGCGATGAAATCACTTCTATCGCCGGAGTTCCATTCACATATGAATGTCTGAAGCGAGTCGGCTTCATGACAATGAACCTGCCTAAATTAGCACTGATGATCCAAGCCGGAGGCCATTTATCGACACGGCTGCAAAAAGAATATCTAGAATTCGCCTATAAGACGGGAAAACGGTTCATTGTCATGTATGGGCAAACCGAAGCAACTGCACGCATGTCCTATCTGCCTTTTGATATGGGACTGAAAAAAATAGGCAGTATTGGCATTGCCATTCCTGGCGGTACTTTCCACATCATGGAAGATGAAAAAACAGAAATCACACAGCCCCATGTAACCGGTGAACTTTGCTATGAAGGCCCTAACGTCACATTGGGATATGCCATTGTGCTGACGATTTAGCCCTGGGAGATATGCGGCATGGCCGGTTATATACAGGCGATATGGCCTATTTTGACGAAGACGGGTACTATTACATCGCTGGCCGAAAAAAACGTTTCATTAAAGTAATGGGCAAGCGTGTCAATATGGACGAAATAGAAGAATTGCTGAAAAGTGCTTTTGATTTCAGCGATTTCGCCTGTGTCGGTCAGGATGATGATTTGCATGTATTCATGACTGCCCCTGGCCGTCAATCTGAAGTCGAAGATTTCCTAATAGAAAAGACAGGTTTGCATCTCCGTTGTTTTACGATTCATCATATCGAACAAATCCCTAAAAATACATCGGGAAAAACACAATATCCTGAACTCAAAGCCTTAGCAGAAAAATAGGGAGGCGTAAAAAATGGATACGGGTATAAACCTCTCACAGGAACAACTCCAAAAACTTTCTATAAACCAAATACAATCCTTGCATATTCTTTCTCTATCTGCTGAATCTTTACACGATTTATTACAAACAGCACTTTACAACTTTTACGCTGCCTCGGAAGTTGACAAAACTAGTTTACACAAGGCCTGCACTAAGTCCGTTGGATTTTTTGCGGATTGGGCTTTAGAGACTAAAGTGCCTAAAAATATTTCACGCTGTATTTGCCAGCTTATATGGCTTCGCAGCTCTTGTGGACTGGTGTTTTGGTACTTCGCAAAATGCTCGTCCAGATACGGCAGCATTTTCAGGCTGCTGTGAACGAGYTGA
>NZ_APHY01000024.1 GCF_000417505.1 Megasphaera sp. NM10
TCGAGAAAAATCAGGCTTCACCACGCCAGTTACTGGCCATCGTTATTTATGCCAGCATGAACCAGATTTTCAGTTCCCGTCGTATTGAATCGGCTTGCCGGAGAGATTTGAATTTCCAATATCTGCTGGAAGGGAAACCCGTTCCCGATCATGCGACTATCGCCCGTTTCCGTTCTCATCATATGGCGGCATGCAGCCGGACCTTGTTTGCCGACATGGATGCCGTCTTGGCTCAGGCCGGGGCCTTATCGCTGAAGAATTTGTTCATCGATGGGACAAAAATCGAATCTGTTGCCAATAAATACACTTTTGTCTGGAAGAAGAGTGTCACGAAACGGCAGGCCAAAGTATTAGCAAAAATTCCGGGCTTTATTCTTAAGACCCAGGAACTCTTTGGCATCCAAGTGCTCCATACACACGCTGTCCATCGGTACCATTTACGGCGGCTGTTGGGGAAATTAAAACGGCTTCAACGAGAAGGACACATCGTTTTCGTCCATGGCAAAGGCCATCGTAAGACGCCATTGCAAAAGGCCATTGAAAAAGCCAAGGATTTCCTGCATAAGACAAAAGAGTACGCCGTCCAGCTTCATTACTGCGGGGACCGGAACAGCTATGCCAAGACCGATATCGATGCCACCTTCATGCATCTGAAAGAAGACGCCATGAAAAACGGCCAGGTCAAGCCTGCATATAATGTACAATATAGCGTGGACGCTGGATTCGTTACCTGGGTCACTGTCGGACCGCAGACTTCAGATTGTACCACCCTGCTGCCTTTCCTCGAAGATTTTCGCAAGCATTTCCCTTTCCAGTATACCCGTATCATTGCAGATTCCGGCTATGAAAGCGAAGAAAATTACACGAAGCTCGCCGAACAGGGGTATGATGCTTACATCAAACCGTCCGACCATGAGCAGCGGAAAAAACGCCGTTTCAAAAAAGATATTGGCAAATTCCAGAATATGGACTATGATGCGAAAAATGATGTCTTTTATTGCCACAATCACCGTAAGCTGACCTGTGTTGGGAAAAAGACCGAAACAACCAGCACGGGATTTAAAATACGCAAAAGCCATTATGTCTGTGAGGATTGTTCGGACTGTCCCTATAAGAAAGGATGCATTCATGGCAATCGCAGCAAGAAGCCGTTGGAAAAAAGGACGAAGCAATTAGAACTTTCTAAAAGGTTCCAAGCCCAACGGGCCGAAATGGAAGCTCACATCAGTTCTCCTACAGGGAAGATGCTTCGAATGAACCGTTCCATCCAGTCTGAAGGCGCTTTTTCCGACATCAAGGCGAATCTGTCGTTCCGGCGTTTTTTGAGCCATGGAACGGAGAACGCCCTGGCAACCAGCATCATACTGGCAATGGCCCACAATGTCTTGACCTTACATCACAAGCTGCAATCCGGCAATTTCGGGACATACCTTTATTCCTTAAAAAAAGTGAAAAAGAGTGCTTGAATAACCATATACATAGCAAAGGCACACGTTTTTTGCCGACTGGATGGCCGGTCTGTTTCGTGTACCTTTTTTACGTTTAGCTAAAAAAAGAGAATAGAACGATGAAATAGAATAAAAAAAGAGAGCTGTCGCACAAAGCCGAAATGGCTTAATGCGACAGCCCCTTTTTTGTTATACGAACCACGAGCCACTAACCTCACTTCAACAAGCCTTTTTCGGCGACGAAGTCGGAGACCATGTCGGCGGCAGTGGCCGTAATCTTGATGCAGTGCTTACGGTATTCCGGCGTTCCGAAACTGAGGGTGTTGAGGGCCCGGCAGCAGGTGGCGCCGAAGTGTTCTTTGAAGCGGTCATGGAACTCGCTGGTGTATTTGTAGACTTCGGGCAAGGGCTTTTCATCGGGTATGAGCCGGCCGACGAGGGCGCCGATGACCAGACAGGCACCGCTCAAGGCCCCACAGACACAGCCCGACCGGCCGATGCCGCCGCCCATGCCGGAAGCCATGCGGATAGCGACGTCCGGCAGCTGGAGATTCATCGTGTCGTTACAGGTCTTGAGGACCGATTCAATGCAGTTATTGCCCTGCAAATGGTATTGTTCTGCTAATTTATATTCTTTTTCCATGATACTTTATCCTTTCTGAAATTAACTGCGGCCTTCGCCGTCTTTGAGGTCGTCGGCGATCTTGTGGAGGACTTTCTTGGCCTGCTGGCGGCGATGCCAGTACCACAGGCCGCCGTAGACGATGGCGATGACGATGAGGACGATAGTCAATCGCATGGAATGTTCTTCCATCATGACCAGGTCGTGACCAACCAGGACCTCACAGGCGACAGACGGCAATTTGCCGATGAAACAGCCCAGGATATAATCGCGGTAGCTGATGCGGCTCAGCGCCCCCAGGGCCGTGACCAGGCCGTTCGGCGAATACGGGACGGCCCGGGCCAGGGTCATGGCCTGCCAGGTACTGTAATGGTCGAGCTTGCTCAGCATCTTGCTCTTTTCAATGACCTTCTTGGCCTTGTTGCGGAACAAAGTCCGCATGAAGAAAAAGCTGATGATGACGCCGATTGTTTCGGCTACCCAGGAAACGACAGTCCCACCGGCAACGCCAAAAAGGACGCCATTGGCCGTGGAAATGAAGATAGACAGGCAAAAGACCGACGATATTGATGACGATGTCGATGATCATGCTGACCAGGACGGCCCAGACGCCGAAAGAGCGCAGGTAGTCGATAGTCCCCTGCATATTGCCGCTCGTCGACAGCTGCCAGACCGTGCTGTAAAAGTCCGGGATGGCCACATAGATAGCGGCCAGCATGATGAGCAGCATGGCAAAAAAGGCGATTTTAATGTGTGTTTCATGAATCTGTTTCGTAGTCATGTTATGCCTCTTTCTGCTTCCGTTCCTGCATCCTGGCCATTTCAGCAATCTTATCGTGCTTGAGCTTGGTCAGGTACATGGAACCGCCGATAATGAGCACACCGCCGGCGACGGTCAAGCCGGTGAGGATTTCGCCAAAGATGACGAAGCCCCAAAGGGCGTTGAAGAAGACGCCTATATAAGAAACAAAGCTGACGACAACCGGGTTAGCCGTTGCATAGGCATTGGTCATCCAGATTTGGGCGATGACGCTGAACAGGGCCAGGCCGCCGTAATAAATCCAGTCGCCGTGAGCCGGCATGACAAAGCCATCAGTCAGGGCCATGAGGACGATGCCCGACAGAGCTGCACAGACCAAAAAGTACAGGACCACTTCATAAGGATGGTGGCGTCCAGACCCAGTGAGCTTGCTGACTGTCGTATAGGCACCGGCCGCAAAGACGGCCTGCCCCAGGGCGAACAGGGAATAGACGTTGAATGACGAAAAGTTCCAGGGCCGGACGACGAGGCAGCCGCCGATGAAGATGACCAGGAGGGGCAGCTTCGACCCAGGCGGCAGGACTTCTTTGAGGAAAATCGCCGCGAAGAGCATGACGAAGAACGCCGACAACTGGGAAATGATGGATACATCGGCCAGGGGCATCCCGCGCAGGGCATAGAAAATGCAGATCATGCCGATACCGCCGAGGACGCCGCGCAAGGTCAGCGTCGGTATATCCCGCTTCGACAGATGTACGTGTTGGATGCGCATGAGCCCTAATATCAGAAGGGCACTGAGGAAACCGCGGAAGAACGCGATTTCCCCAGTGCTCGTCGTATAGGATAATTCTTTTACGATGACATTCTGGATACTGAAGGCCAAAGCCGATAAGATTGCGTAAATGACACCTCTACTCAAATCAAAGCCTCTTTCCTAGTGCTTGGCCGCAATAGCGTCGACGAAGGACAAGACAGCTTTCTTCATATCTTCCTTGTCGATGGAGTCGCTGAAGCGGACCGGTTTATTCTTGAGGTCAGCCAAAGGCTTGGGCAGGGCGATGCCCGTGACACTGCTGATGTCGGCCAGCATGTCGAAGGGATCGTCGCTCTGGCGCAGGGCCAGGGCTTCGCAGATGACCGGCGGGAATTTATAGGGATGTGCCGTCGCCATGATGACCGTATGGCGGCCTTCGTCGAGGCCCTGGCGATGGCGGTTCATGCCGACGCCGTAAGCGACGGCCGTGTGCGGGTCGAGGAGATAGCCGAAATCATTGTAGACGTGGTTGATGACGGCTTTCGTTTCATCGTCGTCGATCCAGCCGCCTTCAAATTCCTGGCGCAGCGTCTTCAATTCGTCAGCCGATACGCTCATCTTCCCCGTTTCCAGGAGGTCCTTTTCCCACTGGGCCACTTTGGCGGCATCTTCTTTGGCGACGTAGAACAAGAAGCGTTCAAAATTGCTCGACAAGAGGATGTCCATGGACGGGCTCGACGTCGTGTAGAAGTCGCGGTTCATGTCATAGACGCCGGTTTCAAAGAAGTCGGCCAGGACCTTGTTCTGGTTGGATGCGCAAATCAACTTGCCGATAGGCACGCCCATCTTCTTGGCAAAATAGCCAGCCAGGATATTGCCGAAGTTCCCCGTCGGGACGATGACATCGAACGTTTCGCCTTCGCTGATGGCGCCGTTATCGACAAGGGAGACATACGTCGATACGTAGTAGGCGACCTGCGGGAACAAGCGGCCGATATTGATGGAATTGGCGCTGGAGAAGAGGACGCCTTTATCGTTGGCATAGGCGTTGACTTCAGCACTGGTGAAGACGCGTTTCAAAAAGCTCTGGGCATCGTCGAAATTGCCATAAATGGCCGATACCTTGACGTTATCCCCTTCCTGCTTCTGCATCTGCTGCTTCTGCATGGGGCTGACGCCTTCGCTGGGATAAAAGACCATGATATTCGTACCAGGTACGTCCTTGAAGCCTTCCAGGGCAGCCTTGCCCGTGTCGCCGCTGGTCGCCGTCAGGATGAGGATATCCCGGTCCTCTTTTTCCTGCTTCTTGGCAGCCGTCAATAAATACGGGAACAAGGACAATGCCAGATCCTTGAAGGCCAACGTCCGGCCGTGGAACAATTCGGCAATGGACAAATCCGTATCGATGGAATGGAGCGGTACGATGCGGTCATCGCGGAAGGTCATATCATTATAAGCCGAAGCAATCATCTGCTTCCGTTCTTCTGCCGTGAAATTCGTAAAGAAATGGGACAATACGGCTTCAGCAATCTCCTGATAAGACTTGCCAGCCAGTTCTTTATAGGACAGGACCTTTTCCGGGAACGATTCCGGCACATAGAGCCCTCCGTCCGCAGCCAGTCCATGCAGGAGCGCATAAGACGGCGAAACACATTCGTCAGATCGTGTACTTCTAAAATTCATCGATGAAATCCCCCTTTTCAGCTAACCTCATAGAATAGCTATAAGTATTTATATTATAAAGGGAAATAGCCACATTGTCCACTATTCTGTGAATTGGCCTAACGGCCCCGCAGTTCGCAGTTCGCCTCGGACTCAAAATGCCGCTTTGCGGCAACAAACTCAGAATGACGACATCGCCTCGAGTGAACCTCAGCTCGTAAAAAAGGCCCCAAGTGGGGCCTTCGTAGGGGACGTCCTGAACAAGGCGTCCAGCCTCTGCTGTCCGTTTTGGCAACCGTCTTGCGCCTTCCGCTGGTCGGCACCTGACAGGCCAAAAAGGCCACGTGAATCTAGGCTTTGACAGCCACCCCTTCCAGATGCAGGAGGGTGATTTTTTTATCGATGCCGCCTGCATAGCCTGTGGCTCTGCCATTGGCACCTAAGACGCGATGGCAGGGAATGATGATGGAAATGGGGTTATGCCCTACGGCGCCGCCAATGGCCTGAGCCGACATCTTCTTTCCCGTCCGTTCTTCAATCTGTTTAGCCAGATCACCATAGGTCGTCGTCTGACCATAGGGAATCTGGCAGAGCAGATACCAGACGAGGCGGCGGAACGCACTGCCCTGCGGCGCCAGGGGCAGCGTCATAATAGCCGGCATCCGCCCGGCAAAATAATCATCCAGCCAGTGCGCCGCCTTGCGCAGGATAGGCGTATCCTCTTCACGTAGGACTTCCCCCTGCAAGGCACCATAACAATACTTCTGCCCTTCAAACCAGGCCCCGACCAGCGCCGTATCACTAGCCGCCAAAATCATCGGACCCAACGGCGATTCATACATCATTTTGTAGTACATCTGATTCACCCTCTCTCTACTTCTGAAAGTAATATCTCTTTAGATTGCAATAATTCAGGATGGCGAACCATATAGCCAGTTAAATTTTTCCAAGCTTCATTCTCTGCGATATAGGGAATAGGTCCTTCACAAATTTCATTTTCGGCGTGATTTTCCCCCAATGGTTGGTAAAAATTATTTTCAAAAGTCCCATAAGCATCTGGACGAAGCCAATGGTATGGAGAAACTAAGTGGTCAATAGGTTCAGTTAAAGAAGAAAATAACGAATAATACGTAAATCCCTTAGGGGCTATTAATTCAAAAATGGTCGGCATAATATTCATATGGCTGCCAATAGTATTACCAGCAAAAATGCTTTGATCTAAATCGCGATGATTCAGCATAAATACCGGACAATGGCGTTCTCGGATAGAGCAATCACGATTCATTAAGGACGTCTTTTGTAAAGGAGTCATCGTAATAGCATGGTCTGCCGTAACAATAAATAAGCTATCTGGGTAAACTTTACGCATAGTGTCAATAAAATTCCCAATAGCCTGATCCGATAACCAAAATGTACCTAGATTTTTTTGCAATTCTTTACTCTGTTTTATATCTTCAGGAGCATTGGGCATAACAGCTTCTGTATCATAGCCGTATTTTTTCAAATTAATTTTAAACGGCCCATGATAAGATGTGGTGTAGACAAAGTGGAACGATAGCTGGTCCGGATTGTCTTTCTGAATCAGTTCAGCTGCTTTTTCCAAAAAGACATTATCATAGACACCAACCCAAGTCTTGGGAGCATGAGGACCGCAAAAATCGGTAGCCGTCATGACTCGGTCAAAGCCGCAAGCAGGAGCAAACTGATTGAAATTTCCATAAGTTACATTACCACCATACCAGTATGTCGATGTATAGCCTAACTTTTTCAACTGAAGAGGCAGTGCAGTCGGTACTGTTCCCTGCCAAAACGTTTCTTTTTCATTTAATTCTAACCCAGCATCAAAAATACCTGACATCAAGCTAACAATAGAGGGTCTCGAAATAATACCTGCCGACAGGGAATTGGTTAATATTGCCGTATGTGGATCATTCATTAGCCGTTTCCCACCTGACGTAATATTTAAGCATGCATATGCTGGATCAAATAGCTGCTGTAAATAACTTTCACCAACAAGAAGGAAAATATGCGATGGTTTAGAGATTCTAGGACCTTTCGCATGGTGTTGGAACGCATATACGGGATTAGGATACTTTTCAATATTGTCACGACCTGCTGGCAGAATAGCCTTTAAAGATGTTAAATCTTCTTCATCACTATGCTTGTAAGCATCATTCAATTTGTGTTTTTTTACTTGTTCCAAGGCGACTAAATCATCTACCGTAGCTTTAGCAAAAAAAATGTCCTTCTTAACAATGCTGGGAATTGTATCCCATTCCGGTTTATCGTCGTGGCTTAAAGTTCCTCCATAACGGAACCAATAAAACCCTAAAATAATGGCAACACATACAATAACATTAAAACCATACGCCAGGATAGGGGAGGAAAAATGAGGATAACTAACACTTGGCAAATAAAGGAAGGCTTGAATAGAAAATTTAACAATCCACCAATAAGGAATCCCTATAAGTATAAATAAGAGTCCATGGTCCTGATGAAAAAAAATATCAAGCAAGTTATGCTTTTCCGCCTTTCCACCAAGACGTAAAATCTGATTATAAGTGTCATGAAAATGATTGTAAAAAATCATTTTACCAACAAAAGCAATATAAAGCACCATAGCATATATCATGCCAGCCCAAAGCCTTACATCATTTCCTAGTGCATAATAGGAAGTAAAAAATAGCCCGGGCAATGAAACAAAAATAAGTGGCAATAAAAATGCATATGCATTAAAATCCATGCCCCACCAAAAGCCGTATCGAAAGCAATGCCATACGACATTCCATCGTCCTTTCAACGTTTCATAAGGCGAATAGACTTTAATAAATACAGCGCGAAATATCGCACATAAAATAGGAAAAATTAGAAACAGTTTTATATCCTGCTGCATCGATAAAAAAAATTGTTCAAACACGATAACACCTCATCATAAAAATAATGGATTTATACTTTGTAATAAGCTTTATACCATTGGGCGAATTTCCCCAGCCCTTCTTCAATCGTCGTTTCCGGCTTGAAATCGAAGTCGCGCTGTAATTCGCTGACGTCAGCATAGGTCTGGTATACATCACCAGGCTGCATGGGCAGATATTCTTTTTCTGCCGTTTTGCCCAGGGCCTTTTCCAGGACTTCAATAAAATGCATGAGCTGTTCCGGTTTATGGTTGCCAATGTTATAGATTTTATACGAATCGCCTAGTTCATTTTTCTTCGGCGGATTGCACAGCATGTGTTCAATGCCGGTGACAATATCATCGACATAGGTGAAGTCCCGATACATGTCGCCGTGATTATAAATCTGGATTGCCTCTCCTCTGCGAATCTTATTGGCAAATTTGAAATAAGCCATGTCGGGGCGGCCGAAAGGCCCATAGACGGTAAAGAAACGCAACCCTGTCGCCGGGATGCCATAAAGATGGCTATATGTGTAAGCCATGAGTTCGTCGGACTTCTTCGTCGCTGCATAGAGACTGATGGGATGGTCGACATTATCGGTCGTCGAAAAAGGCGTCTTCTGCTGATTGCCATAGACCGAAGAACTGGAAGCAAAGAGCAAATGAGATACCTTATGATGACGGCAGGCTTCGAGGATATTAAAGAACCCGATAATGTTGGAATCGATATAGGAGCGGGGATGGTCGATGCTGTAACGCACTCCGGCCTGGGCCGCCAGGTTTACGACAATATCCGGCTGAAATGACGTAAAGATATCATTCACGACTTTTTCATCAGCCAAGTCCCCTTTGACGAAGGTAAATGCCGGGAACTGGCGTAGAATATCCAGCCGACTTTCTTTCAAGGAAACATCATAATAATCGTTAAGGTTATCCAGGCCAAGGATGGTGGCCCCCATGGCCAGCAGGCGCTTGGCCAAATGGAATCCAATAAAACCGGCGGCACCGGTAATCAAGACTTTGTTTGCACTATCAAAAGGTTTAAAATCTGTCATTATCATCGACTCCCTCTCAATCGCGGTCAAAGATATCCCGCGTATAAACTTTATTCTGAACGTCGCTGAGTTCTTCTGCCCAGCGGTTAGAAATAATAATATCGCTCATTTTTTTGAACTCGTTCAAGTCACGGATGACGCGGGAATGGAAAAAGTCATCTGCTTTCAGGGTCGGTTCATAGACGACGACTTCGATGCCTTTGGCCTTGATGCGCTTCATGACGCCCTGGATGGCCGAAGCCCGGAAATTATCTGAATGGCTCTTCATCGTCAGCCGATAGACACCGACAATGCGAGGATTCTTGGCGATGATCATATCGGCAATATGATCCTTCCGCGTCCGGTTGGCAGCGACAATAGCTGAAATGAGGTTCTGCGGGACATCCTGATAATTGGCCAAAAGCTGCTTCGTATCCTTCGGCAGGCAGTATCCGCCGTAACCAAAGGAAGGATTGTTATAAAAATCGCCAATGCGAGGATCGAGGCAGACACCTTCGATGATTTCCTTCGTACTCAGCCCGCGCATTTCAGCATACGAATCGAGTTCATTGAAATAGGCTACGCGCAAGGCCAAATATGTATTGGCAAAGAGCTTGATGGCTTCCGCTTCCTTCGAACCAGTAAACAACATGGGGATATCCTTCTTCACCGCGCCTTCGGCCAGCAGATTGGCAAAGACTTTGGCCCGTTCCGACCGTTCACCGACGACAATACGCGACGGATGGAGATTATCATACAGGGCCTTGCCTTCCCGCAAAAATTCCGGCGAGAACATAATATTTTCGGTATGGTAGCGTTCTTTGATATGCTGGGTGTAGCCGACAGGAACTGTCGATTTAATGACCATGACCGCTTCCGGATTGATACCCAGTACTTCTTCTATGACCGCTTCTACAGAAGATGTATCAAAAAAATTCTTCTGCGGATCATAATTGGTCGGCGTCGAAATAATGACGAAAGCTGCATCCGTGAAAGCCTCTACGGGGTCCAAGGTCGCCTTGAAGTGTAAATCACCACGCTGCAAAAAAGCCGAAATATCACTATCTATAATTGGTGATTTCCCTTCATTTAATAAAGCTACTTTTTCTGGAATAATATCTAAAGCAATGACATCATTATGCTGTGCCAGCAACATACTATTTGAAAGACCAACATACCCGGTCCCGGCAATCGCTATATTCATATAAATTCCCACTTTCCTTTTAGCATATTATATTTATTATACCATAAAATTCCATTCAGACCATTATGATGCTTTTGAAAAACAAAGAGAAACAAAGAGTTTGTTACAAATATAGCCCCTATAGATTGTAATAAGAATCTATAGAGGCTATATTATAAGCACGAAGTATTTAAATATGCAATTTATAACGAATCCGTAACCATGAATACCAAAAAATACCTTTAAAATATCCTGCCATATTTCCATGCGCTTTCTGATATCGTCCCCACTGCTGGAAATCATGATAATTTTCAGGCTTCTTTATCGGTAAAATATTAGTAATAGTAGGCCAAGGCGATAGTGCATTGTATTTCCGCCACTGTGCGTCAAAATCCGTCAATACCATTTGCCAAGGTTTCCGGCGCCCCGTCCAATGAATAAAAACGCTATCACCTTGGTCATATGCACCGCCATCGTAAACATTGTAGCAAGCAGGTAAGTGATAATTAGCTCCATCAAAAACAAGATTTAAAACATCTTGACTTTGCCCTAAAAAACGTTCACGCGGTTCATTTTGATATGAAAATGCCTTTTCTGTAATAGAAGCATTTTCCCATGAATTTACATCAACAACCATAACCCCATCGTTAAAGTATTTTCCACTCTTTAATTTTAAAAAGTCCGCTCGATAAGTAATCGCTGAATCTCGTTCCGATACAGCCCCCATGGGTGTACCATTCATATCTAAATGGCATAATGGCTGAATAGAATTGACACACATTGTATCGGCATCAAGATAAATATATTTCTTTACCTTTCCTTTCAACACCTTAGGCATATATAATCGTGCATATGTAATTCTTGAAAAACGAGAAACCTTAATATGAAAGTCCTCAAATGGCTTCATGTTCAAAATATACACAACGCATCTGCAATTCCATTTTTGAGCCAAAGTTCTAATTTTTTCTCGGTTTTCCCTATCACAACTATCCGTAAAAACATAAAATGTAAAGTTCATTTCTTTATTATTTTCCAAAACAGAAATAATAGAAACTCCCATAATGTGAATAAATTGATTATTAACATTATAACAAATATGGCAACTTGGCTGAGATTCTTTCAAATAATTATAGTCATATTGGGTAGTAATAAAATTGTCTTTGCTAAAAAAGTTATCGCTAAACGATTTCACTCATATCATCTCCATTATACGAGATATTTCTTTTTGAACCATAGATACAGTTACCGCCTCTACACAATCATTTTTCTTACATTTGCGTGGCCCAATGCAAATATGTTTTCCCGAACAAGGCAGATATGCACTAACAGCTCCTGTATATTCCCCTGCCGGTTTGTATATAGCTGGTGAATTATGTGTAAAGATAGTAATAACCGGACACCCCGCCGCACCTGCAATATGTGACGTTCCGGTATCCAAAGTCAATACCAAATCAATTTGACGGAATAAAGCGATTAATTCTGAAAAAGATGTTTTACCAACAACATTAATACATGAATCTTTGTGATTCATATATTCAATAATTTGATAAACTTTATTAGTATGTTTTGGGATACCTGTCATAATAATGACACTATTATATTTTTCTATTAGCCAATCTGCAATAACAGAAAATTTATCTGACGGCCAATCTTTAAATCCATCTGTCGTCGCTACACAAAAAGCTATTTTCTTTTTATCATTACCAGCAGGTTTTAATAATTGGGTTGCAGTTTGCATATCAACATTAGATGAAGGGCGAAAGCTCGGAGGAATAAATTTCATTTCCGAATCATTCGTATATAAACACATTAAATGTTGAAAACTTTCCGACATTCTATGCTCTTTATAATTCCACCCATCTGAAAACGATAAATCATTGGTATATATAATGGGCCCCTTGTCAAGACCACGTTCTAAAATTTTAAGAGTGGCAGTAAGCAGAATTATTCTAAGCAGCGAAGCAAGCAAAGTAAAACTCGTTGGGAACCTTGTAGCCTAATGCCTCGTGGGGCCGTATGTTGTTGTAATCATCTACGCTGATTGGTTAATCAGACTGA
>NZ_APHY01000025.1 GCF_000417505.1 Megasphaera sp. NM10
GSCTGCAACAAGCCATAGTTTTCATTTTCCTTGCAAATGGGGTAATTTTCTTCGTACCGCAAGAATTGATGAGTATCGAAGTAATGCTGCCGAATCGTATAGACCGCTACATTGTACAGGTTATTGCTGTATTGGCACATTTCCCGGAGCATGGTATAATCTTGTTTCGACAAGCCGCGGATGACATTCGATTGCGTCAAGTACATTTGGGATTCACCTCCTCTGTTATCTACCATTATACCGTAGCCGAAGTGAAAAGGCTAAGACAGGAAAGACATAGGTGGATTTCGCAGGCATCGAACCTGCGAAATCCATCGCCATTGATGCCCCTACCTAAGAGGAAGGAGTCTTCTGGCGAAACTGTGATAAAAAAAGCGCTGTCGCGATGCGACAGCGCCTTTTTTTAGTGGTTAGTAGCTAGTGGCTAGGGGTTAGCGGAGGTTTTTAAATTTAAAGTCATCTTCTACAAACTATAAACTACATACTACAAACTATAAAGTGAAAAGGACCTCGCATGATGACAAGCCCCTTTTTCGACAGCGGGCGCCCTACGTGGCGCTCCTACAGGGAATACCGCTTGAAAGCGGTATTCCCTTGCACCCCTTCCTCACCTCGTGTATACTTAGGATAATATGATTGCCCCAGGCAGAGGAGGTCTTAGTATGACAAAAACGCAGCATGGTATTGTGGCTTGTGTCATCGGTGCGACGACGTGGGGGTTCAATGGCGTTGTCAGTCAGTTCCTGCTCTCTCATTATCCTGTCGAGCCGTCCTGGCTGGCGTCGATACGCATGTGCCTGGCCGGGTTGTTCCTGACGCTCATGGTACTGCCGACGAAGCGGGCCGAGATACGCCAGATGCTGCATGACCCGGTCAGTCTGCGCCACTTGGTCCTGTTTGCCCTATTCGGCCTCATCTTGAGCCAGTTCTCGTATTTATCGGCCATAAAGAACTCGAACGCCGGCACGGCGACGGTCCTGCAGACCCTGAGTGTCGTCCTCATGTCGCTCTATTTAGCCGTCCGCTTCCATAAACGGCCGACAGGGCGGGAAATCCTGTCGGTCTTCCTGGCCTTTGGCGGCGTCTACCTGGCTGCGACCAACGGCACCCCGTCGACGATGGTCATTTCTCCGTTAGGCCTGACCTGGGGCCTCATCGGCGCCATCGCCTGTGTCACCCTATCCTGTCCTGTCCCAGGGGCTGGCAGCTCATTGGGGAGCGGCCGTTGCCAACGGCCTGGGCATGATCATCGGCGGCGTTTTTCTCAGTCTGACCCTGCAGGTCTGGACGGTCTGGCCCGCATTGGACCTGACGGGCTGGCTGGCTGTTGCCTTTATCGTCATCATCGGCACGGCCCTGTCTTTTGCGGCTTTTGTCACGGGTATCAGTGAAATCGGGCCGATGAAGGCGACTCTCCTGGGCACGCTGGAACCGGTCGTCGCTTCAGTGACTTCGGCCATCGCCTTGGGTACGACGTTCCATACGGTTGAACTCATCGGCTATGCCTGTATCATCGCTACGGTCTTCATTATCATCTTGCAGAAGAAACCAGCTATTTCGTAATACGTACTTTTCGTGTATAATAAGAGATGAATGAATAATGTTTTTTTCATCTTTTGAGAAAGGTGTGTTACTATGATTATTGATGATGCCGGCGGCCTCGTCTTCCGCCCGCCCAGTGAAGCCCGCAGCTTCATCCTGCGCGTTACTATCGGCTGTTCCCACAATACCTGCCGTTTCTGCGATATGTACAAAGCGTCTAAATTCCGCATCCGTCCCATGGAAGAAATAGAAGGGATCATCGAGCGCGGCGCCTATGCCATGCCCTTCATCCGCCGGATTTTCCTGGCTGATGGCGATGCCCTGGTCCTGCCGACGGACAAACTCGTAGCTATCATGCAGAAATGCTACGAAAAATTCCCCAATCTGAACCGTATCGGTGCCTATGCGACTCCGGCTGACCTGGTCCGCAAGACGCCGAAAGAATTGAAGCGCCTCCGCGAAGCGGGCCTGGCCATCGTCTACATGGGCATTGAAAGCGGAGACGACGAAGTCTTGAAACTCGTCGATAAAGGGACGACGGCAGCCCTGACCATCGAAGCCGGGAAAAAAGCCCTGGCAGCAGGCATGAAGCTGTCGACGATGATTCTCCTCGGTCTGGGCGGCCAGGAACGGACCAAGGAACATGCCCTGCATACGGCCCAGGTCGTATCGGCCATCAACCCGACTATGCTCAGCGCCTTGTCGCTCATTATTCCCCGCGAAGTACCGCTCTACCAGGATGTCGTCAATGGAACGTTTACCCCCCTGACAGCGCGGGGCTTCCTCCAGGAACTGGACATGATCCTGCGCCATACGGAAATGACCAAGCCCTGCATCTTCCGCAGTAACCACGTTTCCAATCTCCTGCCTGTCGGCGGCACCCTGCCGATGGATAAGGAAAAAATGCTGGCCACTTTGGAACGCTACATCCCGCAAGTCGACGACACGCTGCCGCTCTTAAACGATAACGGCAATTTCTGATTTTTTGCTGGAGGTGTTGCCTCGTGAAAAAACTCTGTCTTTTGCTCTTCTTCTGCATCCTGTCGATTACAACGGTCTTTGCCGACGGCCCGCGCTTCAATAACATGCGCACTGTCGTCATTGCCGATACGACACAGGACAGCTACGCCGCCCGTTTCATGAAAAACCGGCTGAAACAGCCGTTCCGCATCCCCTACTGGGACCGCATCGAAACGGATACGGCTCTGTCGCCGTCTGACGTCAACATCGACACGATGCGCGCCCTTTCGGCCCAGTATAAAGCCGACGTCGTCCTGGTCCCCGTCGTCCAGACCTGGTACTGGCGGCAGCACATGGCCGGGCTCTGGCGCTATGATGATGACGAAATCATCACGGAATGTCTCTATCACCTGACGGTATACGCCTACGATAAGCGGACCGATACCTTCAAGAGCTACAGCGACAAAGGCCGTGAAATCGAATCGGCATCTATCCTGAACGACCCCAAGGAAATCCTGACGGAATCTATGGACCGCATTATGAAAAAGCTGCCCTATAAGCGCATCCCGACGGATATCGAAGACGTCGCAACGGTTGGAACGTCCTTGCAGACCAAAACCACCGAAGGCGGGGCTAAAATACTGACCAACACCTTCCCGCAGGTCATTTGAGGTTAGGGATTAGTGGCTCGTGGTTAGTGGCTCGTAAAAAAAGGGGCTGTCGCATGTGCGACAGCCCCTTTTTGTGTTGTAGGGGCGACCCGTGGGGCGCCCGCTCCGGTATATGTACGATGTCCCAATCAGCTTGCTAGGAAAACCATCCAAATCCCTAGCGGGTCGCCCACGGGCGACCCCCACAAACTTTCATTCATGCAAACGACACACATTCTTGTGGCGGGCTCGCCACGTGCGAGCCCCTACGTTAGAATGCTACTTTTTTATGAACTTTTATCTATAAGGTTTCCTATTTCATGCAGGCTGATTTCTGCTTTTTGGTCATCGAAGGGTTCGCAGTGGATGCGGTTGCGGCCGGCTTCTTTAGCCTGATAGAGGAAATGGTCGGCTAAGGCGAACATTTTCCGCAGGTCGACAGCGCCCTGGCAGAGGCCCCACGTATAGCCGCCGCTCATCGTCGGCTGGCGGGTCAAATCGTCAAAGGGCAAGTCCTTCAAGTGCCGCTGGAACCGCTCTACATCGTCCTGGAACGAAGGTTGATTCCGAAATGACAAAATCAGGAATTCATCGCCTCCATAGCGGTAGACACAATCATCCGGGAAGATATGGCACAAAAGCCGGCTGATGCCGGACAGGATATCATCGCCGAGTACATGGCCATAAGTATCATTGAAAAATTTAAACCGGTCGATGTCGCAAATCATGACACAAATCGTCTGTCCTAAATACTGTTCAAAATCTTCCCGCAGGGCTTCGCGGTTCAGCAGCCCGGTCAGCTCATCGGTCCGGCTCCGCTGGTAAAACTCTCTTCATTACTGGACCGGAGGTGCATGCGTATCTGGGCAAAAGCCAGGGCCAGATGGCGCCGCGAAAAGATGATGACCAGACAAACCAGATAAAAGAGGACGATATCGTATTGGTCCTGCCAGGCAATCTGATGACCTGTCATGGCGATGACGGCAAAGGTCGTGACCAGATTGACGGCGACGATGGGAAACAAAACCTTGAGGTTATCGTAAATGGGCAGCAAATAGACCATGATGAGCATGAGCAGGTATTCAAAGAAGAAACTGCTCCCGTCCTGGGTGCTGAAAAAAGTCAGGCACGCCAGGATGAATTGATGAACAAAAAGATATAGACCAGATTTTCTAATATCTTTTCATTGCGGACCGCTCCGTGCAGACATCGGTAGAAACCGGCAAAAAAGAGGACATTGACGCTAAAAATGATTCCATAGACTGCCGTTGCATTGATAGCCGGCAAGACGGCTCCGGCTGCATTGGGCGCATACGTACCGATGACCCCGGTCAGGGCGATGATGCACAGGAGGCAGGAAATGAAACTGCAGGCATAGAGATTATCCCGTATTTTCCGTTTCCTGAATTCCGGATCCGCCAAAATAGCCTGGATATCACCAAATGGCCCATGAAATATTTTATGTACATGTTTTCGTAAATATATAACAAATCTCATGAAAAAGCCCCCATTTGTCTATACTTATAGTATCAAAACAAATGAGGGCTTGCAAGTTTTACTCGATGACCTCAATGACTGCCCGGTACGGCTTCCATGAGCGTTTCGGCCTGAGCCTTCGCTTTTTCTTTGGTTTCATGAGCATCCATGTGGCGGGCAAAGATGCCGGCCAGGATAGAACCCGTTACCTGATGGATAGCCGCTCCGACGGCTGCCGGAATGGCGACGGCCGGGGCAAAGAAGACCGATACCAGCGAAATGGCCAGGGCGTCGTTCTGCATGCCGACTTCCAACGTGACCGAGTGCTGCTGTTTCTTGCCCAAGCCCAGCTTGCCTGTAACGAAATAGCCGATGAGGAAGCCGCCGAGATTGTGCAGGAGGACCATGAGGATGATGAAGATACCCATGTCCAGGATTTTAGCGCCATTGATGGCAATGACGCCGCCGACGATGACCAGGACGCCGAAAGCCGAAACGAGGACCAGGACCTTCGACAGGGAGGCAATATGTTTTTCTCCCATCAGGCGATGCGTCAATAAGCCGAGGATCAAGGGAACCAGGATGACTTTCATGACTGTCATGGCCATAGCCATAAAGGAAACTTCGACCCATTGGCCGGCCAGGCCCCAGACGATAAAAGGCATCATAATCGGCGCCAGCAAGGTCGAACACGTCGTAATGGAAACGGACAGGGGTACATCGGCCTTGGCCAGGAAGCCCATGACATTTGACGCCGTCCCGCTGGGACAGGAGCCGAGGAGGATCATGCCGACGGCGATTTCCGGCGGCATTTCAAAGGCCAGGACCAGGGCATAGGCCAAGAGGGGCATAATCGTATAGTGAGCCGTACAGCCGATGAGGACTTCCTTCGGCCGCTGGACGATCAATTTGAAATCCCGGGCATGGAGCGTCATACCCATACCGAACATGATGACGCCTAACAAGAGGACCGTATGAGGAACCGCCCAGAGAAAGGCATTGGGCATGAAATAAGCCCAGATGACGACGAGAAAGACGATATACGTCAAATTCTTCCCAACAAAACCGCTCAACTTTCCAATGAAATCCATCATAGTCACGCACATCCTTTCTAAAATAAGACCTGACAAATACAAATACGCAAACGGTTTTGATGGAGCAAAAAAAAACTTTGCCTCTAAAAAGAGACAAAGTATTCACTCTGCGGTACCACTCTCATTGTCGTAATGACCACTTTTCCAGCATCTCCGGGACAGCCCATGTAATGCCTGGCAAGGTAACGGTTGCCTGCCGGCTGCGTCTACTAGCAAAATACGTTCGGGCAGCAGCTCCTGGACGACTTCACGCCGGGATTCCATCCTGCCTCTCAGCCGCCAGCAGGTCTCTGTCATGGTTTCCCAAACATTACTATTTCCATTCAACACTGTTTTGTATTTGTTGAGGCCTATTATACCGTGTCGCTCCCGTGAAGTCAATAAGCTTTTAAGTTAGTTGTACGTTTTACCGTCAAAAATTTACATATGTCATGGTCATCTTTTCTATATTTTATAGTTGAAATTTGAATTTGAATTATATATAATAGAAAGAGAAAATTCTGCTAATCTGCATACCGTCCTAAGAAAGAAGGAATGTCCATGCTCTCCGCTTCCCTGCAAGCCCATAAGAAACAGCTCTTCATTTTCATCATCCTCCTGGCCGCTGCCGCTGGGGCCTGGTGCTACTGGCAGCAGCCTAAAGCAGCGCCGCTTACGCTCCATGGCAATGTCGATGTCCGTCAGGTTTCGCTCACATTCAATGCCAGTGAACGCATCGCCTCGATGAATGTCGAAGAAGGCGACCGTGTCCACCAAGGGCAGGTCCTGGCTACGCTCAATACGACGCCCCTAAAATTGACGATTGCCCGCTGCCAGGCGCAAATCGCCCAGCAGGAAGCCGTCGTCGCTAAGATGAACAACGGCTCGCGGCCCGAAGAAATTGCCGAAGCAGCGGCTTCCGTCCAATCGGCTCAGGCCGAA
This sequence comes from Megasphaera sp. NM10, assembly GCF_000417505.1. Taxonomy (GTDB): domain Bacteria; phylum Bacillota; class Negativicutes; order Veillonellales; family Megasphaeraceae; genus Megasphaera; species Megasphaera intestinihominis. Next base: position 6,644 of record NZ_APHY01000025.1, read on the forward strand.
GCGGATAATGCCGCCGCCGATTATCAGCGCATGAGTACGCTCTATGCCGGCGACGCCATCAGCAAGCAGACCTTGGATGCAGCGGAAGCCAAGGCCAAATCGACAGCGGCTACCCTGGCCCATGCTCAGTCGGCCCACGACCTGGCCAGCAACGGCTATCGCCAGGAAGACATCGACGCCGCACAGGCACAGCTCCAGTCCCTGCAGAACGAACTGCAGACCGCCCAGTATAACCTGAGCCAGGCCACTCTCGTCGCCCCGCAGGACGGCGTCATCCGCTCGCGCCTCGTCGAACCGGGCGACATGGCCTCACCGTCGACACCGGTCTATACGCTCAGCCTGGATACGACCAAGTGGATCCGGGCCTACATTTCGGAAGATAAACTGGGAAAAATCCACGAAGGCCAGTCGGCAACGGTCACTATCGACAGCGTCGACACGCCCTTGACGGGCCAGGTCGGTTACATTTCCGACACGGCAGAGTTTACGCCGAAATCCGTGGAAACCGATGACCTCAGGACATCCCTCGTCTATGAAGTCCGGATTTACGTCACCGACCCCGACAACGTCCTGCGCCTGGGCATGCCGGCGACAGTCACCTTCTGAGGCAGAAAGGAAGGATTCCCATGACGAACTGTCAGCCTGCATCGACCTCCCCAGCCCTCGAGGCCCAGGGGATCGTAAAACAATTCATCCGCCCTGGTCAGTCCAGTCCGGTCACGGCTTTATCAGGGGTTTCACTGACCGTCCGCACCGGGAGTCTGACGGCCATCATCGGCCCTGACGGGGCTGGCAAGACGACTTTCATGCGCCTCGTCTGCGGCCTGTTGAAAAGCGATGCCGGCAGCCTGTCGGTCCTGGGTATGGACGTGGCCAGCCATCCTCAGGCCGTCCAGGACCATATCGGTTATATGCCCCAGGAATTCGGTCTCTATGAAGACCTGTCGGTCCAGGAAAACCTGGACCTCTACGCCAACCTCCACGCGGTCCCTCAAGCCGTGCGCCAGGAGCGCTTCAAGAAACTGCTCGACCTGACCGGTCTGAGCCCGTTCACGAAGCGCATGGCCGGCAAGCTCTCTGGCGGTATGAAGCAGAAATTGGGGCTGGCCTGCACCCTCGTTTCCATGCCGCCGCTACTGCTCCTCGACGAGCCGACAGTCGGCGTCGACCCCCTATCGCGGCGGGAACTGTGGCAAATCCTCGACACCCTGTCGGCGTCGGGGTCCCTGACCATCCTGGTCGCAACGGCCTACCTGGAAGAAGCCGAACACTGCCACGACGTATACATCCTGCATAAAGGGCATATCCTGGCCCAGGGCGCACCGGACACGCTCTGCCACTATGCCCAGGGCCGCTGTTATGTCGTCAGGCCGCCGGAAAATGTCCCACCGCGGCTCATACAGGCTGCCCTCATCGACGAAACGGAAGCCGTAGCCGATGCCGTTCCCGAAGGCGGGGCCGTCCGTTTCAGTCTGACGCCCCAGGCCAGCCTGAAGGACCTCGCCCTGCCCGGCCTGACAGTAACGGCCGTCCCGGCCAGACTGGAAGATAGTTTCATGAGCCTCCTGCGCCAGCAGGAACCGTCCCTTCCCTCCCACTACAGCCGCCCCGATATGACTGCTGCCAAAAGAGTAGAAACAGGACGGAAAATCATCGAAGTCCGGGACATTGTCCGCCGCTTCGGCGATTTCATCGCCGTCAATCATACGTCGTTCAGCGTCTACGAAGGGGAAATCTTCGGCCTCCTCGGCCCGAACGGAGCCGGGAAATCGACGACGTTCCGCATGCTCTGCGGCCTGCTTCCCGTATCGTCCGGCCAGATTTCCGTAGCCGGCGTCAACCTGCGAACCGCCCGAGCCCAGGCCAGGGCCCATATCGGCTACGTAGCGCAAAAATTCTCCCTCTACACGACGCTGTCCGTCGAAGAGAACCTCCGCTTCTTCGGCAGTGCCTACGGCCTGCGCGGCCGCCGGCTGGACCAGCGCATCGAAGCGGTCATCGAAGAATTCGATTTGTCCGGCTTCCGCCATATGCCGGCCGGCAGCCTTCCTGGCGGCTACAAACAACGCCTGTCCATGGCAGCGGCCCTGCTCCACGAACCACCTATCCTCTTTCTCGACGAACCGACAAGCGGCATCGACCCGCTGGCCCGCCGTCTCTTCTGGCGGCAGATCACGGACCTGTCGGCCAAGGGGACGACGATCATCGTCACGACACATTTCATGGAAGAAGCCGAATACTGCGACCGCATCATGATACAGGACCGGGGGCAGCTCATCGCCATCGGCACGCCGTCGGCCATCCGGAAACAGGGCGGTAATAGTCCGACTATGAATGACGCCTTCATCCATATCGTCGAGTCCGGCCGCCATCATCAGGAGGTATCGTCATGAACCTGCATCGTTTTCTCGCCTTATGTCATAAAGAATTCTGTCAGATGCTGCGCGACCCCAGCAGCTTCCTCATCGGCATCGTCATCCCTCTCATGCTCATCATCCTCATGGGATCCGGCCTATCCCTCGATGTCAAGGACCTGCCCGTCGCCGTCGCCCTGGAAGACAGCTCGCCGACGGCCCGCAGCACCCTTCACTTCCTCGACGGCTCGCCATATTTCTCACCGCACTACGTATCTTCCATAAGTGAGGCCGCCGCCCTGATGGATGCCCGCCAGGCCGATGCCATCATCGTCATCCCGCCGGATTTCACGGACCGCCTGGAACAAGGCCATGCGACGGTGCAGGTCCTCTTGTATGGCATCGATGCGACGACGGCCAATGCGGCCAATACCTATATTTCCAGCGGCTTCCAGGCCTGGCAGGCCGCTTGGGCCAAAAGCCACGGCGCAGCGTCCCGGACGGGTACGATTACACTGGTGTCGCGGCAATGGTTCAACGACGCCAATACGAGTTCATGGATGTTCATCCCCGGACTCATCGTCATCGTCATGACCCTGGTCGGCGTCTTCCTGACCTCCCTGGTCATGGCCCGGGAATGGGAACGGGGCACACTGGAATCCCTCTTCGTCACACCCGTCCGGCCGCTGGAAATCATTGCCGCCAAAATGATACCCTATTTCTGCATCGCCCTGGTCGGCCTTGTTCTCTGCCTCGTCGCCGCTTATTACGGCTACGGCGTGCCCATGCACGGGTCTCTGGCCTTGATTCTTCTATCATCTATTGAATACATCTTCGTCGCCATCGGCATGGGCCTCACCATTTCGTCGCTGACCAAGAACCAGTTCCTGGCCTGCCAGATGGCCCTGGTCGTCAGCCTGCTCCCGACGATCATGCTCAGTGGTTTCCTCTTTGACCTGCGTAGCGTACCGACAGCCATTGCCGTCATCGGCCACGTCCTGCCAGCGACGTATTATATGGAATTGATGAAATCCTTGTTCCTGGCCGGCACGACGGGGCCCCTGGTCATCAAGGACTGTGCCATCCTCGGCGCTTATGCCGTATTCTTCGTTTTCCTGTCCCTGCGCGTCACCAAAAAGGGGGTTGCCTGATGGACACATTCCGACTGACTTTTTATAAAATCTACCAGCTCATCGTCAAAGAACTGCTGACGACCTTGAAAGACCCGAAGAGCCGTGTCATCCTGGTCATCCCCGTCCTCGTCCAAGGACTCCTATTTGGGTATACGGCGACGTATAACCTCGACAATGTACCGTATGCCCTCGTCGATGAAGACCACAGCCGGGAATCGGCCGATTTCATCGCCCATCTCGATGGGACCGGCATCTTCCAGCGCGTCCAGACCTTGTCGTCGACACAGCAGATCGCCCAAGCCATCGACAGCGGCGAGGCCATGATCGTCATTACCATCCCATCGGACTTTGCCCGCCGACTGAACAGCGGCCAGGAAGCGCCGATCCAGACGGTCACCGACGGACGCAATCCCATGACAGCCGGCCTGGCGGCCAGTTATGCTGCCTCTATCAGTCTCAGCCATGAATGTCCAGCGAATCGGCCATCAGCCACTCATCGAAATCCGTTCGCGCATCTGGTATAACCCCAATAACATTACACGCCGCATGTTCCTGCCATCGCTCATCCCCATGCTGGCCTTGACACAGGTCCTCATCCTGGCCGGCCTCTCCGTCGCCAGGGAACGGGAAAATGGCACCTTCGACCAGCTTCTGGTCACGCCGCTGACGCCGCCAGAAATCCTCATCGGCAAAGCCGTGCCGCCTATCCTCATCGGCCTCGTCCAGGCGACGCTCATGTTGTGCATCGCCGTGTTTTGGTTTAAAATACAATTAGTCGGTTCCCTGGCCGCTCTCTACCTTACGATTTTCATTTTCCTCGTAAGTTGTGTCGGCCTGGGCCTGTCGATTTCAGCCGTAGCCAAGAACATGCAGCAAGTCATGGTATACTGTTTCTTATTCCTCATGCCCATGATACTCCTGTCAGGACTGGCGACACCAGTCCGCAACATGCCGCAGGTCCTGCAGTACGTGACCTATATCAATCCCATGCGCTTTGCCATCGAAGCCATACGCCGCATCTACCTGGAAGGCGCCGGTATCCCTGTAATTGCCTATACTTATCTGCCCATGCTGGCCGTTGCCGCCGTCACCCTGCCCCTGGCTGCCTGGCTGTTTCGCCATAAATTATCATAGAAAGAGGGATTGCTATGCCTCATAAAGCGCCTGTGACGTCGAGCCGCGAAGACGGCCGGGAAACAAAAGCACGCATCATCGAAGCTGCAGGCCCGCTCTTTGCCCAACACGGCTACGACGGTACGACAAGTAAGGAAATCTGCCAAAAAGCTGGTGTCAATATGGCGGCTGTCAACTATCACTTCGGCAGCCGCGACGGCCTGTACGTCGCCGTCCTCGAAGAAGTCCAGGATTACCTGGTCAATGTGGACGTACTCAAAAAACTGGCGCAGCAAGAAGGCTCGCCGCGCCAGAAATTAGAACGTTTTGTCGATTATTTTATAGAAGATGCCTTTCGCCGCAACGACTGGCACGTCCGCGTCTGGATCCAGGAACTCCTGCACCCGTCGCCGTACATTCAGAATATCATTTCCCAAAAGGGCCTGCCCAAATTCTACGTATCCTCAGGCGTCCTGCAGCAGGCCTTGGGCTATGACACGGCGGATATCGGATTTTACAGTGCCTACCTCAGCCTCATCGCGCCGTTCACCCTGGCCTTCCTGGCCCAGAACAGCCCGGTCATCAAGGCTCTGCCCGTCCACTATCCAAAGGAAGAATTCATCCAGCACTTAAAGAAAAACTTCTTCAAGACTCTCGATGCCTTGACGGTTCCCAAAACGTAGTGCCTGGCTGATTTACGGGAGTACAGACCGGACCCGATTCTGGAGCTCCGGCACGACGTCGGCCTCGAACCAGGGATTCTTGGCCTGCCAGCGGAAGTTGAGCGGACTGGGATGAACGATGGGGAAATAGTCCGGCAAGTAAGCCTGATAATTCCGCACAGTCTCCGTCAGGTTGCGTTCCGTCCGGCCTTTCAAATAATAGTCGATGGCGTACTTGCCGACGAGGATGGTCAGTGCCAGGTCCGGCATGAGTTGCAGAATTTCACGATGATATTCCTGGGCGATGAACCGTCTCGGCGGTTTGTCGCCCGTTTTGGCTTTGCCCGGATAGTAGAAATCCATAGGCATAATGGAAATGGCCGGCGAATAGAAAGTCTGGCTGTCAATGCCCATCCAGGCCATCAGCTTTTCACCGGACTTGTCATGGAAAGGAATCCCCGATTCTTCGACCTTCTTGCCCGGAGCCTGACCGATGATCAAGATTCTCGCTTTCTCGTGGATCTGAAAAATAGGACCGATGCCGCGGGCCGTATACGACGCGTTCCGTTCGTCCGTTTTTAATTGATCAATGATCTCCTGCAAATGCATAAAAACGCCTCCTAAATGGTAAAGAGCCTGCCATGATACACGAATAAGCTGTGGTCGAACATCACCACGGGCCTCCCTGGCCGGGACGGCCCCTACGTAGGCGGCAGATAGCCGCGTTATTTTTCATCGCCTGTATGCGATGCCGTAGGGGACGCCTGTCTAAGGCGTCCCGCCGTGAATCCTGTAAATGATTGGAATATATGACAAGTGGCACATTGTCGTAATACCATCATCAGACGATTAAATGATAATAAATAATAGGTATGAATAGGGCTGGCAGGAAATCGGCTACTTTCAGCTTCGTCAACTGGAACATGTTGAGGGCAATACCCAGGATCATGACACTGCCGACGGCATTCAATTCCCGGATGACATCGGGCGTCATGAGGGGCATGATGAAGGTCGCCAACAGATAGAAAAAGCCTGATAGATGAAGAGGACGATGCCGACGGGAACGACGCCCAAGCCGTAAAGGGTCCCAAAAATGAAAGAAGACGTAAAGTCCAGGGCGCTCTTGAAATAGAGAAGGTCATGACTCCCCAGGGCCGCCTGGATAGGGCCGAGGATGGCCATGGCGCCGATGACCTGCATGATGGATAAGGTGACGAAGCCCCGGACGAACCGCGAATCATCGCCGTGGCCCATGCGTTTCTTGAGGAATTCGCCGAAGCGGTTCATGCCATCTTCGATGCCGATAGCCGTCCCGACGAGGGTACCGATAATCATGCTAGCCAATACGAGGAGCAGATTCTGGCTCTGGACGGCTCCTTGTATGCCCATGATGGCGACGCACAGAGAAATGACACCAAAAATGGCCTTGGTAAAGCGCTCCGGTATGCCGCGCTTCAAAAGAAATCCCAGCAATGCCCCTAATGACGACGTCACGGCATTGACGATGACAGCGAACATGTACTTTCCCCCTGACAAGTGAATTTGTATCCATTATAGCAGAAAAAAGGCGCTGTCGCACGAAGACAGCGCCTTTTTTTAGCAGTTAGCAGCTAGCCGTTAGCAGTTAGTGGATGGCTTTGAATTTAAAGGCTTTCTATGTAAACTACAAACTCCATACTATAAACTATAAAGAGAATGGGAGCGCACATGATGGCAGAAGCCTTCGTGCGATAGTCTCTTTTAGCAGTTAGTGGATGGAATCGAATTTAATGGGCTGCTGTGGGCGATACGCTGGCAGCGGCTTTCTGGTCGGTTTCGTAGTTGGAGTCGAAGCGTTTGTTCAGGTAGTTGACGTAGAGATAGGCCAAGACGGCACCGGAGATGTTGTGCCATGCACTGAAGACGGCACCGGGGACGCCGGCCATGGGCAGGGATGCAAAGTGTGCTTTGGCCAGGCCCGTTGCTAAGCCGGAATTCTGCATGCCGACTTCGATGGACAAGGCGACCATTTTCTTCCAGCTCATGCCGCAGAGATGGCCGATAAAGAATCCCAGGGCATAGCCCAGGCAGTTGTGCAGGATGACGACCAGCAGGATGATGCCCGAACTGTTGAGGATAGCATCGCGGCTGGCTCCGATGATGCCGGCGATGAGGAAGGAAATAGCCAGGGCCGAAACAGCCGGCAGGTAATCCGCAGCCGTATCAGCCAGCTTCGGCAGGAAGCTCTTGACGATGAGGCCCAGAGCGATGGGGACGATGACGATCTGCAGGATCGATAAGAACATGCCGACCGGGTCAAAGGAGATGCGCTGACCGATGATGAGATACGTCAAAAGCGGCGTCATGATCGGCGAAATTAACGTCGATACACTGGTCATCGTGACCGACAGGGGTACGTCGCCTTTGCTCATGAAGGTGATGACATTAGACGATGTACCGCCCGGGCAGGTCCCGACGAGGACGACGCCAACCGTCAGGGCCGGGTCGAGCTGGAAAATCGTCGAAAGGACGTAGGCCAGGAAAGGCATGACGAAATACTGGGCGCAGGCGCCAAAAAAGACATCTTTCGGCCGCTTGAGGACCAGGGCGAAATCGTGGACGCTCATGGTCATGCCCATGCCGAACATGATGACGCCGAGGAGGACGGAGAGAACGGAAATGCCGCCCACCTTGCCGAGGACCCAAGAAAAGCTCGTCGGCAGGGTCATGCCGATGATGAGGAAGATGACGGCGATGACGCCGAAATATTTACCGATAAGGGCACAGACTTTTTTCATGATGAATACCTCTTTTTAAAACAATATGTTTATAAGTCCAAAAAAAAGGAACCTCCTGCCCCGATGGGGATTCTCCGCCATTCCGAAGAGGCCCGGCCAGGGCAAGAGGCTCGTTGAAAGACTAATTATTTCATGACAGCGCCGGTATTGGCAGACGTGACGAGTTTCGCATAGCGGGACAAGTAACCGGTCTTGACCTTCGGTTCCGGCTGCTTCCATTCAGCTTTGCGTTTTGCCAATTCTTCATCGCTGACTTCCAGTTCCAATTTACGGTTGGGAATGTCGATGGAAATAGTGTCTCCGTCGTGGACCAGGGCCAGGGGGCCGCCTTCCATAGCTTCCGGCGAGATGTGGCCGATGCAGGCGCCGCGGCTGGCACCGCTGAAGCGGCCGTCAGTCAGGAGGGCGACTTTCAGGCCCATGCCGGTGATGACAGCTGTCGGGTTGAGCATTTCACGCATGCCCGGACCGCCTTTCGGGCCTTCGTAGCGGATGACGACGACGTGGCCTTCTTTGATTTCACCGCCGATGATAGCGGCAATAGCAGCTTCTTCCGAGTCATAGCATTTGGCCGTACCTTTATAGACCAGGAGGTCCGGTTCGACGGCACTTTCCTTGATGACCGAGCCGAGAGGCGCCAGGTTGCCTTTGAGGACGGCAATGCCGCCTTTATGCATATAGGCGTTTTCTACGGAATGGATGACGTCGTGGTTGAGGATCTTCGCATCTTTGATGCGGTCGCCGACCGTGCCGGTAATGGTCTTGGCGTCGGTGTGGATGAGGCCCAATTTGGAGACCTCTTTCATGACAGCGCAGATGCCGCCGGCTTCATCGAGGTCCTGCATATGATACGTGCCGCCAGGGCTCATCTTGCAGATATAGGCTGCTTTACGGCTGATTTCGTCGAATTCATCGAGCGAGAGGTCGACGCCGGCTTCGTGGGCGATGGCCGGTAAATGGAGGGCCGTGTTGGTCGAACCACCGATAGCCATGTCGACGGCAATGGCGTTTTCAAAGGCTTCCAGGGTCATGATGTCGCGCGGCTTGATATCTTTGCGGACCAAATCCATGACGACCTGGCCGGCTTTCTTAGCCAACATGCGGCGCAGGCCCGTATAGGCAGCGGGAATGGTGCCGTTGCCGGGAAGGCCCATGCCGAGGACTTCGGTCATGCAGTTCATGGTGTTGGCTGTGAACAAGCCGGAACAGGAACCGCAGCCCGGGCAGGCCTGGAATTCCATCTGGTGCATTTCTTCCGGTGTCATCTGGCCCGATTCGACTTTGCCAGCGGCTTCAAACATGGTGCTGACGCTGATGTTCTTGCCGTTGTGACGGCCGGCGAGCATGGGGCCGCCGCTGACGACGACTGTCGGGATGTTGAGGCGGCCGGCAGCCATGAGCATAGCCGGGACGATTTTATCGCAGTTCGGGATGAGTACCAGGCCATCAAAGGCATGAGCTGTCGCTACGGCTTCAATGGAGTCACAGATCAGTTCACGGCTGGACAAGGAAAAGCTCATGCCGCGATGACCCATGGCGATACCGTCGCAGACGCCGATGGACGGGAATTCAATCGGTGTACCGCCGGCAGCGGCAACGCCGAGCTTGACTGCTTCGGCAATATCGCGCAAATGGATATGGCCGGGAATGATTTCATTGAAGGCATTACAGATACCGATCAACGGTTTCTGCAAATCTTCATCGCTATAGCCCATAGCATGGAATAACGTACGATGGGCGGTTCGGGTAACGCCCTTTTTAACAACATCACTGCGCATGGTATTCATCCTTTCTCTACATATCCTTGACGGCCATTTCGCCGCGGGACAGGGAAATCTGCCCGGTCCGGGCGATTTCAATAATATCATAATCTTTCAGCATTTCCAAAAGAGCCTCGATATGGTCTTCCCGGCCTGTCAGGCGCAGGACCAGGGAACGGCGCTGGACGTCGACGATCTTGGCGTTGAAGAGCTGGGCGATATTGGTCAGTTCTTCGCGGGTCTGCGGCGTCGGGCTCTGGACTTTGATCATCGCCAGTTCATAGCTGATGAACGGCGCATCGTCGAGGTTGACGACTTTGATGACGTCGATGAGCTTGGCCAGCTGGTTGACGGCCTGGTCGAGTTCCCAGCGGTTTTCAACGGAAACGACGATGTTGATACGCGTTACGTCAGCTTCTTCCGTATAACCGGCATTGATACATTCAATATTAATGGCTCTGCGGCTGATCAGGCCGGCGACGTGCGTCAGGACGCCCGGTTTATTGTCGCAGAGAATAGCGAGATGTTGTCTCATCATTTCCCTTCACCTCCCAATACCATCTGGTCCAGGCGCTTGCCGCCGGGAACCATGGGATAGACATTTTCATCAGCCGGGATGAAGACGTCGAGCAGTGCCGGCCCTTCCGTCTTGAACAGGGCTTCTACGGCTTTAGCCAGGTCTTCCGGCTTATGGACGGCCGTCCCGGGAACCCCCATGGACGCGGATACGGCTGTCAAATCGGGGTTATCCCCAATCAGCGATTCAGCGCAGTGGCCGTTGTAGAACAAGCGCTGCCACTGGTTGACCATGCCCAGGACGTTGTTGTGGAGGACGATGGTCTTGACATCGACGCCATATTTATGAAGAGTGGCGAATTCCTGGCAGTTCATCATGATACTGCCGTCGCCAGTGAATAAGACGACTTTCGACTTGGGACAGCCCAGCTTGGCACCGAGGGCAGCCGGCAGGCCATAGCCCATAGTACCCAGACCGCCAGAGGTAACGAAGCGGCGGGGCTTATTCAAATCGAAGAACTGAGCTGCCCACATCTGGTGCTGGCCGACGTCGGTAACGACGATGGTGTCGTCGTCGGTCCACTTCTGGACCTCTTCAAAGAGCTTCTGCGGCGAAACGGCATCGGGAAGGTCCCGCGTGGCAAAGGGATGAGCGGCCTTCATATCGAGGACGAAAGTCCGCCATTCACCATAGCGGTCCGCCAGATGCGTTTCATGAGCTGCCAGCTTTTCGTCGAGGAGCGGCAGGGACCAGCGGAGGTCGCCGTTGACGCTGATGTCGGCGTGGACGATTTTATTGATTTCTACTTTATCGATATCGAAGTGGACGATCTGCGCGTTCGGCGCGAAATTTTCGACGTCGCCAGTGACGCGGTCATCGAATCGGGCGCCGATGGCGACCAGGAGGTCGCATTTCGTAACGGCCATATTGGCAGCGTACGAGCCATGCATGCCGACCATGCCCAGGTGGGCGTCATACGTATCGGGGACGCAGCCCTTGCCCATGAGGGTCGTGACGACAGGGACATGCATCTGCTGGACGATGTGCTTCAAGCGGTCCGACATGTTGGAAAGGACGACGCCGCCACCGGTGAGGATGACCGGGCGCTTTGCCTTTTCAATGGCTTCGACGGCGTGGTCGACATCGGCTTCATTGCCGACGTGATGGCCCTGGTAGCCGCGCAGATGGACTTCTTCGGGATATTCAAATTCAAAAGGTGTATCGAATACATCCTTGGCAATATCGACAAGGACCGGCCCGGGCCGGCCTGTGGTTGCGATGTAAAAGGCTTCTTTCAAGACCCGGGGCAATTCCTTGACGTTCTTCACTAAATAGTTGTGTTTCGTAATCGGCGTGGTAATACCGGAGATATCAGCTTCCTGGAAGGAATCGCGCCCGATAAGGGGCGTTGCTACCTGGCCGCTGATGACGACGAGGGGAATGGAATCCATGTTGGCCGTGGCAATGCCTGTAACCATGTTGCAGACGCCAGGACCGGACGTAGCAAAGCAGACACCGGGCTTGCCCGTAGCGCGGGCATAGCCGTCAGCGGCGTGGACAGCTCCCTGTTCGTGGCCTGTCAGGACATGGGGAAATTTGGCTTTATATAATTCATCATATAATGTCAGGACAGCCCCGCCGGGATAGCCGAAGACGACTTGTACCTGTTCACGTTTCAAGCATTCGATCACTGCTTGTGCTCCGGTCATTTTCATCTCATTCACCTCATCATAAAACATGACTCATACTTACAAAGAAGCTATTCTTCAATCAACCTGCTTCTTGGGTTTGATGTCTGAAGTTTGATGTTAAAAGTTATTTCCAACTTCAAACTCCAAACATCCAACTTCAAACTATGTCTTAGTCGTTCTGGTCGTTGTTGTGGAGCCACGGCATCATGGCACGGAGTTTTTCACCGACCTGTTCGAGCGGATGTTCCGCATGCTGACGGCGCATAGCCAGGAAGTGAGCGCGGCCGCCGGCTTTGTTTTCGAGGAGCCAATCTTTGGCGAAGGCACCGGACTGGATGTCGTTGAGGACTTCTTTCATGGCTTTCTTCGATTCCTGGGTTACGACACGCGGGCCAGCCGTGTAATCGCCGTATTCAGCGGTATCACTGATGGATTTACGCATCTTAGCCATGCCGCCTTCGTACATGAGGTCGACGATCAACTTCATTTCATGGAAGGTTTCAAAGTAAGCGATTTCCGGCTGATAACCAGCTTCGCAAAGGGTTTCAAAACCGTTGGTGATGAGCTGGCAGATGCCGCCGCAGAGGACTGCCTGTTCACCAAAGAGGTCTGTTTCTGTTTCTTCCTGGAAAGTCGTCTGGATGACGCCGGCACGCGTGCCGCCGATGCCGCGGGCATAAGCCAAAGCGAGGTCGAAGCATTTGCCGGAAGCATCCTGTTCGACAGCGAATACGTCGGGGACGCCGCCGCCTTCTACGAATGTACGACGGACGAGATGGCCCGGGCCTTTCGGAGCGACCATGAATACGTCGACATCAGCCGGCGGGACGATCTGTTTGAAGTGAACGTTGAAGCCGTGTGCAAAGGCGAGGGCACTGCCGGATTTCAAGTTCGGAGCGATTTCCGTTGCATATACGTCAGCCTGTTTTTCGTCCGGAATGAGGACCATCGTGACGTCAGCATCTTTGACAGCTTCAGCAACGGTCTTGACTTCGAGGCCGGCTGCTTTAGCTTTTTCAACCGATTTGCTGCCTTCATACAAGCCGACGACGACGTCGACGCCGCTGTCCTTGAGGTTCAATGCATGAGCATGACCCTGGCTGCCATAACCGATGACGGCAACTTTTTTGCCTTTCATAACGTCCCAATTTACGTCCTGATCATAAAATACTTTTGCCATAATAACATCTCTCCTTGTGAGTATAAAATAATTTATTCTCGTTGGGATTTAGAGATTCGTCGAAAGAGGCCAACAAAAAAAACTCCGCCCCTCACTGAGGGACGGAGTACTATTCCGCGATACCACCCTGATTCCCGGCGCATTACTGCAGCCAGGCTCTCTACAACGTACCAACATACGCGTTTCCTATAACGTGGAAAAATCGTCAGTGCTTAATCTTGCTTCAGCACTTCTCTTCGGGGATGATTTTCAATCGCCATTCATTACCGGCTCGCACCAGCCGCCGGTTCTCTGGGAATGTCCGGACGAACTACTCTTTCCCGTCATCAGATTTCACTATATGCTTTTGCGAGCCTTTATCGTTGTGGCCCGTTTGAAAAGCTTGAACACATTCTACAAAATGCCGTGCTGTTTGTCAATGCTTTTTTGGAATTTTTCCGAAAAAAGTTTGGTTAAACGTTTACTTGCCTAAGATTCTTAAGCCTTGCGATTGCCCAGATACCATTTCACAAACTGCTGAGCAATGCGGCCATTGCGGCCGGAATGTTCCATTTCCCAGCGGACGCCTTCGACACGAAGCTCTTCCGGGTCCAGGGTAATGCCGGCTTTTTTCAGCTCATGGGCGATGATCTGCAAGTATTCATCCTGCGTCGGCGCCGAGTAATGGAGGATGAGGCCGAAGCGGTCCGACAGGGAAATCGACTCGTTCGTGCTGTCATCGCGGTAGACTTCGTCCAGTTCGTCGTTGCGGTCGTGCCACGTTTCCTTCAAGAGGTGGCGACGGTTCGATGTTGCATAAATAAGCACGTTTTTCGGCTGTGGCGTGACGCCGCCGTCGATGGCCGACTTGAGGTATTTATACTCTTTTTCATTTTCATCGAAGGACAAATCATCCAAGAAGAGGATGAACTTCTTGCTGCCGATGTCGCCGAGTTTTTCCATGAGCTGCTGCAGATTGTGGAGCTGGCCGCGCTGGACCTGGATGAGGCGCAGGCCCTGTTCATGGTAGCGGCAGACCAGGGCTTTGACAGCCGTCGACTTGCCCGTCCCGCGGGAACCCGTCAAGAGGACGTTATTGGCCGCCCGGTCAGCCAGAAAGGCCGTCGTATTGGCCAGGAGCTTTTCTTTCTGAGCCGCATAGCCGATGAGGTCATCCCAGGCAAGATGGGGGAAATTCTCGATGCCTACGAGGTCCCCGTCTTCACCGATGCGGAAGGCCATGAACTGTGCCAGTTTGCCCCGGCCGTATACTGCATAATGATGCAGTAAGACTTTCGTCGCTTCTTCTGGCGTCGACGCTGCCATGAGGGCCGTTTCCAGGGTCTGGACATAGCCGTAAACTTTGGGGACAGCCGGTTCGTAGTTGTCGAGGAAATCGACGCCGAGGAAGTCGGAAGCGGCCTTTTGCAGATACGGCCAGAGCAGAGTCATATCCAAGAGCAGGGCCTTGGTCATGCCCGTGCCGGCCTTGCCCAACCGTTCAATGGCTTCGGCAGCGACCGTATCGCCTTCCCCCAAGAGATAGAGGAAATACTGGCGCAGGATATTGCCGCTGAGGCCCAGCTGTTCCGCCCGTTCCAAGAGGACCGCTGCCGCTTCATGCTTGCCAAAGGGATTATCCCCCTGTTCCTGGACGGCCAGCAGGGCCTTGATGACGGGATCCTGTAAAAAATTGCGGCATACGACGAGGCCGCGCAGACTTTTATTTTCCATGTAGAAACCTCCCTATCAGCTTATATACATTTGAGCCATTATACCGCCGCCAGGCCACGGCAGTCAAGGAAGTTCCGTCATATTTATACAGTAAAAGGTTTTACCTGACTAATTTATCTAACGCAGAGCATCGGCCATCTGGCACATGCGGACGATGGGTTTGACGTCATGGACGCGGACAATCGCGCAGCCGGCCAGGACGCCAGCGACACAGGTCGTCCCGGTCCCTTCCATCCGTTCCGTAACCGGCAGGTCGAGGATCTTGCCGATAAAGCCCTTGCGGCTCGTCCCCAGGAGCATGGGATACGGCAGGCCTGTCAGATCCCGCAAGTGCTTCATGACGTAGACATTCTGGTCAAAGGTCTTGCCAAAGCCGATGCCCGGGTCGGTGATGATCTGGTCCTGGCTCATGCCGGCCTGGTCTGCAATGATGGCCGAGCGGATGAAGAAGCGCTTCATATCCTCGATGATGTCGCCGTATTCTGTACCGTCCTGGTTATGCATGACGACGACAGGAACGCCGTATTTTGCGGCTACAGCGGCCATCTGTCCCGGTTCCGGCGCATACTGGAGGCCCCAGATATCATTCATGATATGGGCACCCGTACGCATGGCATAGTCTGCCGTTTCAGCCTTATACGTATCGACAGAAATGGGGACCGGGCAGGCTTTGACAAGGCGCGGCAAAATCGTTTCCAGCCGGGAAATCTCTTCGGCTGCCGAAATCGGCGTAAAACCCGGCCGTGACGATTCGGCGCCGATGTCGATGATATCCGCCCCTTCGGCTACCATTTCTTCCATGTGCTTCAAGGCTACATCGGCATTATTCCATTTCCCGCCATCAGAAAAAGAGTCAGGCGTATAATTGAGGACGCCCATGACCAGCGTCCGTTCCCCGACAGTCAGGGATTTTCCATCTTTCCAATGATAATGACGAACTTCCACAATAATTCCTCCCAACAAAAAAAGAGATAACGAAGGCGCCCAAAAGGACGCACAGTCGTTATCTCTAAAAAATCAAGTCCGTAACCTGTACGTTACCCGTTCATTATAGCAAAAGAAGCGTATCCTCACAAGTAAACGAAAAATCCAACTACTATACTAGTTAGAATTCCTATTTTCCATAATTCATACTAGTATAATAGTATGAATTATGGAAAACTGTAAAATATACTGGTATAATAGTATAAATAGTTTTTCAGAAAGGATGGGATACCATGATTCAGCGCGAATATTACATGAAACAAATCAGACCGTTCATTAACACGGATCTCATAAAGGTATTGACAGGAATACGCCGCAGCGGAAAATCAGTCATGCTGCAATTAATCCAGGAAGAACTATTATCTCAACAAGTCCGTCCTGATCAAATGATAAGCCTAAATTTTGAAGATTTGGCCAATCTCCCCTTGTGCCAACCCATGGCACTCTATCAATGGATTGCAGACAAAGCAGCTGCCATAAAAGGAAAAATATACATTTTTTTAGATGAAATACAAGAAGTGACGAATTGGGAACGGGTCATCAACTCCCTGCGTGTCGCTTTCGATGTCGATATTTATCTTACCGGTTCAAATGCTAAGCTGCTTTCTGGGGAACTTTCCACCTATTTAGCCGGCCGCTATGTTCAATTCGTCATTTATCCTTTTTCTTATCAAGAATTTATATTAGCAAATCAATTAGACGATACCCCGCAAGCCTTCCAAAAATACCTACTCTTCGGCGGGATGCCTTTCTTAATGAATCTCCATTTCCAAGAAGGCCCATCTCGTCAGTATTTGCAGGATATGTACAATTCCGTAATTTTAAAGGATATTGTCCAACGGAATAATCTGCGCGACGTCGATTTATTAGAGCGCATCATCGGATATGCCCTCAGCAGTATCGGCCACGTTTTCAGTGCTTCTAACATTACAAAATACTTGAAAAGTGAACATCGAAAAGTTTCCAACGATACCGTATTGAATTACCTGAATGCTTGTACAACAGCTTATTTATTCTATAAAATCCCCCGCCAAGATTTATTAGGGAAGAAACTGCTTTCTATCAATGAAAAGTACTATGTCGTTGACCATGGCCTGCGAGAAGCCGTATATGGCCACAATGCCCGCGATATCGACCAAATATTAGAAAACATTGTCTGCTTGGAATTATTGCGCCGCGGCTATACGGTAACGATTGGCAAAACAGGAAATTTTGAAGTCGATTTCATTGCCGAAAAAGGAAATCGAAAATGTTATGTCCAGGTCACATATTTACTCGCTTCACCAGAAACTATCGAACGCGAATTCCGTGTATATAAAGACATAAAAGACAATTATCCCAAATACGTCGTTTCTATGGACGAACTCGACTTTAGCCAGGATGGAATCCAGCACTATAATATTCGTAAATTTTTGCGACTCCCTCGTGATTATTAAATATGTGAAAAATGGCAGTTTGTTGACGTAAAGTAACTTCATGATATACTAAAGATGGTTTTATCTTTATGGTTTCTATGCAAAGGGGGATTCATCATAATGAAAAAAACGCCTGTTATCTTCACCGGTCATGGCAGTCCGATGCTGGCTATCGATGAAAACGACTTGACGCGCGAAATGCAGCGCGTCGGCGCAGACGTTCTAACCAGTGAGGACAGACCGAAAGCCATCCTGGCCATCTCGGCCCATTGGTATGTCCCAGGCACGTATATCCAGAGTGCCGACAAGCCGCGTCAAATCTACGACATGTACGGCTTCCCAGAAGAGCTCTATCAGCTCCAATACCCAGCCAAGGGCTGTTCGGAACTGACCCAGGACGTCTGCCAGCTTTTGGGCAATGACGTTTCTATCGACGATTCATGGGGTATCGATCACGGAACATGGAGTGTTATGGTCCACATGTTCCCCAACGCGCCCATCCCAGTCGTCCAGCTTTCTGTAAACAGCACGTTTACACCGGACCAATGCTTTGAACTCGGCCAGAAACTCGCCCCGCTCCGAGAAAAAGGCTACCTCATCTGGGCCAGTGGCAACATCGTCCACAACCTGCGCCGCGTCGAATGGAACAAGCGCGGCGGCTCCGAAGCAGCCAAACACTTCAACCAGGATATCGTCGATAATGTCATCGCCGGCAACATCGACAACATCATCCACTACGAAAACCACGAACACGCAGCCTACGCCGTGCCGACACCGGAACACTACCTGCCCCTGCTCTATTGCCTGGGCGCCGCCGGAACGGATAAAGCTACACCATTCAATAATACCTGCACCTTAGGATCCATGGCTATGACCGGATTCGTCTGGGCGTGAAAAAAGGGCTTGTCATCATACGACAAGCCCTTTTTGAGTTGTTAGTGGCTAGTGGTTCGGGGTTAGCGGATAGTTTTAAATTTAAAGGTTTTCTCTGCAAACTACAAACTCTGTGCTACAAACTATAAAGTAAACGGGGCCTCGCATGATGACAAAATTCTTCGTGCGACAGCCCCTTTTATAAATTCAACGCGGCCCCATAAACCGATTGCCGTTAAGGTGAATCATGTGATCTGGTTCATCGGCAATCCAAACTTCGGTTTCCCAAGCTAAGTCCGCCACAAAACGTTTGTAGACGGTTACATCAGGAAAAGCGGTAACATAGATTTTCCCGCTCGTGACCTGCTGAGTCATAGCTTCCAATTCTTGTAAGCGTTTAGGACTCATAGGACCCACGGAGGTCACGGCTTCAACAAAGTAAATCCAGTCGACGTCCTTGCAATACAGGATGACATCGGGCAACTTATCATGTTCTGTCAGAGCAATTCCTAATTGTTTCAGTAACGTCTGGTTTTCCACTAAGTTTTTATTAGTCGTATCACCAACATACAAGCAAATAGCCCCTGGTGCAAAGCGCGGTGCAAATTCTTCCAAGATAGCTTTTTGTAAGGCATTATGCTTACCTGGTGAAAAAGTATAGGCCGTCTCATTAATCATGACTGGCATTTTCTGAACGTTTTTTTTTCGATGCGTAAATGGAAATCAGTGATTCGTGAACATCAGTAAATTCTTTCAAAGATTTTTCCCATAAGTCGGTGTGAAAAGTCTGCAAAAGGCGGACTGTTTCCTGAGTCAACCGATAGCGATAGTTGGGACTATTCGTCGCTTTTCCATTATCTTCAATCAAAGCGGCATTGCGAAAATGATGCATAGCCTGCTTTCGGAACGTTTCCCGACTATTCTCTGCATAATCAACTTCATAATTCAGATTAACGAACTGAATTATATCGTGAATACGAATCCACTCATTGCTAGCCTGACACCAGTCATCATCAGGCCGTATATGAGCCAAAGCCAGCAAACTCAACGCACAAATAGGCGTTTGCTGGCGTTCGGGCATCCCAATAGCTCTAAGAATGGCTTGAGCTTCGCTGATTTTTCCCATGTAAAAATCCCTCCAAGATCTGATTGCACGTTTTTTCTGTTATATCGGATTGCTTCAAAAATGCTCGCCCTAGTTCTTCAATAATCGAAATAGCTGGAACAGGCATATGATTGATTTCTGTAGCATTGACCTGCGTAGAACCATTGAGTACCCGGTAATATACATCATAAAGGGTAGAATTGAACAAAACATATAGCCCATATACTACATCTTTAGACAATGTATGGTCCGCATTATCAATGAAATTGATTTTATTCTGCGTGCTTATGGTCTGATATTGCGGAAATTGTTCTGCCAAATAAATACCACATTGTAATCGGCGCTTTTCCTCCTTTGCCGTAAACCGCCTGATAAACAAATAATTAGTATTAGGCTGTACCAAACTTTTCCGGGATGGTACTAAATATTCCCCTTCTTTACCAATCGGAAAGCAAATATGACCGTTTTGTATATGCTGGGCAAAAAAGAGCGGTACGGCCCCATCGACTTCAGTATTCCGCAAAGACTCCCTCTCCCTAAAATCAACAGTCAATCCCGTTTTCATTTTCATACCGAAATCTGGCAGGGTATAGGGAAATGTGTTTAACAAGCAGATAGCGTCTACTTCCCGATGATTAGTCATCAAAAAGACATACTGGTCCGATCCGGAAACTACATCCGAATAAGGCAATGAAATCTGCTGTAAATGACGGAAATCACAATTAGCTTCAGAAGAAGTGACCAATATATCCGAAGGAACCTGACGCTGTTTCCGTATCTTGACAATCATCGTTTCTTGCAATACCTGTTCGGTATCAAAGACCTTATCCCGACTGGTAAACAAGTGAATCTGCTCAATCACACCATGGCTGAATAAATATTGGCGAAAGCGCTTGAAATACATGCCACTTGTCCAAGAACGGGGAATGATGTAAACCATTTCTCCGCCGTCACGGACATTAAATAACGACATAGCCGCAAAGAGAAAATATAAATTAGGAGCACCATAACAAATTGCCGGCATGGCTTTAGCTTCAGGCGCATCTTTTCCGATTTTCATATACGGCGGGTTGCCAATACAGAGGTCGCAAGTGATGCCTGATTCTGGAAACAGGCCTCCATTGAAAGCATTTTCCTGGCTTGTAATATAATTCAAAGTGCGGAGCTCATAGTCAGCTTTTTTTAAACAATGAGCGGTCACATAACGAAGATTATCTTCTAAAACAGGAATGATTTTTTCATCTGTTTCATAACATATAAGGTGTACTCGTTCCACAGCTGGGATTGCCGAAATACGTTCCAATAAAGCAGCCGTAAGGATACCCGTGCCAGCTCCGGGATCCAATATGGTAATTTCAGGCTGTGCAGGGATAGCAAACAGCCCGGCCATGAACCGGGCTGTTTCTATGCTGGTAAAGAATTGACCACTTTTTTTGCGAATCTGTTTAGGCATGGATTCCATGTAGGCCGCCGTTTGTCGAACTACATACTCTAGCATAAGCCTTCCTTTCCCCGTATCGTCCCTTTTTCGATTTCAAAGAGATGGATCGTGTCTGTTTCTCCAGACAGTTGTTTTTGGACTTCTTCGGCCAGGTGCAACGTGGCATCGGAGCAGGTGAACAGGAATATCTGTTCTTTTTTGCCCAACGAGGCCAGGAACTGGATGGCTTCTTTCTGGCGCTGTTCGTCGAAGCGGACGAGGATGTCGTCGAGGATGAGCGGCATCGGTTCGATTTGTTTGGAGAAGGCCATGGCCAGGCTGATGCGGATGGCCAGGTAAATCTGGTCGCCCAGGCCGCTGCTCCACTGTTTTTCCGGGACGCGGCGCTGGCTGCCATCGACGGCAAAGAGCTGTTTGCCGTCCAGGCTAGCCTGCAGGGTATAGCGGCCCTGGGTCATGAGATTGAGGTATTCGCCGGCCTGGCGGATGACGATAGGCTGGCGGACCCGTTCGTAGTATTCCTGGGCCTGTTCCAGCATGTACTGGGTGTACATATTGGTCAGCCAGTCGTCGACGTCGCGGTCCAGTTCGGCCTTGCGGTTCTGTTTGGCCTGCAGGAGCTTGCCGTATTCGTCGCTCTTGGCCATCTGGCTCAGGCGTTCAATGATACTGCCTCGTTTTTCTGCGACTTCAGCCAGTTTCTTTTCGGCATCGGCGATTTTTTTCTGGTAGTAGTCGCGTTCATCTGTCCAGGTCTTCAAGGTATGGATTTTCAATTCATGGCGCAGTTCGGCCAGGTTTTTCGGCGTCTTGGCGATGAGGCGGATATGGGCTTCCGTCTGGTCATAGACTTCTTTGTACTGGTGGAACTGGCGGAAGCGCAGGACTTTGCTGCGGAATTCGCCTTCCGTCTGGGCGCCGGTTGCCTTGAGCAGTTCCTGCTGTTCTTGGACGCGCTGCTGCCGTTCTTCTCCCAGGCTGGCAATCTGACTTTCCCGTTCTTTCTGCTGACGGTCCTGTTCTTTGGCCACTTCAGCCTGGACGCGGATGTCCTGCCACTGTTTGTAGACGTCTTCGACGGTATCCGGGGAAACGGCCTTCTTGACGCCGACTTCCCGGAAAATCTGTTCTGCCGTATCGCTCCAGCGGGAAATGGCGCCTTTCAATTCCAACTTGCGTCGCTTCCAATCGGCAGCGGCCGTCGTGACTTCATGCCACGTATCCCAGGCTTCTTTGGCTTTGGCCACATCGGCCGTATCCAGTTTGCTGAAACTATTTTTATCGCGCCAGCCGTCCCAGGCCGTTTCACAGGCCAGGAGCTGTTTTTTGCAGGTATTGCCATCGGACTGCCATTTTTCATAAATGGCGTCGTACATGACTTTCTGTTCTTTCTGCCAGGCATTCTTCGTTTCCCGCGTCTGCCAGTCCAGATACTGCTTGCGGACGGCGTCCAGTTCCTGGAGCCAGCGTTCGTTCGATTCGTCCGTACTGAGGGTCATTTCCGCTTCTTTGGCTAAGTCGCTGATTTTGCGGTTGACGCCTGCCAGCTGGCCTTCGATTTCTGCGATTTTCCGGGGAACCCGGTCGGCACCGGTACTCTGGCGGACCAGGGAAATGATGGCGATGACGACACAGGCAGCGGCACCGCCCAGGCCCAGGGTCGAATCGAAGTGAGCCAGATAGACAGCGGCGACGCAGAGAGCCGCCAGGACCAGGAAAGCGATGCCGACGAAGGTAAAGGCCTTCGACGAGCCAGCCGGTTCGTTCTTCAGCCATTCCAGCTGTTCCTGTATCTTCTGGCGTTCCATGACGACGTTCTGGATCGTCGCTACGGCCGTCCCGATGACATCCCATTCGTCCTTGGTCTTTTCAGCCGGACCGTCTTCGCCGCTGGCACCGGAAACATTCTTGGGCTTGTCAGCCTGCCATTTCTCTAAATCCTGACGACTGTGGTCGAGGGCAGCGGCGGCCGAAATCCCCTGAGTCCAGTTGACGGCTGCCGGAATATCCTTGCCATCGGTCCAGGACTTGAGCAGGTCGGCTTGTTTCGTGCCTTCAAATTCCCAGTCCATTTCCTTATCTTCATGGTCCGAAAGCTCTTCCAGCCCCTGCTTCCATTCACCGACATGGTGAGCCATGGCGTCGAGCTGGGGGCCGCAGGCCAGCCAGCGGTTCCACGATTCCTGGAAGGCCGGGCCTTTGCGGCTCGTCGCCTTGAGCTTGCGGACCTGTTCGTCAATGGCCTTGATGTTCTGTTCCAGCTCGGCCCATTTCTGCGCGCCGTCAGCCGGGAACTGGGATACATCGGCCAGGGCCTGCATATGCTGCATGGCGTCCTGGCCGCGTTTATAGACATCCCAGGCAGCGATAGGCATGGAAATCCGTTCGATCTGCTGCTTCGATTCTTCGATATCCAGGCGGATGCGGTTCTCGATTTCATGCGTCGTCTGTTCCGTTTCCTGCAGGCTGGCGAATTCATCTTCATCGTAGGCCATGCCGGTAATGCGGCGGTCGAAGTCCTTCTGCTCGTTGAGCAGGGCATTGATGGGTTTCTTGCCCTGCGGCGAAGCGACCAGGAGGTCACCCATATGCTTGGTCACTTCACTGCGGGCCAGGCCCATGCCGATGCCGCCTTCGATGCTGAAGAAATGGCTGCGCACGGCTTCATTGGACAGGATTTTGAAGCCCTGCAGGTCTTCCAGGCCCATGGCAAAAATCGTATCATACGTCTGACGGTCCAGGCCGTGCCACCACAGATTCGCTGGCTCTTCCTGTACTTTTTCCTGACCGTCTGACAGGAAATATTCTTTTTCATTGCGGACGATGCGGTATTCCTTTCCGTCTTCCCGACGGATGCCCATGCTGCCGAAATAGCCCTTCCAGTCTCCGCGCAGATAGCCGAAGAACATGGAGCGGACATATTTCATGAGCGTCGTCTTGCCGCTTTCGTTGCGGCCATGCATGACGATCAGGCCGTGTTCCGGCGGATTCCAGCTCACATTATGGTAAATCCCGAAATCATCCAAATGCATCTCTGTAATCTTCATACTGCTTAACCTCTTCTATGTTCCAGCAATTTCTGTACGCCCAGCCACTTGGCTTTCTCGAACGTTTCCAGCAGGCGCTGGTCCGTCAGGGCCCTTCCATAGGCCCCGAGGCGTTCAAATTCCGGGCGGCTCATGAGAATATCCCGCAGCGCCTTGGCCCTTTCTTCAGGAGCCAGCTTTTCCAGCTTGTCGAAGACATTCAAGTAGTCGCCGACGGAGTCGGGCAGTTTACTTCGTTCGTCCATATTCATCTTGGGACGGGCCAGGTTACGCAGGCGTTCGACCATGACGAAGGCGTATTTCCCCTGTTCTTCTTCACGCCAGCTTTCCAGCCAGTACTGCGTCGCCTCCGGATTGTTGAGGACGTGGTACATACTGCCGGAACCGGTGAAATTGACCGTCAGGAACGTCGGCTTGCCGATATCACGGCGCACTTTTTCCTTAGCGAAGCGGACGGACTCGCGCAGTTCCGACACCGATTCGATACCGTCGATGGCGAGGTCGATGCTTTCCCAGCGGACGATGCTCGTGTCGATGAATTCCAGGTCCGTCGTCCCATACGGTCCGACTTCGACGTAATAACAGCCCCGCGGCCCCGTTTCCGTACAATCGAGGCCCTGCGGGTTGCCGGCATAGACGACATAGGGCTTTTCGCAGAGTATCTCATGCTTGTGGATATGCCCGAGGGCCCAGTAATCCATGCCACATTCTTTCAAATCTTCCAGGGTGCACGGCGCATATGTCGAATCCCGGCTGCCTACCTGGGTATGGAGCATGCCGATGGAAAATCGGTCGCCAGCAGCGCGGTTGAATTTCCAGGCCAGATTGTCCCGCTGTTCGCTCTTGGCATAACTCTGCCCGTAAATGGCCGCTACTTCTTCGCCATCTACGACCAGGGGGACCCGTTCGACAGCATCGGTCGGAAACACGTGGACATTCGGCGGAAAGGGAATCTTCGCCTTCCACGCTTCGAGCGGGTCGTGATTCCCCAGGACGGCAAAGACCTGGATGTTATTCTGTGCTAATTTATGTAAAAGGCGCACGTAATCGAGCTGTGCCGTCAAGTTGTGATCGGCACTGGTGTAGACATCGCCGGTGATGAGGACAGCGTGGACCCGTTTATCAATGGCCATCTGGACGATTTTCTGGAACGCCCGGACCGGCGCTTTCCCGACGATGCGCTGCCACCGTTCATCAATAGCGGAGAGGTTATGGAAAGGGCTCCCTAAGTGGAGATCCCCGCATTGAATAAAACGCAAACTTTTCGCCATTAGTATCCTTCTTTCTCTGACCACGCTCCATGCAACGCCGCTACGGCATCGCGGAGCCTGCAGGTGGGAATTTTTGAAAATGACAGGAGAAATTCTTTATCCGTTTCCTGCGACGGTGTTTCATAAAAAGACTGCATGGACAAGACACGGCAGCCCTGCAGTTCCGCCCGGCGGCGCAGTTCTTCTTCCGATAAGCGGCTGTGCAGGCGGATATGGCAGTATACGCCGGAAACCAGCCGCCCTACGACGATATCCTGACCAAAGGCTTCGACTAAGAGCCGGCCTAAGAGCTCCCCTTTTTCCTGGTATTCCTTGCGCAGGCGCCGTACCTGACGGGCCAGTTCGCCGCTCTCGATATATTCCGCCAGAACGCACTGCTCCGGAACCGACGCGCCCTGGCGGAACAGGCTGCGCCGCTGTTCGTAAAGGGGCATGAGCTGAGGCGGCAGTACCATATAGCTGAGGCGGATGAAAAAGGGCAATACCTTGGACAAGGCCCCCATGTAGACGACACGGCCGTGGCGGTCCAGGCCCTGCAAAGCCGGGACGGGGCGGCCATAATAGCGCAGCTCGCTGTCGTAATCGTCTTCGATGATCAGTCCATCCGTCTTTTCAGCCCAATGCAGCAGACGATGGCGGATGCCGGCGGGCATGACCGTCCCCGTCGGGAACTGATGGGACGGGCTGACGTAGACCAGGCGGACGCCGCTGGCTTCCAGGGCATCGACGTGGAGCAGTCCGCCGCTGATGGGAATGGGCACGATGGAATAGCCGCTGTTGCGGAAAATCTCCCGGCCCAGGCGGAAGCCCGGGTCTTCGACGCCGATGCAGGCATATTTATCGTGAAGCAGATTGGTCAGGACGCCGAGAAGAGAAATCGTCCCGGCACCGATGATAATCTGCGACGGCTCTGCATGGACGCCGCGCGTTTCATAGACGTAACGGCTCAAGGCCCGGCGCAAATCAGGGACGCCCTGGTCATCATTGGCCGCCAGCAGCCGGTCTGGCTCCGATAAGATCCGATTCATATATTTCCGCCATATGTCGAGGGGAAAGCGTTCCAAAGCCATGTCGCCACTGGCAAAGTCATAGGCATAGACAGGGAGACGGCTGGCTTCACGCAATACGGGCGCAGCAGCCTCTTCGGTCCGCGCTTCCAGACCGCCCAGGGAGGCCACTTCATAGCGGGCCTTATGGCGGCGCAGGATGTAGCCTTCACTGGCCAGCTGGTAGTAGGCCTTTTCGACGGTCATCTTGCTGATGCCCGCAGCCTGGGCCAGTTCACGGACCGAGTCGAGGCGCATGCCGGCTATCATCCGGTGCTCTTCGATTTCCCGGCGATAATATTCATAGATTTGTACGTAATAGGGTTTGCTGGTAGATTTATCGAGTTGCAGCATCGTGACCTGGCGCCGTCTCCTTTCCCTGAACTACAGATATGGTGGAAATATCTCTGCAATATTATATTGTACCGAAAAAACGTGGCCGTGGCTAGTGGTTCATGGTTCGTGGCTCGTGGTTCGTGGTGGGCCGGCCTGCTGTCACCGGCCTTCGCCTGCCATGGCCGCTGCGACGGCGGCGCCGACTAAGGGGCCGTCCTGGATGAGTACCGGGTCGACGGGAATCTGCTTGTCCCGGCTCACGCCTTCATTCTGGCAGGCCTGCATGGCATCTTCCATCATGAACAAGGCACCGCGGACGTGTTCCAAGAGGCTGCCGTCGACGGCCACGGACTGGGCCGGAACGGCTTCGCCGCCATAAAGATGGCGCAGGATGCCGCAGCTCACGGCGCCGGCCAGCTGGGCAGCGCGGACGAAAATGGCGGCGCCGATATTGCGGACAGGCCGCATCTCATCGGGCCGCACGATGCACTTCCACAGCTGGCCCATCTTGAGCCGGCACTGCAAATCATTGTCGCAGCTGATGATGTCATTCATAGCGGCTGTGGAAAACACCGGGAGCTGGCGAGTCTTGAAATAAGACAGCAAGGTCTGCCGGAAGATTTCCGCTGCATAGGCACCGCCTGTCATCTTTTCCATCCGATGCTGACCGGGCTGGGCCGACAGGGCGTCGACTGCCTTGTCCCAGCGATTGCGTATGAGGCCGCCATAGTCGCCGGCTTCCAGATTGACGATCATATCCCAGGCCGGCTCATAGTAGCAGGCGTTGAAGCCCGTCCCGCAGACGAGGCCCAGGCGGACCCGTTCCAGCGTATACGCTGCCGACAACAGCAGGGCCGTCGTGTCATTGACCAGGGCCACCGGTTCGACAGCCCTAAAGCCCTGACGGGCCAGGGCCTGTTTGAGCATGGCGTTGACCCATTCGCCTTCCACACCGGGAACGGCAATTTCTTTCGACCACGACAGGAGCCGGCCATCGCGCAGGTCCTGCCGCTCTATAGCAAAGGAAAAGGTATGGCCCAGGGTATAGGCCTGCTGCCCATGGGCAACCTGACCGACGAGGCGGGCCAGGAAATCGAAAAGCTCCCCAGCCGTCGTCGCCGAAGAGAGATAGTCGTACTGGCCAGGCAGCCGGAGCGGCTGGCAGACCTTCTTTTCGATGAGGTAACAGTGCCGGCCCAACAGGCGGATCCGCGCAGCCCTTGCGTTCGTACCGCCGAAATCCAGGACCAGATAGACACCGCGCTCCTCACCGCCAGGCAGGGACACATACGACTTCAGGGCTGATACGGTCGCTCCCGGCTTTCCCTGCAGGGCCCGTTCCATGTCGTCTGCAAAATCGCGGGAAATCTGCTGCAGCCGCTCGTCGGTCAAATAAAAATAACGGGCAATATTCATCCAGTCCATCCGTTCTTCCATGGCAGTGATCACACCTCTCGTAAAATCATAACTTTATTATACTATAGTTTTTCGGCCTTTGTCGTCTTCCCCGGTCATTTCTCTCAAGACAGTTCATTATCAACGGTTGACTTTTTGTGACAATAGGCTATAATCATAGGCAGAGTGAGACCGAATCACAAGGGTCGCACGAAGGGGTACACCACCTTGGGTGTAATTCTTCGTGCGACCCTTTTTTCATTTGAGAGAAAGGAGGACCTCCATGGTACGGATCAACGGCAAAGACATCGAAGCGGCCGGCCAGAACCTGCTCGCTTACCTGACCGACCAGGAATATCGTACAGACCGCATCGCCATCGAGCTGAACGGTGATATCGTATCGCGCAAGGATTACGATAAAGTGACTTTGAAAGACGGCGATTCCATGGAAATCGTACACTTCGTCGGCGGGGGCTGATTCCCTGCGGCAAAGCAGTCATGAACTCATCTATCATTATAAAAGGAGTGTTTCCCAATGGAAAAAAAAGATACCCTGGTCCTTGGCGGCCACGAATTCACATCGCGTTTCATCTTAGGTTCCGGTAAATTCTCTGTCGACCTCATCAAGGCCGCTGTCGAACAAGGCGGTGCCCAGATGGTAACCATGGCCCTGCGCCGCGTCGAAGCCGGCCAGAAAGACAATATCCTCGACTATATCCCGAAAGATGTCACCCTGCTCCCCAATACGTCCAGTGCCCGCAATGCCGACGAAGCCGTCCGCATCGCCCACTTGTCCCGTGAAGTCGGCTGCGGCGATTTCATCAAGATTGAAGTCATGCGCGACTCCAAATATCTCCTGCCGGACAACAACGAAACCATCAAAGCTACGGAAATTTTGGCTAAAGAAGGCTTCGTCGTCCTGCCGTACATGTATCCGGACCTCTACGCCGCCCGTGCCCTGGCTGACGCCGGCGCTGCTGCCATCATGCCTCTGGCTTCGCCTATCGGCACAAACAAAGGCTTGTCGACGAAAGATTTCATCCAGATCCTCATCGACGAAGTCGACCTGCCGGTCATTGTCGACGCCGGTATCGGCCGTCCGTCCCAGGCCTGCGAAGCCATGGAAATGGGCGCCGCTGCTATCATGGCCAACACCGCCGTCGCTACGGCTGGCGACCTGCCTCTCATGGCCAAAGCCTTCGGTGAAGCCATCCGTGCCGGCCGCAATGCTTACCTTGCCGGCTTGGGCCGCGTCCGCGAAACGGCTTCGGCTTCGGATCCGCTGACGGGATTCTTAGGAGACTGAGGAGGAATCGAACATGACGGAAGAAACTAAAACTATCGATCAGAGCAAACTCATCGACCACATGAAATATTTACCGGGCATGGAAGTCATCGACTCGGATATGCTCGACCAGGTCGTCGCCATCCGCAATTCCTTCAACAATGACGACTTCACTGATAAAGACGTCCGCCTGGCCCTGTCGAAAGAACATCTGGACCCGCGGGACTTCATGGCCCTCTTATCGACGGCCGCTGCACCGTTCCTGGAAGAAATGGCCCAGAAAGCCCATCTGGTCACGCGGCGCCATTTCGGCAACAACATCACCATCCTGACGCCGATCTATTTCGCCAACTACTGCGATAACTACTGCATCTACTGCGGCTTCAACTCGCACAACAAGATCAAGCGCGCCCGCCTGACGGACGAAGAACTCCACCGCGAATGTAAGAACATCGCCGATACGGGTATCGAAGAAGTCATCATGCTCACCGGCGAAAGCCCGAAGATGAGCGATATCAAATACATCGGCAACGCCGTCAAGATCGCCAGCCAGTATTTCCGGGTCATCAACATGGAAATCTACCCGGTCAATTCGGAAGACTACAAATATCTCCACGAATGTGGCGCCGACTACGTCACGGTCTTCCAGGAAACGTACAATTCAGACAAGTACGCTACCCTTCACCTGGCCGGTCACAAGCGCATCTTCCCGTACCGCTTCTACTCCCAGGAACGGGCCATCCTCGGCGGCATGCGCGGCGTCGGCTTCGCAGCCCTCTTAGGCCTGGACGACTACCAGAAAGATGCCCTGGCAACGGGGATGCACGCATGGCTCATGCAGCGTAAGTACCCGCATGCCGAAATTTCCCTGTCCTGTCCGCGCCTGTGCCCGATCATCAATAACGATAAGATCAACCCGAAGGACGTAGACGAACGGAAACTGACGCAGATCATCTGCGCCTACCGTCTGTTCATGCCTTACGCCTGCATCGTCGTATCGAGCCGTGAAAGCGCCCGCTACCGCAACGCCATCATGAAAATCGCCGCTACCAAAGTATCGGCCAGCGTCTGCGTCGGCATCGGCGGCCATCTGGAAAATGACGGCTCCGAAATGGGTGACGAACAGTTCGAAATCACTGACGGCCGGTCCTTTGACCAGATGTACTCCGACATCAAGGGCATGGGCCTGCAGCCTGTCACCAGTGAGTATATTTATTTGTAAACCATCTAACGTAATCCATTACCAATCCTATAAAATGTATATGACAAAAACGGTCCGGGACCCAATCCACCCCGAACCTGTTGTCATATATCTTCTCGTTTTAGGGCGTTAAACTCATATAGAACATTTATTATATTCTATTGGTATAATTGTTGACGTTAGTATGAGATTCATGTATAGTTATATATATAAAATACTCTAATATTCAGGTGATAAATCGTGTTAAAAGTAGCTGCAATTACAAATCACGAATTGGCTTCGACGAACTACTGGGATCAGCTCGAGCAAATCGCCGCATCCGATGTAGATTTCATCGTCCTTCGTGAAAAAAACCTTTCTGAAGAAGAATACACGGACTATGCGAAACGGGCCCTGCGCCTGTGCAGCATCCATCAGAAGACGTGTATCCTCCAGCATTTCGGAAAGGCTGCTATCCGTCTTCATATTCCCCGTTTCCAGTGCTCTCTGCCTTATTTGGAAACCCATTCGTCCCTGCTCTATTACATGACGACCCTCGGCGTCTCCGTACACACCGTCGAAGAAGCCGTCAAAGCCGAACAGCTCGGCGCTACGTACCTCATGGCCAGCCACGTCTTCCCGACAGCCTGCAAGCCGTCGGATCCGCCTATCGGCGTCGACACGGTCGAAGCCATCTGCAAGGCCGTCAAGATTCCGGTCTATGCCTTAGGCGGCGTTACGCCGAAGACCATCTCTCAGCTCCAGGACGTCCCCATCAAAGGCGTCGCCCTCATGTCGGGCCTCATGACCTGCCCGGACGTACCGGGATATTTAAAAGAATTGCGTGCCTAAAGAGAAGGGATGACCGTAATGACCCAGGCTTATATCATCATCGATATGCAGAATGATTTCATCGACGGCGCCCTGGGAAGCGCTCAGGCTCAAGCCGTCGTCCCCCGCATCGAGGCCAAGATCGTGGCCAGCAAAAAGGATGCCGACCAGGAAACGGACCTGATTTTCACCCAGGACACCCACGACGAGGCCTACAGCGAAACCCAGGAAGGCCGGAAACTTCCCGTTCCACACTGCCTGAAAGACACGCGGGGCTGGCGCATCTGCAAACAGCTCCTGCCGTACACCATGTGGGCCACCATCCTGGAAAAGCCATCCTTTGGCTGTCCGGCCCTGGTCGATGAAGTACGCGACTACGACCGGCTGGTATTGATGGGCTTGTGCACGGACATCTGCGTCATCGCCAATGCCATGCTGCTCAAAGCCTTCTACCCGGAAAAGGAAATCATCGTCGACAGCACATGCTGTGCCGGTTCGACACCAGAAAACCACGAAAGAGCATTACAGGCCATGAAAGCCTGCCAAATCGATATTGTATAAAAAAAAGGCTTGTCGCACGTGCGACAAGCCTTTTTCTGTAGGGGCGCCACGCGGGGCGCCCGCTCATGCCAATTGTTCACGGAATTCTTACATATATCTGGCGGGCTCGCCACGTGCGAGCCCCTACGAACCTGCAGCCTCTTAACTGATGATTCCCGTGATTTCGGCTTTGGTCTGGTTGTTGTTGATTTTCTTTTCATAGCCTTTCAGGACCAGGCAGCCGATGATGCCGCCTGCAATCATGCCGGCAAAGGCCGTCATTTCCGGTTTGACCTGCCATGATTCTCCCAGCAGGTAGCCTGCGACGCCACAGACGATGATGAGCAGCAAGGGGACGCCGAAGCAGATGATGCCCTTGACGCCCATGCCGGCGTCGGGGATGTTGAACTGTACATACTGTCCCTTTTTGGCCCCGATGGGGTTCACAGCATCGATGACGACATTGTCCGCGCACATGCTGTCGCTGCACGGCGAATATAGATTATTGCGGTTGGTCTGGATTTTGGCCAGGCCATTCGGGCAGACTTCTTCGACGACGCCCGTTCCAGTTCTCATAATAAAATACCTCTCTTTTCAGGACTAAAAGCCCAGATTTTCTCCGACCAGGATAACCTTGATGCGGCCCTGGGGCTTGCAGATACGCGTCCGGACGACTTGGGCACAGACGCTGTCCGGCCGGATGCAGTGGCCACACATGCCCGTCTTGGCACAAGGCGTACCGACACCGGGGAAGCGGCCGATATTCTGCGGCGACGCCACGGTGTGCGCCCGTTCGATGCCGGCTTCGACCGTCGGGACGACCTTGTTCATACCGACGATGGCGATGACCTGTTTCGGCCCGTAGCAAAGGGCGGCGACGCGGTTGCCGTTGCCATCGATGTTGATGAGCTGGCCGTCCTGGACGGCTGCGTTGGCCCCCATGAGGAAGGTGTCACAGAGCAGGGCCTTGCGCATCAGTTCGACCCGTTCTTCCGGCGTCTTGGCCGAATCGCGGTCGATGACCGGATTGTGTTCCAGTACATAAGGCCGCAGGCCGATTTCATTGATGGATACAGAGCCGCCCCAGGATACGACATCCGTTTCCGGGATATACGAGATGGCCTGCTTCAAGGCTTCTTCCTTCGTCGGACAGTATACGGCTTCAAAGCCGCGGGCTGCAAACTTCTTGGCCACTAAAGGCCCTTTAATATCATACATGCGGTGCATCATATCGCTTCTATCCATAGTAACTCCTCCTTTATTTAGCCAGCATCATTTCCGCTTTGGCTTCGGCAGCCGGCGTACCATCAGCGTGGGTAATCTTTCCTTTCATGATGAACAGACGGCCGCGGTGGACTTCCGGCCAGCCTTCGACCTTGACCGTTTCGCCGATGCGTATGGCACTGCGGAAACGGATTTCCAGCCGCGCCGTATAGGCTGGTTTACCGGCAATGCGGAACACATAATCTCCCATGACTTCATCCAGCAGCGTACTCGTCAGGCCGCCGTGCATGCGGTCACCATAACTTTCATGCTCTGCCTTGGGCGTAAAATAAGCCACGCAGTGATCGCCTTCCATCTTCATGTCCAGCTTCAGGCCAATCGGGTTATCGCGGCCACAGCCGAAACAATGATTCGTATCATAAGCAGTTTCCATCTAATCCCCCCCTCCGAATATTCTTCACACTACCTTTATTATACTATACTTGGCAAGCCTTTCGCTTATTTGAAACGAATTATCATATTAGTATTGACAATCACTTTCAAATAAATTATACTTACAGTATCAAAGCGAAAGGAGCGGCAACCGGATATGAACCTGGATTTCGTCTTAATAACCCACTGTTCACCGACTTTAGCGGGTCTCAAACAGGCATCCCTTCTCTGTCTACCCCGCTTGGACAGCGGCTGTACCTATGATGATATAATTGAAAATTATAATCATAAATATAATGCAAAAGGCTTGTATTTCCGTATCTTGTACGCCTGTTCCAAACGCACTTTGCTGTATGTATACCGACCGGCCAGGGTCTGGGCCTACGTACAGCAGCGGGACATTTCATCATTTCTGCAGCAATTCGGCTATCAGGACTGCCAGGACATCTCTTCCCTGCTGGACCGTCTTGCCGAACGCTTTGCAGAAGATGGCTGTTTCCCTCATGAATCGGGCATTTTCCTCGGCTATCCCCTAGAGGACGTGTGCGGTTTCATCGCCAACAAGGGAAACCATGCCAAGCTTTGTGGCGAATGGAAGGTATACGGCGACGCCCACGCTGCCGCCCGTACTTTCCATCGCTATACGTGCTGCCGGCAAGACTATTTGAATCGCTTTGCCGTTGGGACAACATTAGACTCGCTCATTGTAGCATAAGGAGGATTTAATCATGGTAGAAATCGTTTATTGGAGTGGTACAGGTAATACAGAAGCAATGGCTAACGAAATCGAAGCAGCCGTCAAAGCTGCCGGTGCTGACGTAGAATCAGTCCGCTTTGAAGATACAAATGTCGATGATGTAGCTAGCAAAGACGTCATCTTGCTCGGCTGCCCGGCCATGGGTTCAGAAGAACTGGAAGACTCTGTCGTCGAACCGTTCTTCACCGATTTGGCTCCGAAATTGAAGGGCAAAAAAGTCGGCCTCTTTGGTTCTTACGGCTGGGGTTCCGGCGAATGGATGGACGCATGGAAACAGCGTACAGAAGATGCCGGTGCCACCGTCATTGGTACGGCCATCGTCAACGAAACACCGGACAACGCTCCTGAATGCAAAGAATTGGGCGAAGCCGCTGCCAAAGCATAAAAATCAGAAAACAACTTCACATTCATTCTCCTCTTAACGAAAAGAGGCTGTCGTCACAGACAGCCTCTTTTCGAGTTTTCAGTTTATAGTTTTTAGTTTGCAGTAAATAGCAAAAATTTCTAAAGCCATCCTCTACAAACTACAAACTCCATGCTGCAAACTATCACTCCTTTACTTTTTGTCAAGTATATATGCTAGATAGGCACGATGAGACGTAACTCTCATCCTTCTCATTTGCCTAGGGTATGTTAAAATAGGAACGTACTGTCTCATACTTATTTATTCCTATAGTAAAAGGAGGAATTTTATGAAAGACCAAGTCTTTTCCATCTTGCAGGCTGTCGGCCGCAGTTTCATGCTGCCTGTCGCCATCCTGCCGATTGCCGGCTTACTCCTCGGTATCGGGGCTTCTTTCACGAATGCTACGACCATCCAGACCTATGGATTGGAAAGCATCCTCGGAAACGGCACGATACTCCATTCACTGCTCACCATCATGAGCGATGCCGGCAACATCATTTTCGGTAACCTGCCCATCATCTTCGCCGTCGGCGTCGCCATCGGCATGGCCAAGCAGGAAAAGGAAGTCGCCGCCTTATCGGCGATGATCGCCTTTTTCGTCATGCACGCCTCGACCAACGCCGTCCTCAAACTGACTGGCAAGGTATTGGCCAATAACACCGTATCTCCCGATGTCCTGGAAGGTACGATTGCCAATGTCTGCGGCATCATGTCCCTCCAGGAAGGCGTCTTCGGCGGTATCATCGTCGGCATCGGCGTCGCCTACCTGCACAACCGCTATCATAAAATCGTACTGCCCAATGCCCTGTCCTTCTTCGGCGGGTCGCGCTTCATCCCTATCATTTCCACCGTCGTCTACATGTTCGTCGGCATTGCCATGTATTTCGTCTGGCCTGTCGTCCAGAGCGGCATCTTCGCCCTCGGCGGCCTGGTCACGGGTACGGGCTACATCGGCACCTTGATTTTCGGCATCATCAAGCGGGCCCTCATCCCCTTCGGCCTGCATCACGTCTTCTACCCGCCCTTCTGGCAGACCGGCGTCGGCGGTTCGATGATGATCGACGGCAACCTCGTCCAGGGCGGCCAGAACATCTTCTTCGCCCAGCTCGCTTCGCCTAACGTCACTCACTTCAGTGCTGATGCAACCCGGTATTTCTCGGGCGAATTCATCTTCATGATCTTCGGTCTGCCCGGCGCCGCCCTGGCCATGTACCGCACGGCAAAACCGGAAAAACGCAAAGTCGCCGGCGGCCTGCTCTTATCGGCAGCCCTGACGTCCATGTTCACGGGCATCACGGAACCGATTGAATTCTCCTTCCTCTTCGTCGCACCGATGCTCTTCTACGTCCAGGTCGTCCTGGCCGGTGCCGCTTACATGATCGCCCACATGCTGAACATCGCCGTCGGCCTGACCTTCTCTGGCGGCCTGTTGGACCTGTTCATCTTCGGTATCCTGCAGGGTGAAGCCAAGACCAACTGGATGTACATCATCCCGGTCGGCATCATCTACTTCTTCCTCTACTACTTCATCTTCACGTTCCTCATCAAGAAGTTCGACCTCAAGACACCGGGCCGTGAAGACGACGATGTGGAAACGAAACTCTACACCAAAGCCGACGTCAAAGCCCGTGACGCCGCAGCCAAAGCCGGCGACGGCGAGGCTGCCACGGACGTCGTCAGCCAGGCCATCACCCGCGCCCTGGGCGGCACCAAGAACATCACTTCCGTCGACTGCTGCGCTACGCGCCTGCGCTGCTCCGTAGCCGATTCGGCCTTGGTCAACGATGCAGCTCTGAAAGCCACTGGCGCTGTAGGCGTCATCAAGAAAGGCCAGGGCGTCCAGGTCGTCTACGGCCCGCAAGTCGCCGTCATCAAGGCCAACCTGGAAAGCTATCTGGCAACCAACCCGGCAGACGGCCCTATCGAAGCCGTACCGGCAGCGGAAACGGTTCCGGCTGAAGAAGCGCCGAAAGCCCAGGAAACACAGACTGAACCGGAAACAGATGCTGAAAAGCATTACTTCAATTCGCCCTTCACCGGCAGCCTCCATCCCATTACGGAAGCCCCGGATGAAGCCTTTGCCGGCAAAATGACAGGCGACGGCTTCTTCGTCTATCCGACAGACGGCACGGTCTATGCGCCGGAAGACGGAACAGTCACCTTCGTCTTCGATACGAAACACGCCATCGGTATGACCACGGCAGACGGCGTAGAATACCTCCTGCACATCGGCATCGATACGGTCAAACTCGAAGGCAAAGGCTTCAATGTCTTCGTCGAAAACGGCCAGGAAGTCAAGAAAGGCGATAAACTGATGGAATTCGACGACGAATTCATCAAGGCCAACGCCCCATCTGACGCCTGCCTGTGCATCTTCACCGACCTCGAAGACGGTCAGGAAGTCCACCTGGCAGCCGACGGCAACGTAAAAGCCGGCGACCAGGCCGTCTGGTTCTAATGTGTAAAACCGCAGGCCGCAGGCAAGCCTCTCCTGATAGGAGAGGTGGCCCGCAGGGCCGGAGAGGTTGAACCCTTCAGTTAGCGGCTAATGGCTCGCCCGGGATTCCCACATGGCCCGAGACGGGCCGCCCACGTGCGGCCCCTGCGACTAACCACTAGCCACTAATACAGTTTCTTGTAAATGCCGTACACCTTATCATAATCGAGGGGCACAAAGCTGTGCTTCATGAGACGCTGCTGATTTTCGATGACCGATTTAGCAAATTCCGGCAATTCTTCTTCTTTGACGCCGTATTCATGGAGCGCTTTCTTGGGCAGGATGACGTTGAGCAGTTTTTCCAGTTCTTCATAGACGTGTTCCGGTTCGCAGCCCAGGATGTCGGCGATGAAGCCGTTCAATTTCGCGATTTCACCGTCCGATTTGATGGACATGTAGCAGTTCATGACGCCTGTGAACATGGCGTAGTTCGATTCACCATGAGGTACATGATACTTTGCCCCCAGAGGATAGCTCATGGCATGGACAGCGGCGCAGCCAGGGACACTGAAAGCGATGCCGGCCCAGTTGCTGGCCAGGAGGAAAGCCTTCATAAGCGGGATGCGCGCTTCCGGACCATGGTCGCGGATCTGCAAATAGCCCTTGAGGATGAGTTCAATGGCGTTATAACTGAAAACGCGGAAGCTGGCGCTGGAATCCGGAGACAAGGCCGATTCGACAGCGTGGACGAGGGCATCGATGGAACTGGTCGCAAAGACCTTGAAAGGCAGGGTCTTCAAGAGCTGCGAAATGAGGACGGCTTTATCGGCATAGAGCGCATTGTCGGCAATGCCCTTCTTCGTGTTGCGGCTAACCAGGGCCATGACCGATACATTGGTGACTTCACTGCCCGTCCCGCACGTCGTCGGGATGAGGATGAGTTCCTTTTCCTTTTCCACAGGAATCTTGCCATCGAACAAATCGAGGACCGGGCTGACCTGCTTCAAGATGAACAACTTGCACAAGTCCATGACCGTGCCGCCGCCGATACCGATGATGCGCTTCACATCCTTGGGCATATCTTTATAAATGGCTTCTGCCATTTCATCAGACGGTTCACCCATACCATACTTTTCCTGGAACAAGACGTGGCACGTAAGGCCTAAATCCTTGAAATTCGGGTCAAAGATATACTGATTGGTAACAATCAGGTCATCGGCTCCGACCTGCAGGTCTTCCACAAATTCCCGGCACGTATCGTAAGAGTAAATCGTCGGTTTCAACTGTAATTCAATCATTTCATTAACTCCTTTCTAATGGGTAATGCACTCACCGCCTTTAGTGTAACAAAGATGGAAACAGTTTTGCAAGATACAGGATGCCCGTGATATAATAAACCTGTCCTGGGGGAGGATGGGTTCTGGTGTTCCCTCTGGTCTTCAAAACCAGCATGGGGAGTTAACAGCTTCTCAGGTGGGTTCGATTCCCACACTTTCCCGCCAGAAAACGAAAAAGGGCTGTCGCACGTGCGACAGCCCTTTTTTGAGTTTTAAGTTTGTAGTTTTTAGTTTGCAGCAAATGGTAAAAAATTTGAGCCAGCTTCTACAAACTGCTCCATACTACAAACTTTGCGTTATAAGCCAATTAGTGGTTCATCGATTTCTCATCTGTTTTTTCCGTCTTTTCCTCTATCTGCTTTGTTTCATCCGTATTGACGGCTTCCTTGAATTCACGGAGGCTCTTCCCCAAAGCCCGGCCGATGGTCGGCAGTTTCCCCGGTCCGAATACGACCAGGGCGATGACTAAAATGAGCAGTAATTCCGGTGCGCCTAAGCCAAACATGTCCTTCCTCCTATAATGCCATTACTTCTTCACATGCCTTCATGATACCCTTATCCGCAGAGGATGTCAATGAACGCGGGAGGAGAAGAGTTTTTTCAAGCCAAAGGATTTATCGACGCGGCACGGCGTCACTTCCAGGCACAACGGCTCAGAATGATAGACTTCGGCCCGTCCCAGATAGAGCTGGGACAAGAGGGGATTGAGAGAGTAGCAATACTGAATCTTGGAATACCGTCCACCATACCTGGGACAGATGCGGACTTCCTAAATTTTCTTATACTTCAATCTGTCAAATAGGAATCCGCATTCAGTGGCTGCCATGGCATTTCATGTATTTCAGGCTCATCGGCGTCTACGGCATCATCAACCAGTACGGCCTGAAAATGGTCGGCGGCCTGTTATCGGACAAACTCTTCCATTCGCCGACCAAATACCTGCGCATCGGTTATCTGATCACAGCCGTCGTCCTCATCGCCTTCACCTGGATGCCCTACCAGACCCTTCGGCATCTGGGCCGGCATCATCATCTCCCTGGCCATCAGTGCCTGCGTCTACAGCATGCGCGCCGTCTTCTTCGCCCCCATGGATGAAGTCGACGTCCCCCGCGAAATCACAGGCTCTGCCATGTCCATGGCCTCCTTCATCGGCTATCTGCCCGGCGCCTTCATGTACGCCGTCTACGGCTCCATCCTCGATAGCCATCAGGGTATCGACGGCTACCAGATTGTCTTCCCCGTCATGACCGTCTTTACCATCCTCGGCGTCCTGCTGAGCACCTATATCACGCACCGCATCAAAGCCGCCCATACGCTGGCAAAATAAACATATAGAAAAAAGCGCTACCGATAGACGGTTAGCCCTCAAAGATTATTTAAAGAAAAAATAACCGTTGCGTTGGGAGCGAGGCGGTTATTTTTCTTTATGTGAATACGGATTTCTAATCTGGGTGGAGGGTAGAGCGCCCTCCGAAGAGGGATAACCGCCTACCGTTTTGGTAGCACCTATAAAAAGTATAACAAAATTATAATATATCGTCCATAAAAGATAAGCTGCCTCTATAAAGATTTCCTTCATAAGGCAGCTTATCTCTTTATTCAAACCCTTTTTCACGTGTTATAGCCATTCCTTGCGCCCCTTCTATTGTCAGCCATTGATGGAATAAAAATCGCTTCATATGGATAACAATAGATTGATACCCTTGTTGAATTTGTAATTTAGGATGATACCAAACGACAATATCATCAACTAATTCAAAAGGATAGTCCATTTGTTGACCCGGTTTACCTAAACCGATTTCGGGAACATAACTGCCCCAAATCAAATCGCCTTTTCAACAACTCCCTCCAGACGGTTCAAAGGTCAAGGTAATAATGACATGACCGCCATGAGCGTGAATATATTGTTTTGCTTGTTCTGTTATGGTAAACATGTTGAAATCCTCACGATTGTCCTAATGTATCTGCTTTCATAATGGCATCATACACTTCATCTGCCGTAATGTCAGCACGCACATTTTTTGTGAACTGAGTTGGCACGGTAGCTGCTTCCGCAACCAAACGGATTTCGTCTTCTTTTACATCCGTAATTCCTAAATCAGCTAAGCATGAAGGAAGTCCTACCGATTTTATATAGTGCAATACTGTGTCCCACTCATCTTTTGGTGCTTTT
Source organism: Megasphaera sp. NM10 (assembly GCF_000417505.1). Classification (GTDB taxonomy): domain Bacteria; phylum Bacillota; class Negativicutes; order Veillonellales; family Megasphaeraceae; genus Megasphaera; species Megasphaera intestinihominis. The sequence goes on from NZ_APHY01000025.1 coordinate 47,059, forward strand.
TCTAAGATAAGCTGTGATAATAATCCAAAAGCAACTTTTTCACCATGAGAAGCTCCATGGGCCTGTGGAACATGAGCAAATCCATCATTGATAGCATGTGCTGCCGCAAGGCCTCCCGACTCAAATCCGACACCGCTGAGATAGACGCAGGCCTCAATGACTCGTTCTAAAGCAGGGTTTACTTCCTGATTTTCAACAGCGCTAAGTGCTTCCAGTGAATCATTTAATAAAGTTTTATAACATAATTCAGCCAAAGCCAGTGCCGTTGCCGAACAAGTCCCCCGAGCCATCGTCTTTGCACCACTTCGCTGACAGGCGCGTGCTTCAAAATAGGTAGATAAGGCATCCCCCATACCAGAAACTAAATATTGTTTAGGCGCTTGAGCGATAATTCCAGTGTCGACTAAAACGAGATCCGGATTGTGTTTCATCATTAAAGCCTTGATAACGACACCTTGTTCATTGTAAATAACAGCCACACTGCTACACGGTGCATCATTGGAAGCAATGGTAGGAATAATAATTGTCGGTAAATCGCCTAAATTAGTGGCCACGGCTTTAGCCGTATCCAGTGCCTTACCTCCGCCAACGCCAATGATAGTATCACAACCATGCTGGTACGCTATATCTTGTGCATCGGCAATAGCCTTTTTAGAACATTCACCTTGAAATTCGGCATAGAATACAGATTTATTCGCACTATGCAAAGCTTTATCCAGGCGGTCACCAATTCTTCGCTTATTATTAGGCGATAGTAAGACCAAGAAACTATTGCCCATTTTCTTAACATATTTCCCTAATTTATCTAACTCCCCATTGCCTTGCACATAGTATCCCGGTGCTTTAATTCCAATCGTCATGACATAATACCACCTTTCTAAAAAACCTCTCCCAGCTGGGGTACTAGGCTACCCTTACCAGAAGAGGTTCTACGCAACACATACCAATTATGAAGAGAAATCAGGCATTTCCTGAAGACGACAAACCAATATGTAGACATCTTCTCCAACCCGATAAACGAGTAAATCACGATTTTCATCCGTACACGGGATATTAGATTCTTTTCCACCATTCAGATTATCATGACAAATACTGTTGAGGTCTTCAAAAATTTCCATGACACCTTCTTCGCCTTTGCGGACAATCCGTAAAAGATCATTAAAATAAATTTTATCTTGGTCATCATATTTAAAAATAGTACACCAACGACTCAGAAGTTCTTCTTCATTCATGCCCGTTTTCTGAGAAATTAATTTTTTCTGAGAAGCTAATAGAAGCAACATGCATGATAAGTAAGATTTTACGACCAGTGGGATATGGTCTTTAACCTTGGCAAAATATCGACGATGTGACCAATAGCCATCAAAAGTTAAATCATTCTTTTCTAAAAACTCTTTGATGCCATCATTAGCTGATACCCCACAGATCATGAAAAAGCGCTTCATAGCTTCATTTGTCGACTTACTCTTCGCATTCATCAGGCACTTTTTCACGAAGAATTCACAGATTTCTGTCGTGTTCGATTTTGTCAGTTTGCGCAATAAATCACCATAATACTGCATAGTTCAACCTCCGGTCATCAAGAGTCTTCTTGCTTATTTTTCTGCGCCTTCCTTTTCAGCATTCAGTTCTTTCAAAGCTGCAATATTGAAAAGCGGGTCAGACTTCGTATTGTACAGAGACATTTTACGTTTAAAGAAGTTTTTGCCAAATACGAGCAGGCAAAGGACAATGCCAACACCCAAAGCCATTGCAGCGCCGCGGGATACGAGGACACCGCCAATGACGCCGGCAACACCGAGGTCATTGAAAGTCTTAGAGCGAAGTACGCCGACACGGACAGCAACATAACCTTGAATCAACATGGTCAATGCCAAAGCAATCGGCAGGACAGGCTTAACAAAACTTACGATAGGCGATAACCAGTACCCAGTAAAGGTCCCCAAACGGAAGGAAGCAACGCCGCCAATTAAGCTATCCATGGCATCACGACCGTGTTTGTAACGTTCACAAATAACGACCTGCATAGCTGCCCATAAAGGACCGCACATCGAAAGGTCAGGACCTAACAAGGACATAACCATATTACGGACACCAACGATAACGTTATTTCTGTTGGCATCGAAATGGATATTTTCATCACCATGACGGAATTCACGAGCTTCATCAATCAGGCATCGGCCTGGATCAATTCACCAAAGAGTACAACATAAGTAGCAATAACTAACGGAGCTGCTTGGATATAGTAAGTCATACCCGGGAAGCCAATGCGTTCAGCGAAAGGACTCCACTGGGTAAAGACTTCAATGAAATGAGGATGAGTAAAGCCCATTTCAATAGTTGGCCAAGGTAATTCGCCCACCAACGGAGCAATAATGACAGCCAGAACCATAGCAGGCAGCAATCCCAAGTCAGAAATAATCTGGAAAACTTTATTTTTATTCATGATGCTCTTGAAATGATTACTAAAAGAGCAATAGAAAGCAAAGCCTACGGCAATAGCGATAGTAAATGGATATTTATCGAAGTTACCACCCGTATTGAATACCAGGCGTACAGCTGCGATACCGGCCCCGATAAGGATCCCTGATTTCAAAGCATCGGGAACTAAGTCGACGACGCGTTTAGCAAGGCCTGTAGCCCCTAACAAGAAAGTAAGCAACCCGAGTTCAAATTCAAATGCAATAAGTGCATGCATACGTTCAGCCGTATCATTGGGGAACTCGCCCAGCCACAGCAATAACAGCGGAATAGCCGGAGTAATCCAGCCAGGGACAACGGGGTCACCCAAGTGAGCATGCCAAGTATATAAGAACCCGTTCATAATGACAATGGTAATAGCAATTTCAAAAGGCATCCCTAAATATTCTTGCAATACCGGGATGATGCCGAGACAAACGGCACATAAAAGCAGCCCTTGAACATAATCAGGCCATTCAAAGCGATAATGGATGAAAGGTAAACGCAGGACTAAGTTAAATACGTGTAAATTAATTCCCGGTTGTATTTCGCCTTCTTTTCGTTTATAAACAGGACCAAACATATTTCGTCCCCTCTTTCTTTGTAAATTTAAAAATCAACAGAAAATTTAGATAAAAATAGCGCCATGGCCAAGTTATTCGATATGTAATTATCTACGAATAGAACAGCCGCCATGGCGCATGCGTATTAAAAACCGCTATTTTTATCCTTCATACTTACAATGGAAGCGTTTTTCAAATTCTGCAATCAATCCATCTCTAAAATCAGGATGGGCAATCTTAATGAGGGCAATAGCACGCTGCCGCAAAGTACGTCCTTTAAGGGGAGCGATACCAAATTCTGTAATGACATAGTCTACATCATTGCGGGATGTCGTAACAGCAGCGCCTTCGTCTAAAAGCGGTACAATCTTGGAAATCTTGCCATGGCCTGCAGTCGAAGGCATAGCAATAATAGCTTTACCGCCCTTTGCACGGGAAGCCCCTCGAACGAAATCGACCTGGCCGCCAACGCCGCTGAACTGTTTATAGCCAATCATTTCAGCATTGACCTGCCCCATCAAATCGACCTGCATAGCCGAGTTGATAGAGATGATATTGTCAATTTTAGCTACAACAAAGGGATCATTGGTGTAATCGACACGTTCCATTAAGACATCAGGATTGTTATTTACAAAATCATAGAGTTTCTTTGTCCCCATGAGGAAGCAAGAAACAAATTTTCCCTGGTCAATCGTCTTTTTCTTATTCGTAATAACGCCCTTACGCGCTAAGTCGATAACCCCATCAGAGAACATTTCGGAATGAATCCCTAAATCTTTTTTATCTCCGAGGAAGGATAAGACAGCATCCGGAATAGCACCGATGCCCAGTTGCAGCGTATCACCATCATGGATCAACGAAGCTACATATTCCCCGATTTTATGTTCTGTTTCCCCAATTTTAGGAGGCTGCAATTCAATAAGGGGTTCATCCTTTTCTACGATATAATCAATGTCTTTCAAGTTAATACCATTGCCATAGGTATAGGGCATATTCTTATTGATCTGTGCAATGACCAGTTTAGCTGCTTCCGCCGCTGGCTGTGTATAGTCAACAGAAACCCCATAAGAGCAGACACCATTTTCATCAGGTTCACTGAGCTGTAAAAAAGCAACGTCAACAGGTAATGTACCATCCGTAAAGAGCTTGGGTATTTCATGGAAGAAGCACGGCGTATAATCCCCGCGGCCTTCTTCTACCGCTTTACGAGTCGACCCGCCTACGAACAATGCATTATGACGAAAATGTTTTTCCATCCCTGGCTGACAATAAGGTGCTTTACCCATGGCAACCATGTGAACAATTTCAACATTTTCCAGGCGATCTGCCTGGCGAACTAATTCTTCTGTTAAAGCTTGAGCTTCACCGCAAGCATGGGTGAAAACGATACGATTGCCGGATTGGACATGGCTTACAGCTTCTTCGACAGAGACAATTTTGTTCGCATATTCTTTTTTCCAATCCATCACACACACCTACTTTCCTATAACTGACTGACGGCCTGCAACGAAGGAGGAGCAGCCTAGTTGCAGGCATCAGTCAAAATCACGTCTATATACTCATACTATATTTATTCTGTACTACTTCATTACGCAAGGATAGCGATTTCCAGTGTAAAATCAACTTATTCTTCAATGTGTGCAATGGCTTTAGCCAAGGCTTTCTTCATGCGCAAGTTGCCCTGACGAGAAATCATGATACGCTGTGCCTGCGGCGAACCTGCGCCATGCATGGATTCTGTACGATAGCCGACAGCGGCCGTGCCAAGGCTGAGGTTTTCGATGAGGCGTAAAATCTTGAGGCGGTTTTCCGTCGATACATTATTGACACCACGGAGATACTTATCGATATACGGCCCAATCTTCGGATCACGAAGGTCTTTTTCAGACGGTGCCGTAACCATCAAGCCACCAGCAATATCTTCAGCCAGACGGACGATTTCATAGGGGAAACGCGTAACATTCTGTTTGCAGACGTTAGCCAGGAGCAAGTCGATAAGATAGTTGCCCGATTCTGTTTTCGTGCCCAAGGCCGAGCAAGCAATACCGCAAGCATACAGTGTTTCATTGAGGTGCTGCATTTCAATGATCTTATCTTTAATATGAGATGCTTTCGGGCAGCCATTATAATCAGCGGCAACAGCTGCGGCACCGATAAGGACGTCACCTACGCCAACTTTGCAGCCGCCGTAGGACTGACGATGGTAACCAGCAAAGCGTTCAACGAGGACACCGGCAAATTCATATTCACCGTTAAGATAGATATTTTCGTTCGGAATGAAGACATTATCAAAGATGACCAGGGCTTCGGTACCACCGAATTCAGGGTTGCCCGTATCCATCGGAGTGCCTTCCATTTTACGGGTATCGCAGGACTGACGGCCAACAATCATGAAAATGCCTTCAGCATCTGTCGAGCAGGAGAAGCAAACGGCATAATCTTTATCATCTTCGCCCATGGAAATGGTCGGCATAACAATGACTTCATGAGAATTGATGAAACCAGTCTGATGAGCTTTTGCCCCACGGACTACGATGCCGTCCGGACGACGTTCTACAACATGGAGATAGAGGTCCGGGTCTGCCTGTGCATGCGGTGCCAAGCCACGGTCGCCTTTCGGGTCCGTCATAGCTCCATCAACAGTAAGGTCTTCCGTCTGTACGCGTTTAAGGAATTTCATGAAGTTTTCATGATATTTCGTACCATATTTTTTATCCGTATCGTACGTCGTAGAGAATACCGCATTGAAAGCATCCATGCCGACGCAGCGCTGGAAGCAGGAAGCCGTTTTCTGACCACAAAGGCGCTGCATCTTCACTTTATTCATCAAGTCCGTCGTGCTCTGATGGATATGAGTAAAGCGGTTAACACGTTCGCCGGTGTACGGGGAAATCGCCGTCATCAGTTCCTGGTATTCCGGTTTCTGAGCCAGATCATAGGTCATCCGAACGGAGTTCATAGACGGACGGAGAATCGGGTCATCTGCCGGACACGGAATCTTTTTACCGAACATGTAGACCTGTAAATTTTTCTTTCTCATGCTTTCGATGTACTGTTCGCCTGTCATTAATGCCATAATAATCATCCTTTCTTCTTATCATATAATAAAGTATTGACAGTAGGTTCACACGTTAGTGTGTTTTGCCTATAGTAAGAGCAAGAATCGTGCCAAGTAAGCTTCCAATAGGATTTTTCTTTTGACTCGTTCCGCAAAAGCATAGCAACTATCCCATTCTTGAAATCCAAAAAATATTTTCTCTGAATTCTTGTTCTGAATTTCACGTTATTTTTGTTATATTTATAACGTTTTTTCGTTTCATTTTTGGTTCGTATTCCTTAAATCGTTGTTCCATATATAAAACAAACCCAATATTGTTCCATATTTAAAACGCTATTTAGTTGTATTTTTTAGACTTTTCCTTGATTTTATCTTATTTCTTGATAAAAAATATTCGTAATATGATGTATTCACAAATATTATTTTATTTATTCTTTTAGCCCAATTCTTTATATTTAAAACGTTTATGTAGCTTTTCCATTTTTCTCGATTTCTTATTTGTGAATTTTATAACAATCTAATTTGATTCTTTCTCCATATTTTGGCACGATAATTTCATATATATAATTAACTACTATATAAGGATGTGAATTACTATGACTCTATCAATTCGAGAACAAATCGAAAATGTCTTAGAAAAAGAAGTGCGCCCATCGCTGGCTGAACACCAGGGAGACGTCGTCATTGTCGATTATGCCGATCATATTTTGCGAATCCGCCTAACCGGCCAATGCAGCGGCTGTCCTTCAGCACAGTTGACGACAGAAGAATTAATCAGTGCTAAAGTCCGCGAAGCCGTTGAGGATGTCCACGATGTCATTCTCGTCAGTGGTGTCAGCGATGCTCTCATCGCTCAAGCCAAGGCGATTTTAAGAGAGCGCCATATGCAGAGGTGAATCTATGAAAATCGGGATAAAATACTGTGGCGGCTGTAACCCACGCTATGACCGCAGTCAGGAAGTAGAAAAACTTAAAAAAAAATTTCCCCAGCATACATTCACATATGAAATAGAAAATACAGTTTGCGACATCTGCCTCCTTGTCTGTGGCTGTATGACAGCCTGTGCAGAAGAAACGGGTATTGCAGCCCGAAAATTCAAAAAACTTTGTACGCCCCAACAGTTTGCCGCTTTCGCTAAAGAACTGGCAGAAGCACCTCCAGAAACGGCTGATACAAAAAGGCGTATCTGTTTAGGAGATACGGCCACCATGGAGAGGACGTTTACTGAAGAAGATATCCAACAATTCGCAAAGTTGACAGGAGATTATGGTAAGCTGCATACCGACGCTGCTTTTGCTGCAAAATACGGATTCGGCCGCCCCGTCGTTCATGGCATTTTAACCGGAAGCTTATTATCTTCCATAATGGGCACTACATTACCCGGAGCAGGGACCATCTTAATGGACGAAAACCTGACCTTTACAGCCCCCGTTTATGCCGGGGATACCATTACGGCTTCTATAAAATTAGTCCATATGGAAGAAAAAAAGCGCTGGTACATCGGAGAATTCAAGGGAACCTGCAAAAAATCCGACGGGACACTGGCCGTAGAAGGAACCATCCATCAATTAATGATGAAAACCTTATTTACGTATTATGAAAACAACCAATAATTTTAATTATCAGAATAGGAGTAGTATCATGACAAATTTAGAAAAATACGACAATCTTTTTATCAACAGCTTTAAATTAAAAAAGGAAGACCTTCCTGGTTTAAAATATCGCAGCATAAAACTGTGGGATTCAATGGGTCACATGAACTTGATGGAAGAAATGGAAGATACCTTTGACATTTCCATCGATACCCCGGACGTCTTGGCCTTCAGCTCTTATGAAAAAGGAATGGATATTCTGCGGAAATACGGAGTCGATATCTAACATGCCTGCGGTCATCCAGCCCCACTGCATTACAGACCCACTGACACAGAGTAACTGTTATATTCTTACTGCTGAATCCCACGCCCTCATCATCGACCCAAACTGTTATCAAGAAATCCATTCCTATCTTGCTAGTCATCAACTCGTTCCAGAGTATATCATTTTAACGCATGAGCACTGCGATCATATCGTAAGCGGAAAATAAATCAGTGTATAGAAAAAGCCCCAGACTTATGCTATCCTTTTTTCATAAGTCTAGGGCTTTGATTCTATTTATTCTTTGCACTTTTCCTGGGGCTTTGTTGCCCAAGGCAGGTATTGATCCAAGGTTTCGGTATCTTTGAAGTTTGCTGTATTCGGCAGCTTTTCAAAAAGGTATTTCAGATACCGTTCGGGGTCCAAGCCGTTGGCTTTGGCTGTTTCAATCAGGCTGTAGACGATGGCACTGGCTTTGGCTCCTTTGGCGCTGTTACTGAAAAGCCAGTTTTTCCGCCCAACGGTGAAAGGTCGGATGCTGTTTTCCGCGGTGTTGTTGGAAACTGTCACAG
>NZ_APHY01000026.1 GCF_000417505.1 Megasphaera sp. NM10
GAATTGACAGAACAATCTTGGTCTTAAATTCAGAAGTGTACTTTTTTCTTGGCATGATAGCATCCTCCAATTTTCGTTACTTAATACTATATCATGCACTCTTAAAATTTTCAGTACTGGTCTGAATTCACAGGCCCATTATAATAAAACCATTTTTCCCAACCTAATTTCCATCCTAGAGCTTGCTCCATACTAATTCGAATCGGAATATGTGCAAACCATTTCATTAAAGTAACTCGTTCGCGAGGATCAAGAGAAATTCCTATATCAAAGTTATATTTACGGAGCATCTTTCCCATACGATATACATCCATATATCCACCTTTACTTTGATACGTATAGGGAATGACTTGATCGATACCTTCAAAAAATGAAGCTACATAGGCTAAATTCGCGGTTGCCAAATATATAATTTCAGAATCGGGATATGCTTTTTTTAAAACAGGGATAACCGAGGAAGACATAATCATGTCCCCTAAATGCATAATACCGTCAATAAATATTTTAATATGTGACATATAATAGCCTCTCCTCAATAATCTTCATCATAAAAAAGCGAATCAATATGGCGTTCAAGTCGTTTATATTCAACAAATAGTTTTTTTTTCAAGAATATTGTTGTAATAATTATTGAAAATAACGATTGTTACTTGTAAAGTACTTTCTTGATTATGACAGATACCTCATTCAAGACAATTTCATTTATTTATACACAAATAAATCTCTAAAATATCAGACATATTGTCAAAATCGATAGGATAACAAAGGCAAAATATCAGATATCCTCATACAAACGTAGACTACATCCCGTAATGAACCAAAGTGTTTTCACTGCAGCTGACATTCCTAATGTATAATCAAAAAAACCTACAACAATAAAACCGATCCAAGCACAAAAACCGATTAAGCTATACGGACAATTCCACCTCCTAAATATCCACAACGAATAAATTATAAATACTATCAAGCCGATAAAGCCCATAAAGCCGCTGTCTACAACTGTCTGCACATAGTTATTATGGAAGTGACCGAGCCCTTGCGTATCCGCCGCAGTACGATAATTTTGGAGATAAACCTTGCCCCCCTGTAAGATTCCATATCCAATAATAGGTTTTTCTCGTACCATAACTGTTGCACTCTTCCAAGCTTCGATACGGTCACCATTTGATCGATCCGTTGTTATATTCGCTATGGAAGCTGCACGTTGTTGCAACTGAGGAGTCGCTACTATTGTACCTGTTATACAAATAAAAATTGCTACTAAGGCAAAACATTTTTTAGGACTCCATTTTGCACCTTGATAAAGCACAAAAGGCATGACAGCTAGAATCCCCACCCAAGAACTTCTTGTTCCACTAGCGATTGCCCCCAAAACAATACAGACCGCACAGAAGAACAACCAATTTTTATACAAAGTATATTTTTTTTGTGAAATCCACAAGATGATACTAGCTGGAAAAACTGTAGCGACTATGCTAGCATGGCGAAGCCAACCATCTCCGAGGCCTTGTGCTCGGGATGCCTGTGTGATAAACCGCTCAGCAAGTGTTGCAATCCCATCAATAGCCATAAAAACAATAAAGAAAAACAAAGCCTTCTTGATAGCCTCATTATCAACTTTTAGAAAAATCAATATAATCAACACAAAAAAGCGTAGTACAAAATAATCAATGTATTTAAAAAATAGAATATTCAGTATTTAAACTAAAAATTGCTGATGGCAATACCATTAGTGCAAAAAACACATAGATAAGAAAATATCTTTTAATTTGTATCGGTAAAAACAATTTCTCACCAGAACGATATCTGTGATAGGTATCAATAGTAAAAAATATAATAGCAAATGCATAAAACACATTTCCAACAGCAATAGTAAGACGCTGTATACATATTGCCAAAGTAATCATAATAAGACATAAGTGATTGAATTTTATTCTATTTATAGGCCCAATTATTTTCTCCATCAAATTGACAAATGCAAAATTATTAAATTTCATTAATTTCCACTCTTTCTCAGCCTAAAATCATTTTCCAAAAAAATGCCCACCTAATGCGAAAATTCTGTCTTGTAATTGATTTTCCCTTCATATCTTCACTCGGTTGAGGCATAGGTTGATTATTAAAAGTTGTCCATTTTAAATAATCATAATACAACTTATTGAAAGGACCATTTAAAGAAAATTCCCAAGGTTTATACCTTCCAGCCCAATGAAAAACAGCCAGATTTTTCATAGCTTCTAAAGCCTTTACCCTTAATGAAGCATGACATAGTACTTTTAAGGGCATCGTAAATACAGGCGGAATAACATTCCATCTAAGCGGGATTTTTTTCCAATTGTTCATAAAAACCTTATTCAGGCCATCTTGATCGTGATGACGGAAAGCATGTTGAGTTACCGTACCAATAACTAAGCTTCCATATCTTTTTTGCCGCCACTGTTGTAAATCCATGATAAGAACGCCTGAATTAAAATAAGGGTCTCCCTCCGGCAAGCCTAACGTCTCAAACTTTTGCCGCCGCATCCTTTTGGATTTCATAATGCCAAAATCACAAACTGCACCTAGTGGCTTCCCCTCTAGGGAAAAGTTCCATAATTTCTCCACATCATCTAATACGACTAAATCTGTGTCAAAATAGATAACCTTAGTGACAGTTTCCGGAAGCACTTGATCAATAGTAAGTCGCAAATAAGCAGCTTTACTAATATGACCACTAGTAAAGCCATGAACCTTTTTATCATCCACTGAAATAAACTGAACTTCCCCTTTTAAATCATGTACAGTCTGCATAATTAAGTCTTGATTTTCTGATGAAATATCATCATTCAAGACATAGAAGTATATTTTTTCTGGATGCAAGGTGTTTTTCAAAATTGATGCACAGGCTACTGCCAAATGTTGCGCATAATTATTATCAGCTGCTAAAACAAGCGTAATTTTTTCCATTTTCAATCCTTTTCATTTTTCTTCTGCAATTCATACAATTTCACATATTTAAGCATAGTATAAAAGCCATGCTGCCCACATGAAATAATTCCCATCCAACCATCTAAAAAAGCTCTTTTGATAAGTAAAGCTCTCAAGGCGCCTAAACTTGCATGTAAAAAGGCTGTTCCTAAAGATACTCTTTTTCCTTGCTGATATCTTTCTTCCGCCCAAATTGTTGTATAATAATCTGCCTTCATTAGCCACTGATGCCAGCTTTTATAAGTATAATGCTGCATTTTACCTTTCAGTATTTCTTTAGGTAAATTACATTCTGGATGCTCATGGACTTTACCAACCCAATGTACCTTATCCCTTGGAAACAATCTGTATACACAATCTGGAGAAAAAATTCCATGATGGAATTCATATCCGTTAAAAAGCATATACCTTTCCATGCCATATTGACGTGCTTTATTATTACTCTGAACAATACTTGTTATATATTCACATAAAATTTTATCAAGGCGTTCATCGGCATCAAGGTACATAATCCACTCAGAATCAGTTTGCGTAAGAGCAAAATTTCGTTGAGCTGCAAAATCATCATTCAGTTCATGAAAAACAGTCCTTGCGCCCTCTTTTAATGCTAAATTTATCGTAGAATCTGTACTCCCCGAATCAATAACCAACACATCGTCCGTTGCATTTTTTTGCATTTTTAATCGCATTTTCAATATATGTTTCCTCATTTTTAGTTAAAATGACAATCGTCAATGTGCTCATAAAGTCCTCATTTCTTTACCAATGAAAAATATCGTCATCTGTCTGATACGCATTAATAACTATGTTACATAGTACCATATCCCCCGGTCAAAGTACAGTCAAGCCGCATCCTTCCTAGTATAGGAGGAGAAGGACAGCGCTAAATACGGTGCATCCTGATAGTATCTTGCTATTTATTATATTTTCAATTTTCTTGCCGGGAACTTGCCGTATTGTTGATTCCAATCCTGTATAGTCCACACATGTACTTCATCAATGAGTTTCTCACCGCTATTAAATTCACAGGTATGATTTTCATCTTGAAAATCTGTTCCACCTTATTCACCTGCTTTTCTTCCCATGTAGATTTCATCCATAAGCGCTTCAAAAGCGGTTACAATCGTATTATTTTGGAGAGCACTAAATTTTTTCTGTTGTTCATCGTATACTAATCCATCATCTTTTTTATACAGCGAATGAAAAAGGACCTTATCCGTGTCCTTGGCACGAATTTCGATATATTTGGCCAAAATATAGCTATGCGTACTGATAAGGATTTGTACATGCTGTCTGGAAAGGGCTAAAAGGCAATCGGCAATAACCGGCAAAAATTCAGGGTTTAAATTGGCTTCTGGTTCATCCCATAGAAGTATCGTATTTTCCGTAATGGTTTCATTCATCAATAATTGCCAAAGAATCCCAATTTTCTTAAAGCCTTCCGCTTCCAATTCAAAATTGATTTTCTGTCCATTTTTTTTGACAATGTAAAATTCGTCGTTGTCAATCGCAATGGTCCCATTAATCAACGGGTCTAACAGTGGCAATATACTCTTTGCCAACGCTGATGGCTGTTTAAGTCCCCAACGCCCGGCACATTCGATACTATCCAGTAAAGTCTTGTCAAAGGGAAAGTCATTGTACTTGTGCGCCATAGCTAATAATCCCCGTGAATGGGTCAGCATATCTTTTACCGGCAAATAAACGGCATTGATTTTTTTTGTGAAAAGGCTGTGCTCATAGGACACGGTCTGTACACCGGCATCATCGGACTCCAAAAGATGATGGGTCATGATTTTAGCCTCCTGATCTGTACTAGCAAGAGAAAAATGGCATACGTTCTGCTTTTTATTCCTTGCTAATGACTTCGTCTTAGCGTTTAGCTGGAAACAGGCCTGGAAATTTTCACGATGGTCTGCAGTCAATTCGCAACAACCATATACCGCTTTTAACAGCTGCGTCTTCCCTGTTCCATTAGCTCCAATGAATACATTTATATTCGGCGACAAAGAAATTTTTCCATCCGAAAAAACTGAAAAGTTTTCCATATGAATTTCACATAAAGCCATGACTTATCACCCCTGTCATCTGATTGAAATATCGATTTATAGCAAGGGCTGCCTTTCCCAGCATCCGCCCGGAGAGACAGCCCTTTTTATAACTTCGCTTGTGTTTATAATTCTTTGATGAGGTTGACCATTTCGATGGCGCTGGTAGCGACGTCGAAGCCTTTGTTGCCGGCTTTTGTGCCAGCCCGTTCGATGGCCTGTTCGATATTTTCTGTCGTGATGACGCCGAACATGATGGGGATGCCCGTCTTGAGGGATGCCTGGGCGATGCCTTTGGCCGATTCACCGCAGACGAGGTCATAGTGGCTGGTAGCGCCGCGGATGACGGCACCGAGGCAGATGACGGCGTCGTATTTGCCCGATTCTGCCATTTTCTGGGCGATCAGGGGGATTTCAAAGGCGCCCGGGACCCAGGCTGTCGTAATGTCTGCGTCATCGACGCCATGACGATGGAGAGCGTCGTAAGCGCCGCCGAGGAGCTTGCTGCAGATGAATTCGTTGAAACGTGCGACGACGATGCCGAACTTCGCACCAGAACCGATTAATTTACCTTCTTTGACTTGTACCATTGTAAAACACTCCTATTCTGAAATATTATGTTAAAATCCATTTTCCAGCAGTTTTTCCATCGTCAGGCCCGAAGACGCCGACGACGGATGACCGACGGTAAAGCTATGGACATATTTCCCGATGACATCCGTTTCCAAATTGACGATAGCGCCCGGATGTTTATCCATGAGCGTCGTATTGGCCATGGTATGAGGGATGATGGAAACGGAAAATTGGCTGCTGCCGACGGATACGACAGTCAGGCTGATGCCGTCGATGGTGATAGAGCCTTTTTCGACGATGAACGGCTCCATGTCCTTGGGGATGGAAATGGTGATGACCCGGGCAATGCCATCGGTGGCAATGCGGGCGACGTGGCCGATGCCGTCGATATGGCCGCTGACGATATGACCGCCCAGGCGGCCGCCGACCTGCATGGCCCGTTCGAGGTTGACTTGGGAACCGCTCTTGATAGTGCTGAACGACGAGCGGCGCATGGTTTCATGCATGACGTCGGCCGAAAAGGTCGAGTCCGTCATATCCGTGACGGTCAGGCAGACGCCGTTGACGGCAATGCTGTCGCCGAGCTGCGTGCCTTCTAATACTTTGTGTGCCTGAATGGTCAGGCGGATGGAATCGGGGCGGCGGTCCATATGGGCAATCGTCCCCAGTTCCTCAATGATGCCAGTGAACATAGGCGCCCTCCCTGTTGGCATTATATGCCGTAATCAATACATTATTGTCATGGAGTTCTGCCGAATCGTAGACCAGCGGCAGGCATTCATCGAGTTCATCGACGCCGCAGCCGCCGACAGACGGCAGGGCTCCGGTCCCACCGATCGACCTTGTCCCCCATGAAGCATAGACTCGACCAGGCGGGCATCGAAGAAGCTGCCCTGGACGGTACTG
>NZ_APHY01000027.1 GCF_000417505.1 Megasphaera sp. NM10
CAGCTCGGTCCGGCGCGGTCCGGGTAGGCCGTGCCGGATGCCGTGCGTGCTATTTGCGTCCGGCGTGCTGCTTTGTTTGAGCGCAGCGAGTTTCAGCACGCCAGCAAATGGCACTCTCGGCAAGAGGAGTGGAGCACGCGAACCAGCTAGGGGCCAGGTGGCCGATGCCAACCTCTTCAGAAGAATCCCTCAGACCGCCGTTGGCGGCCAGCTCCCCTTCACAGGGGAGCCTTTTGGCGCTCCTGCGCCTGATTTCCAGAGTCTATTGCGGCAAAGCCGCTTCTGAGTCCGAGCAAACCGTCCACGAAGAACGACCATAAAGCTATGATGTTTTTGCATACATAAAAAGAGCCTGTGCACGATTACGTGCGACAGGCCCTTTTTTCCTATACATTAAAGCGGAAGTATGTGACATCTCCGTCTTGCATGACGTAATCTTTCCCTTCCAGACGAACAAGGCCTTTTTCTTTGGCAGCTTGTTCGCTGCCGCAGGCGATGAGGTCGTCGTAGGAAACGATTTCGGCGCGGATGAAGCCGCGTTCGATGTCGGTGTGGATCTTACCGGCTGCTTTCTGGGCTTTCGTGCCGTTGACGATGGTCCAGGCGCGGACTTCGTCAGATCCGGCCGTGAAGAAGTTGATCAGACCCAACAGGGAATAGCTGGCTTTGATCAGCTTGTCCAGGCCCGATTCGGGCAGGCCCAGTTCTTCCAGGAAGACTTCGGCTTCGTCGTCCGGCAGTTCGGCGATTTCGGCTTCAATCTTGGCCGAGACGGCGACGACCTGAGCGCCTTCCTTGGCGGCGTATTCTTCGACGCGTTTGACGTTGGGGTTGGCATCGGGATTGCCTGCTTCGTCTTCTGCGACGTTGGCGATGTAGATGATCGGCTTCAAGGTCAGGAGGTTGAGTTCTTTGACCTGCGGCAGTTCATCTTTTGTCAGGCCGGCTTTGCGGGCCGGGTCGCCGTTTTCCAGGCAGGCCAGGACTTTTTTCAGGACGGCGTATTCGACTTTGGCGTCCTTGTCGCCACACTGAGCGACTTTGGCGATGCGGTCCGCCCGTTTCTGGGCCGATTCCAGGTCGGCCAGGCACAGTTCCGTATTGATCGTTTCGATGTCGCGGATCGGGTCGATGGAGCCGTCGACGTGGGTGATGTTCGAGTCTTCAAAGCAGCGGACGACTTCAGCGATGGCATCGGTTTCACGGATGTGGCTGAGGAACTTGTTGCCCAGGCCTTCGCCCTTGGAGGCACCGGCGACGAGGCCGGCGATATCGACGAAGCGCATGACAGCGGGAATTGTTTTTTTCGGTTTGTACATGTCGGTCAGGACCTGGATGCGTTTATCCGGGACTTCTACGACGCCGACATTCGGTTCGATCGTGCAGAAGGGGTAGTTTGCCGCTTCTGCGCCGGCCTTGGTAATCGCGTTGAACAGTGTGCTCTTACCGACATTCGGCAGGCCGACGATGCCTACTTCCAGATTGGTACTCAATGGTTAAACCACCTTTATTTGAATAATTTTAAATCAGCAATGCGTTTGACGGCTTCGACCGTGTTTTCTTTGGTGCCGAAAGCGGTCAGGCGGAGGTAGCCTTCGCCGTGGGGGCCAAAGCCCGAACCCGGTGTCGTGACGACGTGGGCTTTTTCCAGGAGCAGGTCGAAGAAATCCCAGCTCTTCATGCCGTTCGGCGTCTGTACCCAGGCGTACGGCGAGTTGGTAGCGCCGTAGACGGTGAAGCCGGCTTCGGTCAGGCCGTCGCGGATGATGTGGGCGTTTTCCATGTAGTATTCGACGTCAGCCAGGCACTGTTTCTGGCCTTCCGGGCTGTAGTAAGCTTCAGCTGCGCGCTGGACGATGTACGGCGTGCCGTTGAAGAAGGTGCACTGACGGCGGTTCCACAAGGGATTGAGTTCGACAGCCGTGCCGTCTTTCTTGTAAGCGACGCAGGCATGGGGGACGACGACATAGGAGCAGCGCGTACCCGTGAAGCCGGCGCACTTGGAGTAGGAGCGGAGTTCGATGGCTACTTCTTTAGCGCCTTCGATTTCAAAGATGCTGTGGGGAACGTCCGGTTCGGTGATGTACGTTTCATAAGCCGAATCATAGATGATGATGAAGTTGTTTTCTTTGGCAGCTTTGACCCAGTTGGTCAATTCTTCTTTGCTCATGGCCGTGCCAGTCGGGTTGGACGGGTTGCAGAGGTAGACGATGTCGACTTTTTCCTTCGGCGGTTCGGCTTTGAAGCCGTTTTCCGGGGTGCACGGGAGATAGACGACGCCGTCGTAGATGCCTTTTTCGGCATTCCAGTCGCCTGTGTGGCCGAACATGACGTTCGAGTCGAGGTAGACCGGGTAGACCGGATCGGCTACGGCGAATTTGAGGTCGTCGCCGAAGATTTCCTGGATGCAGGCGACATCGGTCTTGGCGCCGTCACCGACGAAGACTTCGTCTAATTCGAGGTCGATGCCGCGCGTCTTGTAGTCGCCATCGATGATGGCCTGGCGAAGGAAATCATAGCCCTGTTCCGGACCGTAGCCGCGGAAGGTTTCAGCTTTGCCCATTTCGTCGACGGCTTTGTGCATGGCGTTGATGATAGCCGGGGCCAGGGGACGGGTGACGTCGCCGATGCCGAGGCGGATGATATTGGCTTCCGGATGTGCTTTGGAATAAGCATCAACTTTTTTTGCAATCGTTGCAAAAAGATAGTTGCCGGGGAGTTTTAAGTAGTTTTCATTTACATGAGCCATAAAGGGACCTCCTTGTATTACTTAGCATAGTAATCTTTTGACAAACTCTATTTTACTACATTATATGGGCCTTGGAAAGATACAGGGCAGCTGGCAGGCATGATAAAATAAAATCGCCGTCATTCATGATAGTGATTGAATGGCGGCGATTTTTGCCGTATAATGAAAACTGTATCGGGACTTTTTAGGTCAAACATATCAGGGAGGTTTGATTGACTTATGGATTATCAAGGTAAGAAATGCCTCATTGCATATTTTTCTCACGCCGGCATGAACTATGTCAGCGGCAAGATCGTCGACCTGCCCGTGGGCAATACGGAACGGGCAGCCCAGATGCTGCGCCTGTTCACGGGCGGCGACCTCTTCCATATCCGCACGGCTTCGGTCTATCCCAATGACTATCAGGAAGTCGTCAAGATCGCCAGGAAAGAAAAGGCCGACAATGCCCGGCCGGCCCTGGAAAAGGATATCCCCAGCATCGACGACTACGACGTCATCTTTTTGGGCTACCCCAACTGGTGCGGCACCATGCCCATGGCCTTGTGGACGTTCCTGGAAAACCATGACTTTTCCGGCAAGACGATTTATCCCTTCTGCACCCACGAAGGCAGCGGCGTCGGCCACAGCCTGGAAGACATCCACGCCCTCTGCCCGGATGCCAAACTCGGCAAGAGCCTGGCCCTCCTGGGTACGACCATCGAAGATGCCGAAGACGACATCCGCCGCTGGCTGAGAGATTAGGGGTTCGTGGTTAGTGGCTAGTGGCTCGTGGTTCGTGGCTCGTGGCTAGGGGTTCGTAGGGGCGGCCCGCCGATTGCAGGGCGCCAAGCCTCCCATGATAGGGGAGGTGGCCCAACGGGCCGGAGAGGTTGAATTTCCAGACTCTCCTATAAGAATCCCATGAACCGTACGACGATTCAAAAGCAACCTCTCAGTCAGCTGCGCTGACAGCTCTCCTGGCAGGAGAGCCGGGACGCCCGCTACAGCTGTCCGTTCTGGCAACCGTCCTGTGCCTTCCGAGGGTCGGCACCTGACGGGCCAAAAAAGCTTTGGGCACATCCCCTGCGAACCACGAATCACGAACAACTAAAAAGGGGCTGTCGCACGAAGATTTTTGCCATCGTGCAAGGCACCTTTTACTTTATAGTTTGTAGTACGGAGTTTGTAGAAGTGGGTTTAAATTTTTTACCATTTGCTGCAAACTAAAAACTGCAAACTTAATACTCAAAATGCGCTGTCTTCATGCGACAGCGCATTTTTTTTATTCATACCGCAAGGCTTCGATGGGGTCGAGTTTGGCTGCTTTCCGGGCCGGGTAGATGCCGAAGAAGAGGCCGATGCCGACGGAGAAGCTGAAGGAGATGATGATCGGTGCTGCCGTGATGACTGTCTGGAAGAGGCCCGACTTGGCGATAGCAGGGCGATGCCGACGCCGCAGGCGATGCCCAGGAGGCCGCCGATGACGCCGATGACGACGGATTCGATGAGGAACTGCATCATGATGTTCTGGAAGGTCGCGCCCAGGGCTTTACGGATGCCGATTTCCCGCGTCCGTTCAGTGACGGAGACCATCATGATGTTCATGATGCCGATGCCGCCGACGATGAGCGAAATGGCGGCGATACTGCCCAGGAAGAGGGTCAGCATGGTCGTCGTGCTGGTCATGGTTTCCATGAGGCTCGTCAGGTTGCGGACGTTGAAGTCGTCTTCCTTGCCGTTCATGATGTGATGGCGCTGGCGCAGCAGCGTTTCGACTTCGGACTGGACCTGTTCGATTTTATCGGCGCTGGAGACCTGGATGTTGATGGAGCGGACGTAGGTAATGCCCATGAGGCGTTCCTGGGCCGTCGTCAAGGGGACGATGACGATATCGTCCTGGTCCTGGCCCATGGAGGACTGGCCCTTGCTTTCCAGGACGCCGATGATCTTGTACGGCTGGTTGTTGATGCGGATGTTCTTGCCGACCGGGTTGGCTTCGTCGAAGAGGTTGGACGCGACCGTCGGTCCGATGACGGCGACGCGGTTGCGCGAGTTGAGGTCGCTCTGTGTGATGAAGGAGCCCGACTGGACGACGAGGGAGCGGATGTGCAGGTATTCCGGCGTGACGCCGTAGACCGATGTATTCCAGTTCTGGTTGCCGTTGACGATCTGATAGGAACTGTTGACTGTCGGCGATACGTAGTCGATGTTCTTTATCTTGTTCTTGATGGCCGTCGCGTCGTCGTATTTTAATTTCTGGTTCGACCCGGCTGCCGAGCGGACACCGCCCTGATTGGTCGAGCCGGGCATGACGATGAGCATGTTGCTGCCCAGGCTGGCGATGGAGTTGGTGACGTTCTGCTTGACGCCCATGCCGATGGAAATCATGGCGATGACGGCACCGACGCCGATGATGATGCCCAGCATGGTCAGGATAGAGCGCAGTTTGTTGGACAACAGGGCCGTGACGGCAATCTGTACGCTTTCACTAAATAACATCCATGACGACCCCCTTTCCGGCGTCTTTGGTAATCCTGCCGTCCGAGAGCAGGAGCTGGCGGTTGGCACAGGCGGCGATTTCCGGTTCGTGCGTGACCAGGATGATCGTCTTGTGCTCTTCGTGGAGTGCCTCGAAGAGGCGCATGATATCTTTCGTCGATTTCGTGTCCAAGTTGCCTGTCGGTTCGTCGGCCATGATGATATGCGGGTTGTTGACCAGAGCCCGGGCGATGGCGACGCGCTGGCGCTGACCGCCGGACAGTTCGTTGGGCTTGTGGTGGGCCCACGTTTCCAGACCGACGGATTTCAGGTTTTCCATGGCCCGTTCTGCCCGTTCCTTGCGGCCGACGCCGGCGTAGACCAAGGGCAGGGCGACGTTGTCCAGGGCGGAAATGCGGGATAAGAGGTTGAAGTTCTGGAAGACGAAGCCGATGTGCTGGTTGCGGACGACGGCCAGTTCATCGTCGCTGAGGTGGGCGACTTCCTTGCCGCCGAGCTTGTACGAGCCCGACGTGGGCCGGTCCAGGCAGCCCAGGATGTTCATGAGCGTCGATTTCCCGGAGCCCGACGGCCCCATGAGGGCGGCGAATTCGCCTTCTTCTATGTTCAAGGTAATGCCGGCCAGGGCGGCGAAATCTTCACCGCCGATGTGGTATATCTTTTTGATATCTTTCAATTCGATGACATGCTTCATGGCGATGCTTCCTTTACATGGGCGGCGGTCCCTGGCGCCGGTTGTTGTTCGATGACGAAGATTTGCTGGAGGCCGTATAGGTGATGGAAACCTTGTCGCCCTGGGTCAGGCCTGAAAGGATTTCCACGTATTCATCGCTGTAGATGCCCGTCGTGACCGGGACCTGTTCGGTCTGGCCGTTGGCATCGACGCGGATGACATAGGAACCGGAATCGTTGGTCTTCAAGGCGGCGATGGGGACGACGAGGGCATCGTCTTTTTGCGATGTCGTAATGTCGACGCGGGCTGTCATGCCTAGTTTCAGGACGTCGTCCGGGTCATCGACGTCGAGGGTGACGTAATAGTAGATGACGCTGGCCGAGGAGCTTGAAGAGGAGCTCGATGTCGAACTCGTGCCATTCGTGTCCCACGTGTTGCTCGTATCGGTCTTGGCGATTTTCGAGACGTGGGCCGTGAAAGTCCGGTCCGTAAAGGCGTCGACCGTGAAGGTAGCATCCTGACCGACTTGAATCTTGCCGATATCCGTTTCATCGACTTTGGCCAGAATCTGCTTGGTCGACGTGTCGGCAATGCGCATGATGACTGTCGGGTTGCTGTTGCCCTGGACGGCCATGGTGCCGACCGTCTTCGGTTCGCCGACGACGACGCCGTCCATAGGTGCTGTGATGACCGTTTCAGCGACATCTGATTCGGCTTCTGTCAAGGTGCTGACGGCCGTATCATAATTGAACTTGGCTGTATCCAAAGCCTGTTTCGTGCCGGCACCGAGATCATAAAGCTGCTGGGCCCGGTCGTATTCGACTTTGGCATTCGTGACTTTATATTGAGCCTGGTCGCGCTTGGCTTCATAGTCCTTGCCGTCGAGGATAGCCACGGTCTGGCCGGCTGTGACCCGGTCATTTTCTTTGACCAGGACCTGGCTGATGCGGGCCGTGATTTTCGGTGAGACTTCTACGGAATCGACAGGGCTGATGGTCCCCGTCGCCGAAACCGTCGAGCGCAGGTCTTTGCGGACGACGTCGGCCGTTTCGATGGCCTTGGCCTGCTTCGCCGTTTGTTGGGACTGGTAATATGTATAGCCGCCAAAGGCACAGGCAGCCAGGATGACAGCGGCAATGACGATTTTCAGGCGCTTGTCAATTTTCATGGTATCACTCCAAACGTATAAATAAAAAAAGATTATAAGATTATTATAGTTATTATTGTTGTTAGCTAAGTATAGCATGAGCCTAAAAAGGAATAAAGCTAAATACCCTTTTTCTTAGTAAAGTGAGTTGAAATTGTGACAAAGTGACTGTCCTGCATAGGGTTTTCCCGGCAGATGTGCTATACTAATAGAGCTAATGATTTATATGCAGAAAGGTTGGTATCATATTGTGAATGAACGTAAGACATCTGTCTTTTCTAACGGCCTGTTATGGTTCGGCGCCGGCATTTCCATCGCTGAAATCCTGACGGGCATGCTTCTGGCACCGCTGGGCTTTGCCAAGGCCTTTGCGGCCATCATCCTGGGCCACCTCATCGGCGGGACAGTCATGTATCTGGCCGGCCTTATCGGCGGGCGGACCGGCGGCAGCGCCATGGAAACGGTGCGCATTTCTTTCGGCACTCAGGGTGCCAAGCTCTTTGCCGGGCTGAATGTCATCCAGCTCGTCGGCTGGACGGCCGTCATGGTCGCCAGTGCCGCCTTGGCAGCCAATACCATCGCCGCCATTGGCGTGTCCTGGTGGAGCCTCATCATCGGCGCCTTCATTGCCTTGTGGATCGTCATGGGCCTGAAGAACCTGAGCAAGGTCAACGTCGTCGTCATGGCGGCGCTGTTCATCTTGACCATCGTCCTCAGCCTGGTCGTCTTCAAAGGCGGTACGCCCCAGGTACCGGCTGGCGACCTGACCTTTGGCGGCGCTGTCGAACTGGCCGTCGCCATGCCGCTGTCGTGGCTGCCGATCATTTCGGACTACACGCGGACGGCTGAAAAGCCGGGCCTGGCTACGGCGGCCAGCTGTAGTGCCTATTTCATCGCCAGCTCGTGGATGTTCCTCATCGGCATGGGCGCCGCCCTGTTCACCGGGCAGGACGATATTGCGGCCATCATGGTCCAGGCCGGCATGGGCGTGGCCGGGATCCTCGTCGTCCTCTTGTCGACAGTGACGACGACCTTCCTCGATGCCTTTTCAGCCGGCGTCAGCTGCCAGAGCCTGGTTCCCAAGGTTTCGGATAAGGTCCTG
Organism: Megasphaera sp. NM10; assembly: GCF_000417505.1. Classification (GTDB taxonomy): domain Bacteria; phylum Bacillota; class Negativicutes; order Veillonellales; family Megasphaeraceae; genus Megasphaera; species Megasphaera intestinihominis. The sequence goes on from NZ_APHY01000027.1 coordinate 8,150, forward strand.
GCTCTCATCGCCACCGTCCTGGGCGTCATCCTGGCCATCTTCGCCGCGCCGGACCAGTTCCAGGACTTCCTCTACCTCATCGGTTCGGTCTTTGCGCCGATGACGGCCATCCTCTTGTCGGATTTCTTCATCCTCAAGCAGGACCACACGGCAGACAGCGTCAACTGGCTCAACCTGGTCCTCTGGGTCCTGGGCGTCATCTTGTACCGCTTTCTGCTCAACGTCGATACGCCAGTGGGCATTACGGTCCCTGTCGTCGTCATCCTCATGGTCATCAGTGCTTTGGTCCATAAGGTATTGAATAAAGCATAAAGAGATTCTAATATTGAATTGATGAAATGCAAAAATGATTCGTAATTAGCATTGACAAAAAGGCATTGAAAAGCGTAAACTTATGCTCAAGCAAGATAATAATGATTGAAGTCTTAAGAGGAGGCTTTTCAGATGAATAAACACTTTACTTTCGATGATATGATCAATACCATGATGCCCCTGCCCATCAGCGGCAACGCCAACGGCGAAGGCATCTACTGCCGCGGTCAGGAACTCGTCGCTTCCATGGACCAGCCGAAAGAAACGGCCCATCAGGAAAAAGAAAACCGCGGATTCGACCTCCGCGGCATCTTCTGCCAGTATTGCATCGATTAATAAAAAGCTAGTGGTTAGTGGCTAGTGGCTAGTGGCTAGTTGTTAGCGGATGGTTTTAAATTTAAGGGGATTTGCTGCAAACTAAAAACTATAAACTTAAAACTCAAAAAGAGGCTGTCTTCATGCGACAGCCTCTTTTACGTTGTTAGCAGCTAGCGGTTAGGGGCTAGCGGATGGAAAGGATTTAGCCTCTCCTGCTAGGAGAGGTGGCCCGAATGGGCCGGAGAGGTTTAACCTCGTAGGGGCTCGCGCGTGCGGGGATATGCAGGAATCCCGTGACCCATTTATCTGAAGCGGGCGCCCCACGTGGTCGCCCCTACGAGCTACGAACCACGAACCACGAGCCCCACGAGCCACGAGCCACGAGCCACTAAAAAGGCGCTGTCGCGAGACAGCGCCTTTTTCATGCCTTTCAAGTATAGGTTTTTTACTAAAATATATGTTATAATATGAATATAAGGAAAGCTTAACTTTCCGTTTTGTTATAGTTGCGAGGAGGAATTCATATGAAGCTCAAAAAATTGCACTATACTGTCGAGGACGGTATTGCTGTCGTTCAGCTCGATTATCCCAAGAATCTCAATGCCATCGATGAAGAAATGGCCGATGAACTGCTCTACGTCGTCCAGGCGGCTGAAGCCGATGAATCGGTGAAAGTCGTCGTCTTCAAAGGTTCTCCCCGTGCTTTTTCGGCTGGTGGCGACATCGGCTACTTCTACCAGCTCATCAAGGCCGGCGGTGACGTCAATATGGACGGCCTCATCGGCAAGGTAGGCAAGGTCACGGACGGCCTGAAGAAGATGAGCAAGATGGTCATCGCCTCGGTCAGCGGTGCCGCAGCCGGTGCCGGTGCCAGCCTGGCACTGACGGCAGATTTTATCATTTGCAGTGAAAACGCCAAGTTCATCATGGCCTTCGTCAACCTGGGCCTGGTCCCCGATACGGGTGGTTCGTATCTGCTGGTCAAACAGCTGGGGCCGAAACGGGCCATGGATATCTGTGCGACCGGCCGGCCGGTGAGCGCTCAGGAAGCCAAGGACCTGGGCATCGTCTACCGCATCGTGCCCAACGAGGACCTCGACGGTGAAACGATGAAGTTTGCCAAGAAATTGGCGTCAGGGCCGATCATTTCCTACAAGAATATCAAGCGCCAGATCTATGCAGCCGCCTTTGCCGAATACCAGCACTACCTGGAAAATATCGAAGTCCCGTGCCAGCGCGAATGTGCCCGGACCAAGGATTTCGCCGAAGGCGTCTGCGCGTTCATGGAAAAACGGCGTCCCCATTTTACCGGCCAGTAAGGCTGCTTTGTGAAGGGAGTGAGTACGGTGTTATCGAAAGTATTTTCTCTCCAAGATATCCTGGAACATATCCACGATGGCCAGACCATCATGTTCGGCGACTGGCACGGCCAGTTTGCAGCCGATGAGATCATCGACGGCATGCTGGAAAAAGGCGTCAAGGATATCAAAGCTATCGCCGTATCGGCGGGCTATCCCGGCCAGGGCGTAGGCAAACTCATCGTGGCCCATCGCGTATCGTCCATCATTACGACCCATATCGGCCTCAACCCGGAAGCACTGAAACAGATGCTGGCAGGTGAACTGGCCGTCGAATTTGTTCCCCAAGGGACCTGGGCCGAACGGGTGCGCTGCGGCGGTGCCGGATTGGGCGGCGTCCTCACGCCGACGGGCGTCGGGACGAGTGTCGAAGAAGGGAAACAGAAGCTGGTCATCGACGGGAAAGAATACCTCCTGGAATTGCCGCTCCATGCCGACGTGGCCCTGGTCAAAGCGACCAAAGCCGATACGGCAGGCAATCTCTATTTCCGCATGAATTCACGGGCGACGAACAGCACCATTGCCTATGCTGCTGATTTCGTCGCTGCCGAAGTCGAAGAAATCGTCCCTGTCGGCCAGCTTTCGCCGGAAGAAATCGCCATTCCGGCGCCCGTCGTCGATATGGTCTATGAACGGCAGGGCGAAAAACGCTATGTCTGCCCGATGTGGAAAAAGGCCAGGGCCCGTGCCGAAGCTAAAGCGCGGGAACGGCAGGAAAGGGGATGAGGTCATGGTCGAACGGAAAGGAAGAGCTTTGATTGCCTGGCGGTGTGCCCAATTCTTCAAAAATGGGGATTTCGTCAATTTAGGAATCGGCCTGCCCCTGATGTGCGTCAACTACCTGCCTGAAGGCGTAGACCTCTGGCTGGAAGCGGAAATAGGCACGGTCGGCAGCGGCCCGTCGCCGGATTGGGACCATGTCGACATCGACGTCATCGACGCCGGCGGCCAGCCGGCCTCAGTCATTACCGGCGGCAGCGTCTATGACCACGAAACGTCCTTTGCCTTCATCCGCGGCGGTCATATCGACGCGACTGTCCTGGGAACGCTGCAAGTCGACCAGGAAGGGAATATCGCCAACTGGACCATTCCTGGGAAATTCGCTCCCGGTATGGGCGGGGCCATGGACCTCTGTGCCGGTGTCAAGAAAATCATCGTCGCCACGGACCATTGCGAAAAGAGCGGCCATTCCAAGATACTGAAGAAATGTACGCTGCCCCTGACGGGAGCCCATTGCGTCACCGATATCGTAACCGAACGCGGCTACTTTGAAGTCACACCGCAGGGCCTGGTCCTGCGGGAACTGGCACCGGGCTATACCGTAGAAGATATCCGGGCCTGCACGGAAGCAGACTTCATCGTCCCCGAAACCATCGCCGTCATGGGCGGATGAGGGGAGGTCGCACGAAGGCTTCGTAAGCCTCTCCTACTAGGAGAGGTGGCCCAAATGGGTCGGAGAGGTTTAACCTTGTAGGGGATGTTTTTATACATCACCCGTCATGTATAATGTGGGCATCATTATTTCAGGCGGGCCGCCCTTTGGGACGGCCCCTACGAATACTGCAAACTCAATACTCAAAAAGAGGCTGTCGCACATGCGACAGCCTCTTTTTCACTATTCCTTATTATTGCGGTCGGCTTGTTGTCTGGCCGGCTGCTGGGTCTGTTGTTTGGATTTTTCTTTGGTCGTCGTTTTTTCGGTCGTCGCCGATTTTTTCTTCGGTTCTTCCCGGTCGTCGCTGCGGACGCTGTTACTGGAAGATGAAGACGACGTCGTTTCTTTACGGCGTTCCATGCCTGACGGGGCGGAGAAGTCGCCACCCGATTCATCGGACGTAGCCGACGACATGTAATCCTTCCAGATTTCTGCCGGGATCGTGCCGCCGTAGATTTCGCCTAAGCTGTGCGAACCCGTATCGTCGCCAATCCATACGGCTGTGACGATGTCCGGCGTGTAGCCGACGAACCAGGCGTCTTTGTTGTCGTCTGTCGTACCGGTCTTGCCGGCGGCCGGACGGCCGATGGCGGCGGCTGTCCCTGTGCCGTGGTCGATGACGCCTTCGAGCATAGTCGTCATTTCATAGGCTTCCCGTTCGGACATGACGCGGGTCTTCGTTTCTTCTTTTTCTAACGTCGATGCGTCTTCCAGGACGTTACCGTCGCGGTCGAGGATTTTGACGATAGCCGTCGGTTTGACGTGGACGCCCTTATTGGCAAAGGTGCCATAAGCACTGGCCATTTCCAGCGGCGTGACGCCTTTGGTCAGGCCGCCCAGGGCCATGGCCAGGTTGTCGTCTTTGGCGTCGAGGGTGGTAATGCCCATCTTCTTGGCATTGGCGATGATGTTCTTCGTGCCGACTTTGTCAGCCAGCTGGACGGCGATGGTGTTGACCGAGTGGGCCAGGGCATCGCTGAGGGTCATGGTACCGCTGTAGGAGCCGCCGGCGTTCTTCGGGCTCCAGCTGCCGTAGGTGACGGGCTGGTCGTCCATGGTCGTATCCGGCGTCATGTCGTGCTGCAGCGCCGTCAGGTAGACGAAAGGCTTGAAGGCCGAACCAGGCTGGCGGACAGCCATGCTGGCGCGGTTGAAGCTATCCTGTCCGCGGCCGCCGACCATGGCCAGGATGTGGCCCGTCTTGGGGTCGATGGAGACGATGGCTGCCTGCGGCTGAGTCAGGCCGTTTTCGTCAGTGTAGTTGTTGGGCAGGTTGCGCATGGCCCGGACGGCGGCGTGCTGCTTGTCGACGTCCATGGTCGTGTAGATCTTGAGGCCTTCCTTATAGAGGGCATCGTCGCCGTATTTCTTGGCGACCTGCTGGGAGACGTAGTCGATGAAGGATGCATATTCGTCGGCTTCTTTGGACTGATGGCTCTTGGAGAGGCCCAGGTCCTGGTTCTTGGCGTCTTCCGCTTCGGCAGCCGATACGTAGCCGTATTTGACCATCTGGTCGAGGACGACGTTCTTGCGCTTCTTGGCTTCGTTCAAGTTGTTGAAGGGCGAGTAGTAGTTCGGGCTCTTAGGCAGGCCGGCCAGCATGGCGCACTGCGTCAGGGTCAGTTCGTTGACGTCTTTGTTGAAATACGTCTTGGCCGCTGTCTGGATGCCATAGGCACCCTGGCCGAAGTAAATCTGGTTCATGTACATTTCCAGGATTTCTTTTTTACTGTATTTGTGTTCGATTTCCAGGGCCAGCATGGCTTCCTGTATCTTACGCTTCAATGTCTGTTCCTGGGACAGGAAGGCGTTCTTGGCCAGCTGCTGGGTGATGGTACTGCCGCCCTGGGCGATGCCGCGGTTGGTCAGGTTGGCAAAGATGGCGCGGAAGATGCCGATAGGGTCGATGCCGATGTGTTCATAGAAGCGGTTGTCTTCGGCAGCGATGAAGGCATTCTGCAGATTCTGCGGCACTTTGTTGATGTCGATGGGCAAGCGGTTCTGATCGGAATGAAGGGTCGTGATCAGCCGGCCGTGGGAATCGAAGACCTGTGATGAAACGGCAGGCCGCATGTTATTGCCTACAGCAGGCAAACTTTGATAGGCAGCAAAAATATAGCCAAACCCTAAGCCTGCGAAAACGACAAGGCATAAGGCGATGAAAAGGCGGATGCGGCGAAGGGGACCGGCTTTTTTGGCTTTTTTTGCTCTGCGTCTGGGTGTATACATTTTTTCCTCCTACGTGACGACGTAATCGTTCAAGATGAGCAGGTAATGAGACATTACTAATTTCTTATTATATCACATCATACATCATTATCCTATATAGGCGGGACATAGGCGGGACAGGTTGAAAAAATTTAAAGTCTTTTTGGCGATTAAATCGTTTTACGCTACACGGAATCCGAAAATATTTCATATGTAGTATACTCTTTAAAAGAGTATCATGTAGCTTTTTTAGAAATTCCATTGACAATCGCAGAGAAATAGCGTACTATAAACGTAACAAGCAGACAATTTAGCGTACACGCTTGGTTATAATAGCAGGAGGTAAGGATTATGGCAAAGGACAGAGAAAAAGCATTTGTATTGTGGTTCGATGAACTGCGCAGAGCCGATGTAGCTCTCGTAGGCGGTAAATCGTCTTCCCTCGGTGAATTGACGTCTCAGACGGATGTTCCCGTTCCCTATGGGTTCGCGACGACAGCCGAAGGCTATCGCCATTTCATGCATGAAACGGGCATGGACGTCAAGATCCCGGAATTACTGAAAGGCCTGACCGACGTCGAAGACGCTGTCCAGCTCCGCGATGTGACGGCAAAGATCCGCAAGGCCATCTGTGATGCAGAAATGCCGGCCGACTTGGCAGCCGATATCCGCAAGAGTTACGAAGAATTGGGTAAGAAAGTCGGCGAAGCCAATCCTTTCGTCGCCGTCCGCTCCAGTGCAACCGCTGAAGACTTGCCGGACGCCAGCTTTGCCGGTCAGCAGGATACGTACCTCAACGTCCAGGGGGCTGACATGGTCATCCAGAAGGTCAAGGAATGTTACGCATCGACCTTTACCGACCGCGCTACGTACTACCGCACGAAACAGGGCTTCGATCATCTCTCCGTCGCTTTGAGCGCCGCTATCCAGATGATGGTCTTCTCCAAAGCTGCCGGCGTCATGTTCACCGTCGACCTGGTCACGGGCGATGATTCGACGATTACCATCGAAGGGGCCTGGGGCCTCGGCGAATACGTCGTACAGGGCACGGTTACGCCGGATAACTTCAAAGTCCGCAAAGACGACCTGACCATCCTCTCCAAGATGATCAATACCAAACCGATCGAACTGGTCCGCAAACCGGGCGGCGATTGCGAAGAAAAACTCGTTCCGCCGGAACTGCAGAAACAGCAGGTCATTACGGACGAACAGGTAAAGGAACTGGCTACGTACGCCAAAGCTATTGAAAAGCATTACGGCTGCTACATGGATATGGAATGGGGCGTCGACGAACGGACCAATAAGGTATGGCTCCTCCAGGCCCGTCCGGAAACGGTATGGTCCAAGAAGAATAAAGAAAAGAAAGAAGCCGCTGCCGAAAAGGCCGCTGTCACGACGGACCGCAAAGTCGTCGTCAAAGGCCTGCCGGCCAGCCCGGGCAGCGCTGCTGGCAAAGCCCATGTCATCCTCGACCCGTCGAAGATCGCTGAATTCAAAGACGGTGAAATCCTGGTTACGACCATGACCGCTCCGGACTGGGTACCGGCCATGAAGAAGGCCAAGGCCATCGTCACCGATGCCGGCGGCATGACCTGCCACGCTTCCATCGTCAGCCGTGAATTGGGCATCCCCTGCATCGTCGGCACGAAGAGCCGCAGCGTCGAAGCGACGACAACCATCCAGGATGGCGCAGAAATCACAGTCGATGCGACGAACGGCATCGTCTATGAAGGCATCGTCGCCGACATCGTCAAACCGGAAGCTGCTGAAGCCCCGGCCGGCCAGACTGCAACGACCGTCGTCGCTGCCGAAGCCGCTCCGATTACGGGCACGAAGATTTACATGAACCTGGGCAACCCGGATTTGGCTGAAAAATACGGCAAACTGCCTTGCGACGGCATCGGCCTCATGCGCGAAGAATTCATCTGGACGACATTCATTCATGAACACCCGTTATACCTCATCGAAACGGGCCGGGCTGACCGCGTCGTCGATCAGTTGTCCGAAGGTATCCGCAAAGTCTGCCAGGCACTGGCTCCGCGTCCGGTCACGCTGCGCCTGAGCGACTTCAAATCGAGTGAATACCGCAACCTGACAGGCGGTGACAAATACGAACCCCAGGAAAGCAGCGCCCTCCTCGGCTGGCGCGGTGCTTCCCGTTACTATGATCCGAAATACGTCGAAGCCTTCAAACTGGAACTGAAAGCTGTCCGCAAAGTCCGCGAAGAATACGGCTACAAGAACCTCAACGTCATGATCCCCTTCTGCCGCCGCGTCGATGAAATGCAGAAAGTCGTCGACCTCATGGCTCAGGAAGGCCTCCACCGCGGTCCGGACTTCAAGGTCTGGCTCATGGCTGAAATCCCGTCCAATATCATCCTGGCCGACCAGTTCAACCAGTTCGTCGATGGCTATTCCATCGGCTCCAACGACCTGACCATGCTCATCATGGGCTGCGACCGCGACAACGATACGGTAGCACCGCTCTTCGATGAACGCAACCTGGCAGTCAAACGGGCTATCCGCCATCTCATTGCCGTAGCCCATAAGGACGGCAAGACCGTTTCCATCTGCGGCCAGGCACCGAGCGTCTATCCGGACTTCGCTGAATTCCTGGTCAAGAGCGGCATCGATTCCATCTCGGTCAACCCCGATGCCGTCGTATCGACACGGAAACACGTGGCACAAGTCGAACAGCGTATCCTCCTCGATTCGCTGACAGGCAAGGGCCGTGCTGATACAGAAGATTATACGTGGTAATAGCATATCCGATTTATGAGTAATAGAAAGGCGGTCCCAAAAGAAAAACAGACTTTTGGGCCGCCTTTTTCTCATACTAGGACCTTGTATTATACACTATTTGCATATTATACATCTTATATCGCGGGATGTTTTTATATATGTTATGATAATAAGTGAATAAGAGAACGCTTGCTATGTAGGGGGTGAAAAGACGCTATGTTATCGGAACGTCAGGAAACGATTTTACAGATTGTAAAGGAAAACAGTCCGATTACGGGCCAGCATATTGCTAACCGGCTCCACGTGACGCGGGCAGCCCTGCGCTCGGACCTGGCCATCCTGACCATGTTAGGGCTCATCGATGCGCGGCCGAAATTAGGCTACTTTTTTACGGGCAATAAAGAAAAAGACCTGCTCTCGCGGGCCATCACGGATATCACCATTGATTCCTGCCTGTCGCAGCCTGTGATCGTCGGTGAGCATACGAGTGCTTACGATGCGATCATCGCCATGTTTACGGAAGATGCGGGGACCGTCTTTGTCGGGACGGACAATATCCTGGCCGGCGTCGTATCGCGAAAGGATTTATTGAAAACGGCTATGGGCAGCAATGACCTGCGGGCCCTGCCGGTGCGCATGGTCATGACGCCAGTGAGCAAAGTGATCTATGCCCAGCCTGAGGAAAAGGCTATCGTCGCCGCTCAGCGCCTGATCGAATATGAAATCGACTGCCTGCCTGTCGTCGAGGTCGAAAGTACCGATGAAGACGACAAGAAGGAATTGAAGATCCTTGGCAGGATATCAAAAACGAACATAACCCGTCTCTTTGTAGAATGTGGGTTAGGGAGGAGATAACTGTGGAAAAACCGATTATTTATGCCTGCTCAGACTCGCTTGGTGAAACGGCTGAACGCGTCGCCCGGGCAGCAGCCAGCCAGTACGACAAGCAAGAATTCAACATCATCCGCGTACCGTACATCCGGTCGGAACAGCAAATCGAGGAGCTGGTCTGCAAGGCCGAAGCTCACAATGCCATGATCTGCTACACCATCATTTCGCCGACCCTGCGCCGGAAACTGTGGGAACTGACTAAGTCGGCCAACGTCACCGTCGTCGATATCATCGGCCCCATGCTGGCCGGCGTCGGCACCCTGACGGATACGGAACCGACTTTGAAGGCCGGCATGATCCATCAGCTCGACGAAGAATATTTCAAACGCGTCGAAGCTATCGAATTCGCCGTCAAATACGACGACGGCAAGAACCCCATGGGCTTCTTGAAGGCCGATATCGTCATCGTCGGCGTCTCGCGCACGTCGAAGACGCCCCTTTCCATGTACCTGGCCCATAAGCGCATCAAAGCGGCCAACCTGCCGCTGGTGCCGGAAGTCAGCCTGCCGCCGGAACTGTTCCAGATCCCGGCCCGCAAGATCGTCGGCCTCATCATCGACCCGTTCAAGCTGAATTTCATCCGTTCGGAACGGCTGCGCAGCATGGGGCTCGATGCCAACGCCAGCTACGCCAATATCGAACGCATCAATGAAGAACTGGAATATGCCCGCGGTGTCATGCGCCGCCTCCATTGTCCCATCATCGATGTGTCGTCCAAGGCTATCGAAGAAACGGCGAACCTGGTCATGGAAATCGTCAAACGCAATAAAGAACTGTATCCAGAATAAAATCAGCCAATGGCGGCGAGGGGGGCTTGTTGCATCATGGTTCTTACCATTATGCAAGGGCCCTTTTTGCGTCACTGCGTGAGGTTTGACATTACGACATCAAACTTCGGAAGGAGCACTATGAAAGATTCGACGACAGCCATTTTCACGTCCCTGTCGGCGGCCCTGGAGAGCCGGCATTTTTTGGCGACGCTGGGAATGGAAAAAGATGAAATGACGGCCTGGATACGCCGCAGCCGCCTGCGGTCCCTGGCCGATGAATTACAGCACTGCCGCGACGGGGAAGGGCGCTTTTCTTCGCCTGCTGTCGTCGCGGCGGCCAAACCCTATCTGGACTGCCTCCGGGACGAACCGGCCGGCGGCTGGCTGCGCTGCTGCCATCAGCGCGTCCTGGCCCGCCTCTTTCCCGGTTCCTGCCAGGGCCCGGAGGCCATGGCCCTGACAGGGCGCGGCAGTCATGGCGACATCTACCGGCGGGGCTGCCTGATCCTCATGCAGGTCCTGTGCGGCCTCTACCGCTATGAACGCCAGGTCCTGCCCTTCGACCCCAAGCGGGACATGCCCCTGGTATCGGTCCAGGAAATCATGGCCCACGGCTACACCAAGGAATACCTGCGCCTGCGTACACTGGCTGCCGACGATTATATTTATGAATTCATGCGCATCGGCGTCGACATTACGCCTTTCAATACGCTGGGCCACGTCGGCGGCGTCCACTACGTCGCCGTTTACGCAGCTCGCCAGCTGGCGCGGAACGGCATCCCCGTCGACGTCGCCCTCATTTCCGGCGCCGCTGCCTGCCATGATATCGGCAAGTACGGCTGCAAGAAGAATGAAGAGAAGCGGGTCCCTTATTTACATTATTATTATACGGGCATGTGCTGCCGCCGCCTGGGCCTGCCGGGTATCGGCCACATCGCGGCTAACCATTCCGTCTGGGACCTGGAACTGGAAAACCTGTCCGTCGAATCGCTGTTGCTCATTTATGCCGATTTCCGCGTCAAGAGCAGCCGCGATGCCCAGGGAAGGGAAATCGTCCATTTCTATTCCCTGGCCCAGGCCTTCGACGTCATCCTGGGGAAGCTGGATAATGTCGACGACGCCAAGCGCCAGCGCTATCAGAAAGTCTATGCTAAATTGGCGGACTTTGAAGATTTCATGAAAGAACACGGCGCCGTCACCGAACTGCCTGCCGACTTCGCCTGGGAACCGGCCGACCCGCCGCAGCCCATCCATCGGGAAAAAGTCCTCCTCGAAGGCAATGACGTCATTGCCCAGCTCAAATATGCCGCCATCGACCACAACATCCGCCTCATGAGCATCTTCCGTGATGAAAGCGATTTTGGCAACCTCATCGAAGCGGCCCGCAGCGAGCGGCAGTGGAAGAATGTCCGCACGTATATCGGCATCTTCGAGGAATATTCGACGTACATGACGGAGCATCAGAAGCTCATGACCCTGAAGTTCCTCTACGAGCTCTTGTCCCACCGCGAAGGCGACATCCGCCTGCAGGCGGCAGCCCTCATGGGACGCATCATCGCCAATTTCAACGATACGTATACCAAGGAACTGCCCGAAGGCGTCTCCCTGCCGGCCAAGGCCGTGACCAACCTGTCCCTGTTCACGACCTACCTGGACCGCATCATCTGCCCGGATATCCGCTTCACCGAGCAGCACAAGCTGTGGATCGGCTACTGCCTGAGCACCTTTGTATCGGCCGTCCTGCACCGCTGTGCCCGGTCCCAGCGTCCCCGCTATACGGCCGTCATGGGGCCGTATTATGAACGGCGCAATTACAGTGAAGAAGAGTATATCATCCTCTTGAAGGTCCTGGCCGACATGGACCGGGACTATCTGGACGAAGCCTTTATGGCCGCCGCCGGCCCCTTCATAGAAAGGGCCAAGCAGAGTGAATCCTTCAACCTGCGCGTGGCCGCCCTGAACTGCGCCCGCCACGTCTTTGCCGACTATACGGATGACTTGTACTATAAGGACCTGCTCAAGGTCATGAACCTGCCTGAAGGGCGGGACGCCTTCTTTGAACGGGAAGGCAACCTCTTCCTGGCCGACCTCAAGATGGGGACCCATTGGGTCGTCAAAGTGGCCAACCTGGAACTCATGCTGCGCTACATCGACGGCCAGAGCGATGCCGGCAGCGTCATGCATCTCGGGACCCATCTGACCAATCTGCTCAAGGTCAGCGAATCCATCTTCGTCCGCCGCGCCGCCGGCAACAGCCTGCTCAAGATTGCCTCGAACATGACTTATGCCCAGCGCAACGAACTGACGGTCGAACTGTTCAACGGCCTGGAAATCGGCGACCCGCAGATTTCTAAATACGTGCCGGAATTTTTGGGCAAGATGATCCTCAAGCTGCCGCCGCGGGAGTTCGACGAATTCGTCAAGACCATCGAAGGCCAGCTGCTGACGGTCAACATCCCCTTGGCAGCGTCCATGGTCCAGACAGTGGGCATCATTTTGGAACAATTCGACGAATTTGCCAAAGAGTTCTCAGAAGACCCGGCGGTCAACGAAAAGCGCCAGCGCCGCCTGCTGTACATCATGATCAAGGCCTATGCCCATTACAATAAGGAACTGAGCCGCGACGCCTTTCGCGATTTAGGGAAATTCATCTTCCACAGCCCGCTCATGCCGGACGAACGGAAAGATTTCCTCTTCAGCCACTGCTATAAGAAACTCCTGGTCCTCCTCGATGAGAACAGCGAAGAAAACCTGGATTTCTACAGTAATTCGGCCGTGCTCAACCATATTTACCGCTACATCAGCCAGCACGAATTCGCCAGAGGGCCCTTTACCTTTGAAACAGGCCGCAAGCCCTGCTTCTATCCGGGGACCTTCGACCCCTTCAGCCTGGGCCACAAGGCCGTGGCCTGCAAGATACGCGACCTGGGCTTCGACATTTACCTGGCCCTCGATGAATTTTCCTGGTCCAAGCACACCCAGCCGCGGCTCATGCGCCGCAAGATCATGAACATATCCGTCGCCGATGAAGAGAACATGTATCCCTTCCCGGACGATATCCCCATCAACATCGCCAATCCGGCGGACATCAAGAAGCTCAAGGACATCTTTGCCGGCCGGGACCTGTACATCGCCGTCGGCACGGACGTCATCGAAAATGCGTCGGCTTACCGGGCCGTACCGACGCCGGATTCGATCCATACGGTCAACCATATCGCCTTCGCCAGGGAGACGCGGGAAAATGCCGAACCGGACCAGCATGAAAAGACCTACGGCATCCAGGCCAAGGTCATCCGCCTGACGCTGGACAAGTTCTACGAAGACATCAGCTCGACGAAGATACGCGAGAACATCGACCTTAACCGGGATATTTCCAACCTCATCGACGCCGTGGCACAGAACTTCATTTACGATAACAACCTTTACCTGCGCGAACCGGCGTACAAGCACGTCCTGGAAGCTCGGGAAATCGGCATCGGCTCTTTCAAGCCGCGCGGCGCCGAAAGCCTGTGGCCCATCTGCAGCGCCCTCTGGGATAAAGGCTACCATACGGAGACCGTCGACAGCTACGTCGAAAAGGACTATGTCTGGACGCTGTACATCGACGACGCCAGCCAGGAGCGCAAGATGATCGCTTACGCCGCCGTCCACCGCGTGGGCTCCCGCGATTTGCTGCGCGAGTTCCACGACTCGGCCATTGCCTCGCACATCCGCGATGCCGCTGACGGAGGCATTGCCTGCATCGGCTTTCTCTATGCCGACGACATGGCCGGCATTGCCAATGTCAGCCAGATCATCATTACGGAAATCCTGACAGAGCTCATTGCCCGCGACTACGCCTACGCCGTCTACCATCCCGTCGATCCGGCCGGCTGCGAGCAGCCCGTCATCGACGCATTGCGCCGCCAGGGGTTCGTCAACATTGCGCCGCCGGAAGAGACGCCGATTTATGCAGTCAACATGAAATCGCCCATCGTCATTTTCCGCGACGTCGAAACGACCATCAAGAACCCCTTCAACAAGAATCCCCGCGTCCGCCGGGCCATCTACGAGGCCCACAACAATCTGTTGTCGGTCATGAACCACATTTATCCGGGCCAGCTCATCCTGTCTTTCAACATGAGTGCCTTTTATAATAAGATCATCAAGAAAGTCGCTGAAATCAACGGCGTTTCCATCGTCGAAGACAAGAAGAAGCGCCGCGGCCCGTACATGACCGTTCCCTTTGGCAAGGCCCTGAGCGATGTCCTCGTACCCAACACGGTGACCAAGGGCCTGCACATCGACAAGTATTTCGACCGCACGGTCAAGTCTTTTACCATCGCCGAATGTCAGCACTATTCGTCCGTCGACAATCAGGTCAAGACCATCAAGTCCTTCGACAGGCCGGTCATCCTCATCGACGACCTCCTGCACAAAGGCCACCGCATGCGCATGCTGACGCCCTACCTGGAACAGAACGGCGTCGAAATCAAGGAAGTCCTGGTCGGCGTCATGACCGGTCAGGCCATGGACATGATGGAAGAAAAGGACATCCGCGCCGAGAGCGCTTATTTCCTGCCCAGCCTGGAAGTCTGGCTCAACGAAAGGGACTGCTATCCCTTCATCGGCGGCGACAGCCTGGACAATGCCCATAACTACAGCGGCTACGGCCGCAATCCGTCGATCAACCTGGTCCTGCCCTATGTCAAGCCGGCTTTCATCGGCAAGGGCAACAGCGACGCCGACTACTTATACTCCCTGACGTGTCTGCAAAATGCCGCATCTATCATGGAGACATTGCAGGACGTCTACCAGGAAACCTTTGAAAAACGCCTGACCCTGAAGCGGCTCGGCGAAGTCATTACCTACCCGCGCATCCCCGATATCGACGTCGGCGTCAAGTTCGATGAGAACATGGACCCGACGCGCTTCATCAAGAACGATATCGAACGGCTCATCCGCCTGCGCTGGGGGGAAGGAGATGGAGAACTTGAATAAATGGATACATGATCTGCCCGGAGAAATCGGAGCCTCTGCCATGCCCCTCGACAGGGCACCGCAGCTGGCCGGGAAGGCCCGCGTCCATATCGTCGCCTTGGGCGATGTGGGCACGACCATGCTCATCGGCCTGCTCCTGGCCGGCCAGGACGTCATCGGTTCTGTCGGCATGTGCGATATCAACGAGAAGAACCTGGCCCGCCTGGAAATGGAGATGAACCAGATACGCTACCCCTTTGCCGGACTGGATGGCTGTGACGACCCGGTCCTGCCGGCCGTGACCATCGTCCCGGAAAAAGACGTCTTCGACTGCGATGTCTTCATTTTCTGTGCCAGCAAGGGCGTACCGCCTGTCGGCGCCGGCGGCGACGTGCGCATGGCCCAGCTCGAAGCCAACCGCAGTCTCGTCGCCCATTATGCGGCCCTGGCCCGCCAGGCCGGCTTCGGCGGCCAGGTCTGCATCGTATCGGATCCGGTCGACCCCTTGTGCCGCGCCTTTTTGACCGCTTCCGGTCTCCATCCGTCGCAGATCCAGGGCTACGGCCTGGGCGTCATGCATGCCCGGGCCTGCTACTATGCGAAAAAGGATCCGCGCTTCGCCCATTATCTGCAAGAAGGCCGCGCCTTTGGACCCCACGGGGTAGACCTGGTCATCGCCGACCGCCTCGACGGCTATGACGACGCGCTGTCCAGGGAACTGACGGACCTCGTCGTCCATGCCAACGTCGCCGTCCGCGACCTGGGCTACAAGCCCTACATCGCCCCGGCCCTGTCGTCGGCGGCCTTGTCGATCATCCTGACCCTGCGCGGCCAGTGGCATTACGGGTCGGTCTACCTCGGCGATACATCGAAAGGCGCTTTCTTCGGCGTCAAGAACCGCGTCGCCGGCGGCTGCGTGACCTATGAAGACGTCTGTGCCTGCCCGGCCTTCTATGCGCGCTGGAAACGGCTTATACGGCACTGAGCCGCCTCGTATAGGAAGGGGGCCTTGCCATGTTGTTGGTCGTCAAGGTCGGCTGGGAGGAAGCGGGCCACACGGAACGAATCCGGCGCGTCCTCGACCGGGCCCTGGCCGGGTGGACGTATACCGTCATCAAACGGGAAAAGGCCTTTTTGCGCTGGTGCGTCCGCACGCCGGCGGAAAAAGAGGGGACAGCCGTCCTCTTTGCCGTCGCCCTGCCCAGGGCCGGCGTCAGCCTGTCCTATGTCCACCTCGTATCCTGCCTGGTCCGCCACCGTCACTGCCTGGCCGGCTGCCGCGGTGCCGTCCTCGTCGACGGGCAGGGGGAATTTTTTACAAAAAAAAATAGGCCGGGAGCTGATTTTTTTTTGCCAATCAGGCCGGCTGTATCTTTCCCGGGAAGCCTCTCGTCGAGGCTACGGGCTCTCTCTATAATTTTAATACCCAGGCCAAGATCCAGGGCCTCTCTAATGAAGAGGCCTATGCCGTCAGTGCCGGCCACCTGGTCAACAAGCTGCTGTCCTTCGTTCGCCCGTCCGGGTCAGGGAAGGTCAAAGATATCGTCGTCATCCACGCCAGCAGCCGCCGCACGTCGAATACGCTCCTCCTCTGGGAGATGGTCCGCTGCCATCTGCAGGGGAAGGCGAAGGTCACGGAGATTTCCCTGCGCAACGGCAGCGTCGTCGACTGCCGGGGCTGCAGCTACGAAACGTGCCTCCACTTCGGCGAAAAAGGGGACTGCTTCTACGGCGGCGTCATGGTCGAAAAAGTCTATCCCGCTGTGCGCCAGGGCGACGTCATCGTCCTGGTCTGCCCGAACTACAACGACGCCGTCAGCGCCAACATCACGGCCTTCTTCAACAGGCTGACGGCCCTGTTCCGCAAGGAAGAGGCGGCCTTTGCCAATAAGGAAGTTTACGCCCTGGTCGTCTCCGGCTACAGCGGCGGCGACATCGTGGCCGAACAGATACTGGACGCCATGAACTGCAACAAGAACTTCATCCTGCCGCCGTACTTCGCCCTCATCGAAACGGCCAACGACCCCAAGAGCATCCTCCGGAACGCCGGCATCGAAGACCGGGCGGCCCGCCTGGCAAAATACATATGCATGTAGGGGCTCGCACGTGGCGAGCCCGCTCCAGGATATGTGCGATTCCCCGTTCATTTCGTTGGGGAAATCACACAAATTCCCAACGGGTCGCCCACGTGGCGCCCCCTACGAGCTACGAACCACGAAAAAAGGGACTGTCGCATGAAGGTTTATTCTATCATGCGAGGTCCCTTTCTCTTTGTAGTTTGTAGTACGGAGTTTGTAGTTTGCAGATGACAGCTTTAAATTTTTAAACATTCACTGCAAACTAAAAACTACAAACTTTAAACTAAAAAAGAGGCTGTCTTAATGTGACAGCCTCTTTTTTATCATCCTTAAACATCACGCTGGACTTTACCGGAACGAAGGCAACGAGTGCAAACATTAACTCGTTTTACTTCGCCGTCGACGACAGCGCGGACACGCTGGATATTCGGTTTCCAGGTTTTTTTCGTTTTCAAGTGGGAATGGCTGACATTCATGCCGCTCATTGTTCCTTTACCACAGATTTCGCAAAAGTTTGCCATTGGTTACACCTCCCTGCACCATCACAGTACAACATATAAATCTTATCACAGATTATTAGGCAAAGCAAGTTTTATTTTTTAAAAAAGCCTACGAAATATGATACAATAAAAACGAATATTTGACAAGGAGTTTTTGGTATGAATTTTTCCATTCGCGATTTAAAAGGCATCGGACCGCGCAAAGAAGCCCTGTTTGCCCGGCTCCATCTGACGACGGTGTCCGATTTATTACAATATATGCCCCGCGATTATGAAGACCGCAGCCACATCTGGCCCATCGGCCAGGCGCCGTGCGGGACGGGGAAAGCCGTCCTGGTCTGCGGGACCGTGGCCTCTGTCCAGGAAATGCGGCCCCGCCGGGGCCTCTCCATCTTGAAGGTCATGGTCAGCGACGGCACGGGGGCGGCCGAACTGGTCTGGTTCAATCAGGCCTTCAAGAAACGCCAGTTCCATGTCGGCCTGACCCTGACGGCTTTCGGCAAGATGGAATGGGCTTACGGCCGCCGCCAGATGAATACGCCCGATACGGAAGAAGGGCGGGCTGGCGGCGATGGCTTCGTCCCCGTCTACGGCCTGACCGACGGCCTGCGCCAGCAGGATATCCGCAAGGCCGTGCGCCAGGCCCTGGACCTGGCCAGGGAACATCCGGACATCCTGCCCGGCTGGGACGGCTGCCGTCAGTCGCCTTTTGCCGCCATGTCGACGCTCGAAGCCTATGAGCAGATACATTTCCCTGATTCTATGGAGAAACGGGAACAGGCCCGGCGCCAGCTGGCCTTTGAAGAGCTCTTCGACATGCAGCTCGGCCTGCTCCTGCGCCGGCGCCATGAAGGCAAGCGCCAGGGCATCAAATGCGGCCCTAACGGCCATCTGCTCAAGGCCTTCTATGACCACCTGCCCTTTACCCTGACGAAAGGCCAGACCCAGGCCTTCCTCGATATCCAGGCCGATATGGAGAGCGAAGTGCCCATGCAGCGTCTGGTCCAGGGCGATGTCGGCTCCGGCAAGACCGTCGTCGCCGCCCTGGCCCTGGCCAAGATCGTAGAGAACGGCTATCAAGGGGCCCTCATGGCGCCGACGGGCATCCTGGCGGCTCAGCACTATGAAGAATTCTGCCGCCTCTTTCAGGGCCTGGACGTCCGCATCGCCTTGCTGACGGGCAGGACGACGGCTAAGGAACGGCAGCAGCTCCTGGAAGAACTGGCCCAGGGGCGCATCGACATCCTCATCGGGACTCACGCCCTGATACAGGACGACGTGGCCTTCCGCTGCCTGGGCCTGGTCGTCACGGACGAACAGCACCGCTTCGGCGTCCGCCAGCGGTCGGCGCTGGAACAAAAGGGGAAGGAGCCACATGCCCTGTTCATGACGGCCACGCCCATTCCCCGGACGCTGACCTTGTCCCTCTACGGCGACCTCGACGTGTCGTCCATCCGCGAGCTGCCGCCAGGGCGGAAACGGGTCAAGACCTATGCCGTCGGCGAAGCCCTGCGCCGGCGGGTCTATATCTTCATGGACAAGCTCATGGCCCAGGGCCAGCAGTGCTACGTCGTCTGTCCCCTCGTCGAGGCCTCGGAAAGCGTCGATTTACAGGCGGCGACGGACCTCTACGAAGAACTGCGGTCCCGCGTCTTCAAAAAGCGCACGTGCGGCCTCGTCCACGGCCGTATGGCCGGCAAAGAGAAAGAAGCCGTCATGGAGGCCTTTCAGAAAGGGGATATCCAGCTCCTGGTCGCGACGAGCGTCATCGAAGTCGGCGTCAACGTCCCCAATGCGACGGTCATATTCATCGACGGCGCCGAACGCTTCGGCCTGGCCCAGCTCCACCAGCTGCGGGGCCGCGTCGGCCGCGGCGATCTGCAGGCCTATTGCATCCTCATGGCCAAAGGCGGCAGCGATGAGACGCGGCAGCGCCTGAAATGGATGGAACAGATACACGACGGCTTCACGCTGGCTGAAAAAGACCTGCTCCTGCGCGGTTCGGGACAGCTCTTCGGCTATATGCAGCATGGCCTGCCCGATTTGAAAGCTGCCGATATTATAAACGACGTACCTCTCCTGGCGGCGGCCCGCGATGCGGCCCGGCAATGGTGGCTGGGCCACGAAGACCTGGGGAAAGCAGAAGCGGCATTAAAGAGACGCTTTGGCCATACTTTTGCCGGCCTTTTAAATAACTGATAGAAATTTGCTGTAATATATGTACATAAGAGCTGATTTCAGTTATAATAGGGGATAAGCTATTTAGGGGTATTTCCCCTTAGTTTCTTATATTTTTCAAAACAGAGGTGCAAATATGAGATCTGATAAATTTGGTATGAGAGGTTTGACATTTGATGACGTTCTCCTGGTTCCGGCAAAATCGGACGTACTCCCGAAGGAAGTCGACATTTCGACGAACCTGACGCGCGATATCAAACTGAATATTCCTATTATGAGCTCTGGTATGGATACCGTTACAGAAGCTCCTATGGCTATTGCCGTAGCCCGCGAAGGCGGCATCGGCGTTATTCATAAGAACATGTCCATTGCCGCCCAGGCGCGGGAAGTCGACAAAGTAAAGCGGTCGGAACACGGCATCATCATCGACCCGATTTTCCTTCATCCCGATAATCTCCTGGCCGATGCCAATGAATTAATGGGCAAATACCGCATCTCCGGCGTACCTATCACGGTCGACGGCAAACTCGTCGGCATCATCACCAACCGCGATATACGCTTTGAAGAAGACATGAGCCGCCGCATCGGTGACATCATGACCAAAGAAAACCTGATCACTGCTCCTGTCGGCACGTCCCTGGCAGAAGCCAAAGAAATTCTCCGCAAGCACCGCATTGAAAAATTACCCCTTGTCGATAAAGAAGGCAACCTCCAGGGCCTCATCACCATCAAGGATATCGAAAAGGCTACAAAATACCCGAATTCTGCCAAAGATGGCAACGGCCGTCTCCTGGTCGCTGCTGCTGTCGGCGTAACCCATGACATGACCGACCGTCTCGACGCTCTCGTCGCTGCCAAAGTCGACGTCGTCGTCATCGATACGGCTCACGGCCATTCCCTGGGCGTCCTCAATACGCTGAAAGAAATCAAGAAGATGTACCCGCATCTCCCGGTCATCGCCGGCAACGTCGCTACGGGTGCCGCTACGGAAGCCCTCATCGAATGCGGCGTCGACGCCGTCAAAGTCGGCATCGGCCCTGGCTCCATCTGCACGACCCGTATCGTCGCTGGTATCGGCGTACCGCAGATCACGGCCGTCTATGAATGTGCTAAAGTCGCTCAGCGCTATGGTATCCCCATCATCGCCGACGGCGGCATCAAATATTCCGGTGATATGGCCAAAGCCATCGCTGCCGGCGGCAACGTCGTCATGATGGGCAACCTCCTGGCCGGCACGGAAGAAAGCCCGGGCGAAACGGTCATCTATCAGGGCCGCAGCTACAAAGAATACCGCGGCATGGGTTCCCTGGCCGCTATGGAATGTGGCAGTAAGGACCGTTACTTCCAGGAAGATGCCAAGAAGCTCGTCCCCGAAGGCATCGAAGGCCGTGTACCGTACAAAGGACCGGCAGCTGACACGATTTACCAGATGGTCGGCGGTCTCCGCGCATCCATGGGCTACTGTGGCTGCCACAACATTAAAGAAATGATTGAAAATACGCAGTTCATCCAGATCACCGCAGCCGGTCTTCGTGAAAGCCATCCTCACGATGTCAACATCACGAAAGAAGCTCCGAACTACAGCGTAAACTAAGCAGGGCGGAGGGATACGTTGATTAGTACAATCGATATCTTGTCCATCCCCATATGGAACGTCACTATGGAAGAAGCCCGGAACCTGGCCTTTAAGTGCATCGACGAAGGCCGGGCCGCTTCCATTGCGACGGCCAATGCAGAAATGGTCATGCGGGCCCAGACGGACCGCGAACTGGCCCATATCCTCCAGCATGCCGACCTGGTAGTTCCCGATGGGGCCGGCGTCCTGTGGGCTGCAGAACAGCAGGGCAAGAAATTTAAAGAACGCGTGACAGGTGTCGATTTGGCGTGCAGTCTGCTCCAAGAAGCAGCCGCACGCCAAACGGCTGTCTACCTCTTTGGCGGTGCCCCGGGCATTGCCGAACAGGCTGCGGCCAATGTGCAGCAGCAACTGGGGTCCCTGAACATCGTCGGGACTCATTCGGGATTCTTTTCGGCTGACGAAGAACAGGGTATCATTGAAGATATCCGCAGCAAGGGGACGCGCATCCTCTTGGTCGCCCTCGGCGTGCCGAAACAGGAAAAATGGATATCTGAGCATCTCTACGAACTCGGCCCCTGCGTCTGTATGGGCGTCGGCGGGACCTTCGACGTCCTGGCTGGCAAAGCCGGCCGGGCTCCGAAATGGATGCAGGACAACCGCCTGGAATGGCTCTATCGCCTGTTGAAGGAGCCGACGCGGTTCAAACGCATGCTGGCGCTGCCGAAATTCGTCGCGGCTGTCAAGCTGGGCGGCCGGCCTAAGTGATGAGGTGATGAGTTGAAAAGTGATGTCTTGAACAAACCTTATATCGTAGAAGACGGATACCCCTTCATTATCGTGCCTCTGTTACTGGCTGTGGCAGCAGGCTATTTCATCAATGCCTACGCCGTGGTTCCGCTGCTGCTGCTGGCTGCGTATTTCACCTATTTCTTCCGCAACCCCAGCCGGACCATGCCGACAGACGACCATCTCCTGGTGTCGCCGGCTGACGGGACTGTCGTCGGCGTCGAAGAAGTGGAAGAAGATGCCTATCTCAACCAGAAGTGCCGGAAAATCATCATTTTCCTGTCCATCTTCGATGCCCATGTCAACCGGGCACCGCTGCCGGGGACCATTGATTTCCAGCAGTATACGTGCGGCCGCTTCCGTCCGGCTTATAAAGAAGGCGTCGGCTATGAAAATGAACGCTATTCCATCGGCATCCATTCAGCCCATACGGATATCCTGGTCACCATCATTGCCGGCATCCTGGCGCGGCGCATCGTCTCCTGGGTCACCTTGGGCGATGAACTGCAGCACGGCCAGCTCTACGGCATGATCAAATTCGGGTCGTGTGCAGAAATCTATGTCCGCGACAATGTGGAAATCACCGTCAAGAAGGGCCAGAAGGTCCGTGCTGGTAAATCCGTCATAGGGAGGATAGTTTAATGAAAAATGTAATACCATGTTTGTTTACGTCAGGAAACCTCAGCTTCGGGGTCCTGAGTATGATTATGACCCTCCACGGGCTCTATACCTGGGCCGGTGTCTGCATCCTGCTGGCCATGGTCTGCGACGCCTGCGACGGCCGCTCGGCCCGCGCCCTTGGTGTCGCCGGTGATTTCGGCAAGGAACTCGACTCCTTATCCGACGTCGTATCCTTTGGGGCCGCTTCGGCTTTCCTGATCTATTCTTATTCACTCCAGTCCCTGGGCTGGATCGGCGCCATCCCGGCCATCATCTACGCCGCTCTCGGCGGTATCCGCCTGGCCCGGTTCAACCTCAACACCGGCGTCATCCACGGCTATTTCCAGGGGATGCCGATTCCTAATGGCGGCTGCCTCATTGCGACGTACGTCATTTCCGGCGCCGTCCTGCCGGCATGGCTGCTGGCCATCTTCGTCGTCCTCCTGGGCTACCATCTGGTCAGCAAGGTCCATAACCCCGATTTCAAAGGGGCCAGCCCGGACGTGCTCCACAAATCGGCCCTGGCCATTTCCCTCATCTTCGGCGTTCTGGTCCTGGTCTTCGTCGACTTCCATCTGATCATCACCATGCCTTTCTTACTGTATATCGTCTTCGGGTTAGTCAATACGGCCATGAACGTCGCAGCTGCTCGCTAAGTCTTTAGGGAGAGTCGCATATGGAACACATCTTGGATATCATCATGATACCCATACAGGTCATCATCGTTTTTTATTCCCTCTATTATTTCATCCTCGCCTGCTTCGGCCTCATGAAGCGGCGGGAACGCATTACGGTAGCGCCTAAGAATACCTTCGCTGCCGTTATTTGCGCGCATAATGAAGAAAAAGTCGTCTGGCAGCTCATCGACAATCTGAAACAGCTCCACTATCCGAAGGATATGTACGACATCTACGTCGTCGCCGACAACTGCACGGACCATACGGCCGACATCTGCCGCGAGCACGGGGCCATCGTCAAGGTGCGGACCAACAAGGAACAGGTCGGCAAGGGCTATGCCCTGGACTGGATGTTCTCGCAGATGCTGGCCCAGGAGAAGCAGTATGACGCCTTCGTCGTCTTCGATGCGGACAACCTGGTCCATCCGGAATTCCTGCGGGAAATGAACAACCACCTCTGCAAGGGGGAAAAGGTCATCCAGGGCTATATGGATTCCAAGAATCCGACGGACTCGTGGATTGCCGGCACCTTTTCCATCGCCTTCTGGCTCATCAACCACATGTGGCACCTGGCCAAGTACAACATCGGCTTGTCTACGGCCCTGGGCGGCACGGGCATGTGCATCGCCACGGAAATCGTCCGCAAGTACGGCTGGGGCTGTGACTGCCTGACGGAAGACATGGAATTTTCCATGAAAGTCCTCCTCGAAGGCGTCCGCACCTGCTGGGCCCATGATGCCATCATTTACGACGAAAAGGTCGTCGGCTTCATGCAGTCCTGCCGCCAGCGCAAGCGTTGGGCCCAGGGCCAGTGTGACTGCGGCGAACGCTTCATTCCCAAGCTCTTCGCCCGGGGTATCAAGACCGGCAACATCCGCATGCTCGACGGCATCGTCACCTTGTCCCAGCCATTTTTCATGATGGCTTCGACCATTTACGCCGTCCTGGCTTCGATTAATTCGTACCTGCCCTTCTATACGAATATCCTCAATGCCATCGTGCCCGTCCAGATTTGGACCATCATCGGCGTCGGCCAGTACCTCATTCCGGTCATCGTCCTCTTGCAGATCAAGGTGCCGCCGAAATCATGGGCATACCTCATTATTTATCCGATTTTCATGTACAGCTGGATCCCTGTCAACTTCCTCGGTTTCAAAGACCGGCACAAGATGAAATGGAGCCACACCCTGCACACGCGGGCCCTGTCTTATGAAAGCGCGGCCTTATTGCGTAAAGAAAATAAGAAGTAAGGAGATAGACTATGCATATTTTGTTGACCAATGATGACGGATTGAAAGCGCCGGGTCTTCAGACGCTAAAACGGGAACTGGCATCTCATGACTGCCGCCTGACTGTCGTTGCGCCCAATGGCCAGCGCAGTGCGGCGTCTCATTCCATGACCATCAACAAGGCCCTCTACTGCCGCGACGAATCGACGGTACAGGGAATCCGGGAAATCGCCGTATCCGGTACGCCTGTGGACTGCGTCAAGATGGCTATGGAATATTTCCTCAAAGAAGATAAACCGGACCTCATCATTTCCGGCATCAACGACGGCTATAACCTGGGCAGCGACGTCCTCTATTCCGGGACCGTGTCGGCGGCCATGGAAGGGCCGTATTACGGCCTGCCGGCCTTTGCCGTATCCATGCTGGGCATGACCGATGAACGCTGCGCTCAGACGGCCCACCTCGTCTGGGACCTGGTCCAGAAGCTCGTCGTCAAAGGCCGCTTCCCGGGCATCGCCAACATCAACGTGCCGCCAGAAGGGGCTGTCAGCCTGGACAACGTCCGCGTCGTGCCCCAGACGGTCCAGATTTACCACAATGTCATCGCTGAGAAACGCGACCTCGACGGCAGCGTCTGCTATCGTATCGTCGGCGATATCGACATGACGACGGCTCCCGACGACAGCGATGTCGCCTGCATCCGCCAGGGTCATATCGCCCTGACGCCGCTCAAATGGCAGCAGACGGCCGACCGGGTCATGGACCACTTAAAAGGATGTCTGTCACTATGACTGATGAAGAACTCATAGAAAAAGCGAAAGCCTACCGCGCTCATTCGTACAGCCCGTATTCTCATTTTCCCGTCGGCGCCGCCGTCCTGGCCGCGTCGGGGAAGGTCTATGGCGGCTGCAATATCGAGAATTCCAGTTATCCCCTGGGCAACTGTGCCGAACGGACGGCTATCTTCAAGGCCGTATCCGAAGGGGAGCGGGACTTTACGGCTATTGCCATCGTCGCCGATACGCCCGGCCCCTGTTCGCCCTGCGGCGCCTGCCGGCAGGTCATGGCCGAATTCCATATCCCCAAGGTCATCATGGCCAACCTGAAAGGGGAATGGTGCGTCGTCACGATGGATCAGCTCCTGCCGTACGCCTTTTCTGACACAGATTTATAAAGAAAGTTCGCTGAATACGGACAAATTTCCGTAAAGGGCTTGCATTTTTTAAGAAGCCGGTTTATAATAACAATCACATCATACATATTGCGTGAACGAAACACACGGGAGAAGGCAATGCCTACCGACGGAGTCAAACTCTCAGGTGCCCCCGCAAAGGGGTGGGACCGTGTGTGGACACAACTCTGGAGAGTCCCGTTTGGGCGCCGAAGGTGCAAGGAAGCGATTCCTAATCTCTCAGGCAAAAGGACAGAGCTGGCAGAACGACCTTTCTTTTTCTGCGACCCTTAGGACCTATCTTCAGAGTGATGATGATAGGTCTTTTTTCATGTCGTTATAATTACCATAACAAAAGGGGAGTATGAAAGATGTTAGAAACGTTGAATGCCATTGATAGTTTTGTCTGGGGTCCGCCCTTGCTGGTGCTGCTCATCGGCACCGGCCTGATGCTGACTGTCCGCCTCCATTTGCTCCAGGTCTTCCGCCTGCCGAGAGCGCTGAAGCTCATCTTCACGGCCAAGAACCAGGGCGAAGGCGACGTAGACAGCTTCAAGGCCCTGTGCACGGCCCTGGCCGCTACGGTCGGGACAGGCAACATCGTCGGTGTCGCTACGGCCGTCCATGCCGGCGGCCCGGGCGCTATCTTCTGGATGTGGATGGCCGCTTTCGTCGGCATGGCCACGAAATACGCCGAAGGCTGTCTGGCCGTCAAATATCGCACGGTCGACAAGAACGGCGATATTGCCGGCGGCCCGATGTACTACATCGAAAACGGCCTGGGCAAGAAATATAAGCCCTTGGCTTTCTTGTTCGCCTTCTTCGGCGTCCTCGTCGCCTTCTTCGGCATCGGGACTTTCGCGCAGGTCAATTCCATCGTTGAAATCACGCGCCTGACGACGAGCATCCCCGTCGAATACACGGCCATCGTATTGACTATCCTCGTCGCTGCCATCACCATCGGCGGCCTCCAGTCCATCGCCCGCGTCGCTTCCAAAATCGTCCCGGCCATGGCTGTCATCTATGTCGTTTCTACGGTCGCTTTCCTCGTCGTCTTTGCCGACCAGATCCCGGCTGCTGTTGAACAGATCATCGTCAGCGCCTTCACACCGACGGCTGCAGCTGGCGGCTTCCTCGGTGCCACGGTATTGGTTGCTATGCGCAACGGCGTTGCCCGCGGCGTCTTCTCCAATGAATCGGGCCTGGGCAGTGCACCTATCGTAGCTGCTGCTGCCAAAACGAAATGGCCGGCTGAACAGGGCCTCATTTCCATGACCGGTACCTTCATCGACACCATCATCATCTGCACTTTGACCGGTTTGGTCCTGGTCGTCAGCGGTGCCTGGATGGGCGATGTCAACGGCGCAGCCCTGACCAATGCGGCTTTCACCATGGCTTTCCCGACCTACGGCAGCATCATCCTCTGCGTCGGCCTGACCTTGTTCGCCTTCACGACCATCCTCGGCTGGAACTACTACGGTGAACGCTGCGTCGAATACCTCGTCGGCGTCAAAGGTATCATGCCGTACCGCATCATCTTCATCGCCCTCGTCGCCTGCGGCGCTTTCATCAAACTCGACGTCATCTGGGTCCTGGCTGATATCGTCAACGGCCTCATGGCTATCCCGAACCTCATCGCCCTCATCGGCCTGTCTGGCGTCGTTGTAGCCGAAACGAAGAAATACTTCGCTCATTTGAAAGAAGAAGAAATGGTCGTAGCCAAAGATTCGGAAGAAAAAGTACCGGCTGGCCATTAAGTCGTAAAAATTTTCAAAAAAAATACTTGACGATTCCGTTAGTTATGGTATAATTCTTCTTGTGCCAAGCACTGAAACACCATGTGCCGGGCACAAGAGATATGCCGGGGTGGCGGAATGGCAGACGCACCTGACTCAAAATCAGGCGGGTAACACCGTGAGGGTTCAAGTCCCTCCCTCGGCACCAAGCAAAGAGGCTTGTCGCATAGCGGCAAGCCTCTTTTTCATCATTCGTGATGGAAGCCTATACAACTTCTTTTTCTTTCTATCTATATATGTTATAATGAGATAGATATATGATTATAGGAGGGAGTCGATTCACATGAACGAAATCTTTGCCAGACGCAGTATCCGTAAATTTTTACCGACCATGGTAGAAGATGAAAAGATAGAACAGTTACTGCGTGCCGCTATGGCCGCTCCTTCGGCTGGGAACCAGCAGCCCTGGGAATTCTACGTCGTCCGCGACAAACGGGTCATCCAGGACCTGTCCCACTGCAGTCCTTATGCCGGCTGTGCTGCCGGTGCTTCCTTGGCCATCGTCGTCTGTTCCCGCGATGAAAACATGCGTTTTCCGGCTTTCATCAACCTCGACCTCAGCGCAGCTGTCGAAAACATCCTGCTCGAAGCAGTACACCTCGACCTCGGTGCCGTATGGCTCGGCGTCGCCCCGTATAAGGCCCGCGAAGTCCTCGTCCGCCGGTCCCTCGGCGTTCCCCAGGGCCTGACCCCGTTCGCCATCGTCGCCATGGGCTATCCTCAGGCTACGGCCGAAGAAAAACCCCGCGAAGACCGCTACGACCCGTCGCGCGTACATTATGTATGATTAGTTTGTAGTACAGAGTTTGTAGTTTGCAGAGAAAGGTTTAAATTTAAAGCCATCCGCTAACCACTAACAACTAACTACTACCAACTTAAAAGGGCTTGTCGTCATACGACAAGCCCTTTTATACACCTGAAAGGAAAATCCCATGTCTGAAGAACGAGCTCCTATTACTTTCCATCTGGAGGAATTGCGGCGGCGCATCATCGTCTGCCTCGTGGCCTGGCTGGTGGGCAGTATTATTTCCTATATATATGCTGAAGATATTATCGCCGTCATTTCGGCTCCTGCCGGGAAATTGTATTTCCTCAATCCGGCAGAAGTCTTTTTTTTCTTATATAGAGATCGCCGCCTTTGCCGGTTTCATCGGGACCCTGCCCATCCACTGCTTCGAGTTCTGGCGCTTCCTGCGGCCTGCCCTGCGCGGCGGGGAAGTGAAGACGGCCTTGTGGTTCATCCCGTCGGCGCTGCTTCTCTTCTATGGCGGATCGGCCTTTGCCTTTTTCTTTGTCCTGCCGGCAGCGGTCCAGTTCTTCATGGACTTTGCCACGGTGTCGTTGCAGCCTATGTTTTCTTTGTCGGCATATTTATCCTTTTTTATCGCTTTCCTCCTGCCCTTTGCCCTGGGCTTTGAACTGCCTTTGGTCCTGCTGGTCCTGTCCCGCCTGGGCCTGGTGACGGTGGCCATGCTGAAGGGCAAGCGCCGCGTCTTCGTTATCCTGGCCTTCATCTTTGCCGGTGTCGTGTCGCCGACGACGGATATGTTTACGCAGACCTGTATTGCCGTTCCCATGATTGTCTTATATGAAGGAACAATCATCATCATGAGGGCGATAAACGGCAGAAGCCGGGGAAACGGGGAAAAGGGCGGAGAAACATGACTTGTATACAGTATTTTTATAAAGACAAAGTGCGCCGTCCCTTGTAATGTTTTCTTATTTTGTTATAATGAAGAAAGCGGTGAATGTATGGGAGTGGACATCTGTGCGTTTACCGGTCTTGACTTAATTTTTCTAAGCAGGAGGGTATTTTCATGAAAAAAATTCGTTCGGTTTTAGTTGCCAACCGCGGGGAAATCGCTATTCGTGTTTTCCGGGCTTGTAATGAACTGGGAATCCGTACTGTAGCTATTTATTCCAAAGAAGATTCGTTATCCCTGCACCGTTTCCGTGCAGATGAATCGTATCTCGTCGGTGAAGGCAAAAAACCGGTAGATGCATATTTAGACATTGAAGATATTATCCGCATTGCTCATGAACATGACGTCGATGCCATCCATCCGGGCTACGGCTTCTTGTCTGAAAATGCGGACCTGGCCAAACGCTGTGAAGAAGAAGGCATTATCTTCATCGGTCCTAAAGTTGAACACCTCATCATGTTCGGCGATAAGATCAATGCCCGTATCCAGGCGAAGAAGGCCGGTATCCAGTACATCCCTGGCAGCGACGGCCCGGTCATGAATTATGCAGAAGTCGAAAAATTCGCTAAACAGGTCGGCTTCCCGATCATGCTGAAAGCTGTCAACGGCGGCGGCGGCCGCGGTATGCGTATGGTCGACCGCATGGCTGATCTCCGCGATGCCTACGACCGCGCGAAATCGGAAGCGAAACTGGCTTTTGGCAACGATGAAATTTATTTGGAAAAATGCATTGTCAATCCGAAACACGTCGAAGTCCAGATCATGGGCGACGAACACGGCAATGTCATCCATCTCTTTGAACGGGACTGCTCCATCCAGCGCCGTCATCAGAAAGTCGTCGAAACGGCTCCGGCTTCGGCCCTGCCTGTCGAACTGCGTCAGAAAATCTGCAACGCTGCCCTGAAATTGATGAAGAACGTCCATTACGTCAACGCCGGGACGGTCGAATTCCTGGTTACGCCGGACGGCGAATTCTACTTCATCGAAGTCAACCCGCGCGTACAGGTCGAACATACCGTTACGGAAATGATCACGGGCATTGACATCGTCCAGACCCAGATCAAAGTCGCCGAAGGCTACGCCCTCGACAGCGACGAAATCGGCATCAAGTCCCAGGACGACGTCCGCTGCCTGGGCGACGCCATCCAGTGCCGTATCACGACGGAAGACCCGATGAACAACTTCATGCCTGATTCGGGCAAGATCATGGTATACCGCAGCGGCGGCGGCTTTGGCGTCCGCCTCGACAGCGGCAATGCCTACACCGGCGCCATCATCACGCCGTACTACGATTCACTGCTGGTCAAGACGACGACTTATGGCCGGACCCATAAGGAAGCAGCTGAAAAGATGCTCCGCGTCCTCAAGGAATTCCGTATCCGCGGCGTCAAGACCAACATCGGCTTCTTGATCAACGTCCTCAAGAGTCCGGAATTCATCGCCGGTACGTATAACGTCAACTTCATCGACGACCATCCGGAACTGTTCAACCTGCCCGTCGTCCAGGACCGCGGCACGAAGCTCCTCAAATACATTGGCAATACGACCATCAACGGTTATGCCGACGCCGGCCATCAGGACAAACCGGAATTTGAAGCCCTGGAACTGCCGACGCCTGTTGCCGGCCCGTATCCGGATGGGACGAAGCAGAAATTCGATGCCATGGGACCGGAAAAATTCTCCCAGTGGATCAAAGACCAGAAGAAAGTCTTCTTTACCGATACGACCATGCGTGACGCCCATCAGTCCCTGTTCGCGACGCGCGTCCGCTCCATCGATATGCTCCGCGTCCTGGAAGCGGCTTCCAAGAAATTGCCGAACCTCTTCTCCTATGAATGCTGGGGCGGCGCAACCTTCGACGTAGCCTACCGCTTCCTCTATGAAGACCCGTGGGTCCGCCTGCACCAGATGCGCAAGAAAGCGCCGAACATCCTCTTGCAGATGCTCGTCCGCGGTGCCAATGCCGTCGGCTATACAAGCTATCCCGACAACGTCGTCAAGAACTTCATCGACCTGTCGGCCAAGAACGGCATCGACGTCTTCCGCGTCTTCGACAGCCTCAACAGCCTGGACAACATGTATGGCACGATCCAGGCCGTCCGCGAAAACAATAAGCTCGCCGAAGTCGCCCTCTGCTACACTGGCGATATCCTCGACCCGGCCCGCGATAAATACGATCTGAAATACTATGTCAACATGGCCAAGGAATTGCAGAATGCCGGCGCCAATATCATCGCCATCAAGGATATGGCCGGCCTCTTGAAACCGGAAGCCGCTTACCGCCTGGTATCGGCCCTGAAAGATGCCGTCGACCTGCCTATCCATCTCCATACGCACGACGGTTCGGGCAACGCCATCTGCACGTATGACCGCGCCATCGACGCCGGTGTCGACATCGTCGACGTCGCTTATTCCGCCTTTGCCGGCGGCACGAGCCAGCCGAGCATGAGCACCTTGTACTACGCTTTGAGCGGCAAGGACCGCCAGCCCGACCTCGACGTCGATGCCATGGAAGAAATGTCCCGTTACTGGGCTACTGTCCGTCCGTACTATAAGGGCGTCGACAAAGCCGATGCGTATCCGAACACGGAAGTCTACCAGCATGAAATGCCGGGCGGCCAGTTCTCCAACCTGCGCCAGCAGGCCAAAGCCGTCGGCCTCGGCGACCGCTGGAACGAAATCAAGAAGATGTACCACACGGTCAGCATGATGTTCGGCGACATCATCAAAGTTACGCCGTCGTCGAAAGTAGTCGGCGACATGACCTTGTTCATGGTCCAGAACAACCTGACGGAACAGGATGTCTACGATAAAGGCGACGTCCTCGACTTCCCGCAGTCTGTCGTCGAATTCTTTGAAGGCCGCATCGGTATCCCTTATCAGGGCTTCCCGGAAAAACTCCAGAAGATCGTCCTGAAAGGCAAGAAACCCCTTACGGAACGCCCGGGCAAGAGCCTGGCTCCTGTCGATTTCGAAGCGATCCGCAAGAAATTGACCGATGCCGGTTACAAACACGAAGACGAAGACATCAACGCGTACTGCCAGTATCCGAAAGTCTTCAAGGACTTCAACGAAACGGTCAAGAAATACGGCGATGTCAGCGTCCTCGATACGCCGACCTTCTTCTTCGGCATGAAGAAGAACGAAGAAGTCCACGTTGAAATCGAAGAAGGGAAGGACCTCATCATCACCCTCATCAACATCAGCGATCCCGATGACAGTGGTGTCCGCACGATTACCTTCATGTTCAACGGTGCGGAACGCGAAATCCAGGTCCAGGATAAGAGCGTCGACATGAAGACCGTCACCCGCCGCAAGGCTGACCCCGACAAAGCCGGTGACATCGGCGCAACCCTGTCCGGGTCTGTCGTCAAAGTCCTGGTCACCAAGGGCCAGAAAGTCAAGAAAGGCGAACCCTTAGTCGTTACCGAAGCCATGAAGATGGAAACGACCATCACGTCGCCTATCGACGGCACAGTCGGTGAAATCTACGCCACCAAAGGCCAGGCCATCATCAGCGGTGACTGCCTGTTGGAAGTACTGGCGTAATCGCTATGTAGTATAAAGTTTGTAGTTTGTAGTAGATGAGGGGTAAATTTTTAGCCATTCACTACAAACTAAAAACTACAAACTATCAACTAAAAAGAGGCTGTCTTAGTACGACAGCCTCTTTTGCCATTCATTCACAAAGGAGTTTTTATCATTATGAAAATGGTAACGGTCTATTTACTGGGCAAGAAATTTTCGGTCCCTGAAGATTTGACGATCATGCGGGCCATGGAATATTCCGGTTTCCGCTTGGTCCGCGGCTGCGGCTGCCGCAGCGGTTTCTGCGGGGCCTGTGCCGTCGTCTACCGCCTGCAGGGCCAGACGGAGACCCATTCGGCCCTGGCCTGCCAGACGAAAGTCGAAGACGGCATGTGCGTCGGCCGCCTGGAATCATTTCCCATCAAGAAACAGACTTACGATATGGACGACCTGCCCGTAGCCGGCAACGTCGTCGGCCAGCTCTATCCGGAAATCTACAACTGCATCCACTGCAACGCCTGTACGCGGAACTGTCCCCAGGGCATCCAGGTCATGAAGTACATCGCCCTGGCCCAGCGCGGTGATTATGCCGGCTGTGCCAAGGAATCCTTCCGCTGTGTCTGCTGCAACATCTGCGCTGCCAGCTGCCCGGCCAAGATCAGTCACGGTGCCGTCGGCCTCCTGGCACGGCGCCTCATGGGCAAGTACATCGCCAAGAAGAGCAGGCACCTGGACCAGCGCGTCCAGGCCATCCGGGAAGGCCAGTTCGTGGCCGACGTCCAGCATCTGATGGCAGCCGGTGACGATGAATTACGCCGCTTATATGAATCGCGGGATATTGAGAAATAGGGGGACGATCATGATTTATACAGAAGAAATGCGGGCTTCCCAGGCGCGGGTCGAAGCTACGCGGAATATCCGTTTGTCTGAAGAACTGCCGCGCTTCACGGCTGAAGAGAAGGGGGAACTCCTGCGCCAGTATCATCCGGATTACCATGAAGAAGGCTTTACCGTCCTGACCGTCGGCCCCAATAAAGGCGATAAAGTGCCGAAGGAACTGGCTGCCCTGCTGCAGGGCAAGAGCCGCATGGACACGGCTGACGTCGATTTGGATCACATCCAGTTCGAAACGGATGTCCTGGTCATCGGCGGTGGCGGCGCCGGTGCGGCGGCTGCCATCGAAGCGGCACGGCACGGCGCCAAGGTCCTCATGGCGACGAAACTGCGTATAGGCGATGCCAATACGGGCATGGCCGAAGGCGGCATCCAGGCAGCCGACAAGGAAAGCGATTCGCCGGAGGCCCACTATCTCGACGCCATCGGCGGCGGCCATTATAAGAACAAGCCTGAACTGCTGGCCGAACTCGTCCTCCACGGGCCGGAAGCCATCCAGTGGCTCAGCTCGCTGGGCGTCCTCTTCGACAAGAACAGCGACGGCTCCATGGTCACGACCCATGGCGGCGGCACGTCGCGCAAGCGTATGCACGCCTGCGGCGACTATACAGGGGCGGAAATCATGCGCGTCCTCCGCGACGAAGTGCGCAATGCCGGCGTCGACGTCGTCGAATATTCACCGGCTGTGGAACTCCTCCTCGATGGCGAAGGGAAGGCGGCCGGTGCCGTCCTCTATGACTTCGATACCCGGGAATACCACGTCGTCCGGGCCAAGAGCGTCATCATCGCCACAGGCGGTGCCGGCCGCCTCCACTACCAGGGCTTCCCAACGTCCAATCACTACGGCTCGACGGCCGACGGCCTGGTCATGGCCTACCGCGCCGGCGTGCCCCTCATCTATGCCGACGCCATCCAGTACCATCCGACGGGCGCTGCCTATCCGCCGCAGATCTACGGCGCCCTGGTGACGGAAAAGGTCCGCTCTCTCGGGGCCATGCTGGTCAATAAGAACGGCGAAGCCTTCCTCCATCCCCTGGAAACGCGTGACGTCGTCGCAGCGGCCATCATCCGCGAATGTCAGGAACGGGACAAAGGGGTCTATGCCCTCCACGGACCGGCTGTCTGGCTCGACACGCCCATGGTCGACCTCATCAACGGCGAAGGGACCATGGAAAAGCGCCTGCCGGCCATGATCCACATGTATGAAAAATTTGGCATCAATATCCGCAAGCAGCCCATCCTGGTCTATCCGACCCTGCATTACCAGAATGGCGGCATCTGTATCGGCGCTAAGAGTAAAACGAAGATACCCGGCCTCTATGCCGCCGGTGAAGACGTCGGCGGTATCCACGGGACGAACCGCCTCATGGGCAACAGCCTCCTGGATATCATCGTCTTCGGCCGCATTGCCGGGACGGAAGCGGCTGGCTACAGCCAGACGGCCCATCCTGGGAAAGGGACGCTGGACCACGTCCGCCGTTTCGATGAAGAACGGGAACAGTATGGCGTAGACGACGATATCCTGTCGCCGAAGCTCCTGCCCAATTACACCCACAACCGCGGCACGCGGGGCTAGGCTTCGTGGAGCTGGCGGGCTTTGCGCTGGACGGCGATACTGATGACGAGCAGCAGGGCGCCGGCTGCCAGGAAGACGCATTTCATGCCCAGAAAGGTGGCGATGACGCCGCCCAGGATAGGGCCGCCCATGGCCCCGACCTGCTGGGCCGAGAACATCAGGCCGAAGACACGGCCTTTGATATTGGCACTGGTCTTTTCAGCCAGGATGGCGTTGATCGACGGATAGATGCCGGAGAAGAAGAGGCCGATGGCGAACTGACTGGCCGCAAAGGTATACAGCGTGTCCGGGATGGCCTGGATGAAGAAGAAAATCCCCGCCAGGACCAGGGACAGGCGCAGGGCCTTGACGAAGCCGTGATGCTGGCCGAAGCGTCCCCAGAGCGGAGCCGTAATGGCGCTGGAAAAGCCGCTCATGGAGAAGATGAGGCCTGAAATGAAGACCAGGTTGTCCAGCTCGCCGGCCAGGTGGGAGATGTATGTCGTCAATATGGGCTGGACGATGAGGATGACGACCTGGACCAGGGCGGCACTGACCAGCATCAGGCGGATGACGGGAATCTTCCAGAGGCTGACCTTTTCGCCTTCTGCCCCGGCTGCGGCCGTATCCGCTGCGGCTGTATCCGTCGGCGGTTCTTTGATGAAGAAGACCAGGACGACGAAGTTGAGGAACAGGGCGCCGGCTGCCAGGAAGAAGGACATGCGCATGCCGAAGGCTTCGGCCAGGATGCCGCCGAAGAGGGGGCCGATGATGCCGCCTGCCGTCAGGGCGCCCTGCATGATGCCCAGGCAGATGCCCAGTTTCTTCGGCGGTGCATAGATGGTCATGATGGCCAGTTCCATCGGCCACAGGCCCGATGCGAAGCCCTGGAACATGCGCATGAACGTCAGCTGCAGCGGCGACGTGACGATGCCGCCGAGAAAATAGCTGATCGATAAGAGCAGGCTGGCGCGGATGGCCATGAGCCGCTTGCCCCGCCGGTCGGCCATGCGTCCCCAGATAGGCGCCATGATGGCGCTGATGAGGAAGGTCGACGAAAAGACGACACCGGACCAGATGTTGACCGAGGCCGCATCGACGCCCAGTTCCCGCGTCAGGTACATGGGCAGGAAGGGGATGAGCATGGTATAGCTTGAAGACATGAAGACGACGTTGCAGGTCAGAATGGCCAGACAGAATTTCCAGTTCACGGCGATCACCTTTCTCGTATGGATTGTTAACGTACTAACTTCTTATTATACGCCGCCTTTTCGGGGATTACAACTTGTCACGATGGGAACACAGCCTTATAATGAATAATATCTATGTTGGAAAGGAAGGAACCTGAATTGGCCATGTACCTTGCAAAGCGCCTGGCCGGCGCTTGTGTCGTCTTATGGGCGATCATCACCATTACTTTTGGCCTCATGCATGCCATCCCAGGCGGCCCGTTTACGCAGGAAAAGAAACTGCCGCCGGCCGTCATGGCAACCGTCGAAGCCCGATATCACCTCGACGAACCCTTATGGTCCCAGTACGTCGATTACGTCCGCCATGCAGCGGTCCTCGACTTGGGGCCTTCTTATAAGTATCCCGGCAAGACCGTCAACGATATCATTGCCGAAACCTTTCCCGTATCGGCCCAGCTGGGGCTCATCAGCCTCTTTTTGGCCATCGGTGCCGGCGTCCTGGCCGGCATGGCCGCGGCCTGGTATAAGAATACCTGGATCGACTACACCATGATGGTCGGCGCCACCCTGGGCGTCTCCGTGCCCAGTTTCATCCTGGCAGCGGTCCTCATCCAGCTCTTCGCCTTTACCTGGCCCATCCTGCCGGCGGCCCTGTGGAAGGGGCCGGCTTACGTTGTCCTGCCGGCCCTGGCCCTGGCGGCCCAGCCGACGGCCTTCATCATGCGCCTGACCCGGTCGAGCCTGCTCGATGCCCTGGGGCAGGACTATATCCGCACGGCCCGGTCGCGGGGCATCGGCACGCGGTCCCTCATCTGCCACCATGCCCTTCGCAACGCCCTGCTGCCTGTCGTCAGTTATATCGGCCCTTTGGCGGCGGCCCTCATGACGGGGAGCTTCATCGTCGAGACGATTTTTGCCATCCCCGGCCTGGGACGCCACTTCGTCACCAGCATTTATAACCGCGACTATACGGTCATCTTGGGCATTACGATTTTTTACAGTTTCCTCATCATGATGATGAATTTACTCATCGATGTCATTTATCCGCTCTTGGACCCGCGGATCACCATGGATGGAAAGAAGGAGGGCTGATGATGGATTTTACACCGCTTACGGCTGCTGACCGGACGGAACCCTATGTACCGCCCCAGACCCTGCGCGACCGGGGCTGGCGGCAGATGAAGAAGAACCGCCTGGCCTTATGGGGCCTGGCCATCGTCGTCGTCATGAGCCTCCTGGCCATTGCCGGCCCCTGGCTGGCGCCCTATACTTATGCCGACCAGGATTTGACGGCAGCCAATGCCTGGCCGTCGGCTGCGCACTGGTTCGGTACGGATTCCCTGGGCCGTGACCTCTTCGTCCGCGTCCTCTACGGCGCCCGCATTTCCCTGTCCATCGGCCTCGTCGCCAGCCTGATCAACGTCTTCATCGGCGTCATCTACGGCGGCATTGCCGGCCTCGTCGGCGGCCGGACGGACCAGATCATGATGCATATCGTCGACATCCTCTATTCCATTCCCATGCTGCTCTACGTCATTTTGCTCATGGTCGTCTTCAAGCCGGGCCTGCTCAACATCTACCTGGCCCTGGGCATTGCCTACTGGCTCAACATGGCCCGCATCGTCCGCGGCCAGATCCTCAGCCTGAAACAGCAGGAATACGTCATGGCTGCCCGCTCCTGCGGGACGTCGACGTGGCATATCCTCTGCCGCCATATGATTCCCAACTGCGTCGGGCCGATTATCGTCACCCTGACCTTGTCCATTCCCGACGCGATTTTTACAGAAGCCTTCCTGAGTTTCATCGGCCTCGGCGTATCGGCGCCTATGGCCAGCTGGGGTGTCCTGGCTTCAGAAGGTATCAATAGTATGCGCTCCTTCCCGTTCCAGCTCGTCTTCCCGGCCCTGGCCCTGTGCATCACCATGCTGGGCTTCATGTTCCTCGGCGACGGCCTGCGCGACGCCCTGGACCCGCAGAACCAGAAGGAGGGACGCTGATGCAAGCCTTATTAGATGTACGCCATCTGACCATTTCTTTCCATACTTACCGGGGACTGCTGGAAGCCGTCCACGACGTGTCGCTGACCGTCAATCCAGGTGAGACCGTCGGCATCGTCGGCGAATCGGGCTGCGGTAAATCCGTCACGTCCCAGGCGGCCATGAAGCTGCTGCCGGCCGAAGCGACGGAATATACTGGCGGCCAGATCCTCTGGGACGGCCGCGATGTCATCCCCTTGTCGGAAACGCAGATGAACCGCCTGCGCGGCCGCGACATGGCCATGATTTTCCAGGACCCCATGACGTCGCTCAATCCCGTCCTGACCATCGGCAACCAGCTCTGCGAGGGCATCGCCCTGCACCAGCACCTGGGCCGTAAAGCCTGTGAAGCCAAGGCCCTGGAACTGCTCAGAGCCGTCGGACTGACGTCGCCGGAAAAGCGGCTCCATCAATATCCCCATGAATTATCGGGCGGCATGCGCCAGCGCTGTCTCATCGCCATGGCCCTGTCCTGTTCGCCGCGGCTCCTCTTTGCCGACGAACCGACGACGGCCCTCGACGTGACGACAGAAGCCCAGGTCCTGGATGTCCTCAAGCGCCTCCAGGCGGAATTGGGCATGGCCGTCGTCCTCATTTCCCATAATCTCGGCGTCATCGCCCAGATGTGCCGCCGCATTTACGTCATGTATGCCGGCGCCATCGTCGAAGAGGGGACGGCCGATGATATTTTCTACCGCCCGGCCCATCCCTATACCCAGGGCCTCCTGGCCTCACTGCCGGACCCGGCCCAGAAGGATAAAGCCCTGACCGGGATCCCCGGCCAGGCGCCGGACCTCTTCCACATGCCCGAGGGCTGCCGTTTCTATCCGCGCTGCCCCCAGGCCATGAAGGCCTGCATGACGGCGGCGCCGCCGCGGGAAGAAGCCGGACCGGGCCATCATTACACGTGCTGGCTGGCCCAGGCCGCCGCGGCCAAGGAGGCATTGCCATGAACCTCATCGAAGCCAAACATATCAGTAAACAATTCGTCGTCCAGCGGGACTGGCTGGGACGGCCCAAGAAGACCCTGACCGCCGTCGACGACTTGTCCCTGACCATCGGCCAGGGCGAGACGGTCGGCCTCGTCGGCGAATCGGGCTGCGGCAAATCGACTTTTGCCCGGACCCTGCTGGGCTTATATGCCAAGACCGGCGGGTCCATTACCTATAAGGGCAGGGACATTGCCGACCGCGCTGTAGGCCGCGACTATCGCCGCCACGTCCAGATGATTTTCCAGGACCCTTATGCCTCGCTGGACCCGCGCATGACCGTCGAAGACATCATCAGCGAGCCCTTACGCAACTACCATCTCTGTCAGGACGACAGCCAGCGGCGCCAGCGCGTGGCGTCCTTATTGGAACAGGTCGACATGCGGCCTGAAGCGGCCCAGCGCTATCCCCATGAATTCAGCGGCGGCCAGCGCCAGCGCATCGGCATCGCCCGGGCCCTGGCCGTCGACCCGGAATGTGTCTTCTGCGATGAACCTATTTCGGCCCTCGACGTGTCCGTCCAGGTCCAGATTGTCAACATGATGCAGCGCCTGCAGCAGGAACGGGGCCTGTCCTATCTGTTCATCGCCCATGACCTGGCCATGGTCCATCACATGAGCCGCCGCATGGGCGTCATGTATTTAGGCCGCCTCGTCGAATTGGGGCCGGGAGACGCCGTCTTCCACGACCCGCTCCACCCCTATACGCAGATGCTCATCGCCTCCGTGCCCCGGCCGGACCCGCACTACCGGCGCCGGACCATCGTCTGCGGCGAAGTGCCGAGTCCCCTCGACTTGCCCAAGGGCTGCGTCTTCCATCCCCGCTGTCCCTACGCCGATGAAGTCTGCCGCATCGACGTGCCTCATTTCCGGCAGGTCGCAGACGACCGCTTCGTCGCCTGCCATCATGCGAGAGGAGGCAGACGATGAAGAAATTACTCTTACTCCTGAGCTGCCTGCTGACGGCCGTCCTCTTCAGCGGCTGCGGCATTCAGCACCCCGATACGGTCAGCTACGTCCTGGAAGCGGAACCGTCGCGGCTGGACCCGGCCATGACGACGGCCCTCGTCGAAAGCAATGTGGAACTGCAGATATTTGAAGGCCTGACCCGCCTCGACGATGACGATGTACCCCAGCCGGCCCTGGCCGAAAGCTGGGATATCTCACCGGATGGCAAGACGTATACCTTCCACCTGCGGCCGGGCATCGAATGGAGCGACGGCACGCCGATTACGGCAGACGACATCGAATATTCCTGGAAGCGCGTCGTCGATCCCGACGTAGCTTCGGAAAATGCCTATATGCTCTTTTGCATCGACAAGGCCGAAGACTATTTCAATAAGAAGGCCTCGGCCGATGCCGTCGGCGTCAAAGCCGTCGATGACCGGACCCTGGTCGTCCGCCTGAAGGAACCGACACCGTATTTCCTCAACCTGACGGCGTTCCACTGCTATTATCCCGTCCCCAGGAAGCTCGTCGAAGCCAAGCCCGATACGTGGGCTGCCGATGCGGACGGCATGGTCTGCAGCGGCCCCTATAAAATCGTTTCCTGGAACCATTCCAGTGAAATCGAAGTCGTCAAGAACGACCGCTACTGGGATGCCGGTTCGGTCATCCTGGACCACCTCGATTTCCCCATCAGCGATTCCCAGGCGACGCGCCTGACCCTGGTCGAAAGCAATCAGGCCAACATGACCGTCGAACCGCCGCCGGCCGACCAGGAACGGCTGGAACAGATGGGCCTCTACAAGATTGCTCCTTATCTCGGCGCCTATTACTACGTCTTCAACGTCCAGAAGAAGCCCTTTGACGACGTCCGCGTCCGCAAGGCCTTTGCCCTGGCCGTCCAGCGCCAGGGACTGATGAAGTACATCGTCCGCGGTGAAAAGGAAGCGGCCTACGCCTGGGTCCCGCCGGGACTGAAGGACAAGGCCACAGGCCGTGATTTCCGTAAGGAAGGGGGGAACCTCATCGCCGAAGACCCGGCCAAAGCCCGCCAGCTCCTGAAGGAAGCCGGTTACGATGACCAGCACCCGCTGCCGGAAGTGACGCTCCTCTTCAATACCAATGAAATGCACAAGGCTGTAGCCGAAGCCCTGCAGGCCATGTGGAAAGAAAACCTCGGCGTCGACGTCAATATTACCAACCAGGAATCGAAAGTCTTCATGGCCACCCGCGCCCAAGGCGACTACCAGCTGGCCCGGGCGTCGTGGATCGCCGATTACATCGACCCCATGACCTTCCTCGACGTCTTTGCCGATGACGAAAATGACGCCCAGTACCACAACCCGGCGTATAATGCATTGATTGCCAAAGCCAAGGCCAGCAACGACGAAAGACAGCGCATGGCCTATCTCCACGAAGCGGAACAGATACTCTTCGACGACTGCGTCATCATCCCCTTGTACTACACGACCCAGCCCTACGTGGCCCAGCCCTATATCAAGGGCTACCACTGGTCGCCGCTGGGACTGGTCGATTTCAAGAAAGCCTATATCGATGAATCAGAAAGGAAGTAGCCTTATGGAGTATACCTATGCAGAACCTTTGCAAGCTGGCGACACCATCGCCGTCGTCGCCCCGTCGTCAGCCCTGGCCGGTGACGACGTGATCAAGGGCCTCACCTTCTTGCGGTCCCTCGGCTATGAAGTGAAAATCGGGAAATCCGTATCTGCCTTTGACGGCTATCTGGCCGGCCCCGACCGGCTGCGGGCAAGGGATATCAACGAAGCCTTTGCCGACGACGCCGTCAAGGCCATCGTCTGCCTGCGTGGCGGCTATGGGGCGACGCGCATCCTGCCGCTCTTGGACTATGAGCTCATTGCGGCCCATCCCAAATTGTTCGTCGGCTTCAGCGATATTACGGCCCTGCATACGGCCTTCCTCCAGCGCTGCGGCTTCTGTCCCATCCACGGGACTATGGTCATGTCCCTGGGCCGCAATGCCTCGGAATATACGAAAGAGCAGTTCGCCTACGGCCTGCAGCATCCCTATGAAGCGCGGGAACTGCCGCTGCCGCCGGGCTGCCAGCCGGAAACCCTCGTCCCCGGTGCCGTCACGGGCCCGCTGGCCGGGGGCAATATGATGCTCCTGTCGGTCCTCATGGGCACGCCTTATGCCATCGATCCGCCAGACGGCGCCATCCTCTGCCTGGAAGAAGTCGGGGAAGAGGCCTATGCCCTGGACCGCATGCTCTGCCAGTTCGAGGAATCGGGCCTCATCGACCGCGTCCGGGCCATCGCCTTCGGCGAATTCCACCACTGCGGCCCTGACGAAGGCGCCCGTTATGAATGGACGGTGAAAGAAGTCCTCCAGGCTTATGCCCGCAAGTGGGGCAAACCGGCCGTCATGGGCCTGCCCTTCGGCCACGGTGCCGACAACGCCTGGCTGCCCCTGGGCCAGATGGCCGGTCTCGAAGCCCGCCTGGACGGTGTACGCTTTACGCTGCTGTAATTTGGATAGGAGAGATTCTCATGGAATATAAAGATTTGAAAGACCAGGCCTGCCGCTATGTAGATGAACTGAAACCGGTCATCTACGGCATTGCCGAAAGCCTTCACGACCACCCGGAAACGGGCATGAACGAAGTCTTCGCATCGGCGACGCTGAAAAAAATCCTGCAGGACCGCGGCTTTGCCATCGACAATCCCGTCGCCGACGCTTTCCCGACGGCCTTTCACGCTGTCTGCGGCCACGGTCCTTTTCAGATGGGCTTTTTGGCCGAATACGATGCCCTGCCGGAAATCGGCCACGGCTGCGGCCATAACCTCATCGCCGCCATGAGCGTCGGCGCGGCCCTGGCCTTTGCCAAAGCGGCCGGCGACAAGGCGACGGTCCACGTCTACGGCTGTCCGGCCGAAGAAACGGTGGGCAGCAAAGTCTATATGAGCGAACACGGCGTCTTCGACGGCCTGGACGCGGTGGTCATCGTCCATCCCGGTACGGATAAGACCTATATCGGCGGCACGTCCTATGCGACGCACCCCATGCAGTTCACCTTCCTAGGCAAGGCGGCCCACGTCGCCGATGCGACCTACCACGGCGTCAATGCCCTCGATGCCCTCGTCGATTTCTATGGCCGCCTGAAGGCCTATGAAAAGACCTTGACCGAACGCCATATCATCGGCGCCATCATCACCGAAGGCGGTACGGCGCCGAACATCGTGCCTGACCGGGCTGTCCTCAAGGCGACTATCCGGGCCCTGAAAGTGGAATACCTGGAAGACAAGATGCTGCCGGACATAAAAAAAATCGCCCGTGACGTCGCCGACGCACACGGAGCGAAAGTGGAAATGGTCCATTATGAACCGCTCTATAAGAATATGATCAATGACCCCAGGATGGACGTTTACTTTGCCGACGCCTTCAACCAGCTCTACGAAGAATTCGGCATCCGCGACGACGACTATGCCGAAGGCTCGACGGACGTAGGCAATGTCAGCCAAATTACGCGGGTCAGCCAGCCGGAAATCTGCATCGGCTACGACATCAATGCCCATACGAAAGAATTTGCCCAAGCCGCTGGCAGCGACCTGGGCAAGATGCAGGCATTGACGGGCGCCAAGGCCATGGCCATGGTCGCCCTCGATGTCATGGGAGAGAAATACTGATTATTTCGTGCAGGTAATGATGGCCTGTTCCAGGATGTCCAGGCCGGCATCGAGCTGGGCGTCGGTGACGACGAGCGGGCAGAGGAAGCGGATGACGTTGTCGTAAATGCCGCAGTTTTCCATGATCAGGCCGTGTTGGGCCGCTTCTTTGATGACGGCTGTGACCAGTTCCGGATAGGGCTTCTTGCTGGCTTTGTCGTGGACGAATTCCAGGCCGAGCATAGCGCCTAAGCCGCGGTAGTCGCCGATGACGTCGTATTTCTGTTTCCACTGTTCATAGCGGGCGCAGACTTTCTGGCCGATTTCCAGGGCCCGGTCGGCCAAATGGTCCCGTTCCATGATTTCGATGACTTTCAGGGCCGAAGCGCAGGCCAGGGCGTTGCCGCCAAAG
The DNA here is from genome assembly GCF_000417505.1 of Megasphaera sp. NM10. GTDB lineage: Bacteria > Bacillota > Negativicutes > Veillonellales > Megasphaeraceae > Megasphaera > Megasphaera intestinihominis. The sequence continues at coordinate 52,692 of NZ_APHY01000027.1, forward strand.
GTACCGCCGATGACGCCGGCCGGGACGGATTCCATGATTTCTTCGCGGGCTACGACGGCACCGAGGGGCACGCCGCCGCCGATGGATTTAGCCGTGGCGATGATATCCGGCGGGCAGCCGGCTTCTTTCCAGTATTCCGTCGCCAGCATGCGGCCTGTGCGGCACCAGCCGGTCTGGACTTCGTCGGCGATGAGCAGGATGCCGTTGTCGTCGCAGACTTTGCGCAGGGCCTTGATCCAGGGGATAGGAGCCGGGATGAAGCCGCCTTCGCCCTGGAGCGGTTCGACGACGATGGCGGCGACGTATTCCGCCGGCGAAGCGTACATGAAGACTTCTTTCAGGGAATTCAGGTAGAATTCCAGGGCTTCGTCATCGCTCATGCCAGCCGGTTTGCGGTAGAGATAAGGGAATTCGGCCCGATAGACGCCGTCCGGGAAGGGGCCCATGCCGCGGGCGTAGGCTTTCTTGGCCGTCATGGCCATGGTCATGAGCGTGCGGCCGTGGAAGGCGCCGGAGAAGACGATGATGTTCGGCCGTTTCGTATAGGCCTTGGCGACTTTGACGGCATTTTCATCGGCTTCAGCGCCGCTGTTGATGAAGAAGGAGCGCTTCTTGTCGCCCTTGACCGGCGCGATGGCGTTGAGTTTTTCCGCCAGGGCGACGTAGCCTTCATGGGTGACGATGTTGGCCATGGCGTGGAAATACTTCCCGGCCTGGTCCTGGACGGCTTTGACGACTTCCGGCTGGGAATAGCCGATGTTCAGGACGCCGACGCCGCCGACCCAGTCGAGGAAATAGTTGCCGTCTATGTCTTCAAACATGGCGCCTTCGCCGCGCTGGATGACTGTCGGATAGATGGTGCCGATGGCATCCGGGATGGCCTGACGGCGGCGGGCCAGGACGGCAGCGGCTTTCGGACCGGGAACGGTCTGGGTAACGATTTTCGGTAATTCATCTTTTAACATAATGTCTCCCCCTTATCAATGCAAGATACAAAGCCTTGGTGAGTGCTCTATGAAAGACTTTGCATGGATAATCTTAAATGATACGCTTATTATACGTTTTACTATTAAAAACAACAAGAAGCTGGGAAACCAAAGTTAAAAATATGATGTTGTGCTGACGACACAAAGGAGGGAGTCCCATGTCTCTATCCATCGCTCAACTTTACAGGCAGGATGAAAACAAATATAAACTGGACCTCCTGGCCGGACGGCAGGGACTGAGCCGCGACGTGGCCTGGGTGCAGGTCATGGAAGATGCAGACTATGGCACTTTTTTGCGGCCTCATGCCTTCATCTTCACGACGGGCCTGGCCAGCCCCGGCGACCCGCATTGGCTGGAAAACTTCGTCGATGCCCTGCTGGCAGCCGATGCGGCCGGCCTGGTCGTCAATACGGGAAAGTACCTCTTGCCGTCGGATATTACGGAAGCCTTGAAAGAACGCTGTGAGGAAGCGGCCTTCCCGATATTCACCATGCCTTGGGAAGTGCGCCTGGCCGACATTACCCAGTCCTTTTTGTCGGCCCTCTTTTTGACCAACCGTGAAGAATACCGGGCCATTACGGCGTGGAAGGAATTCCTCTTCGGCGTCCAGGGGTCGTCGGTCCAGACTGAACTGGCTCTGACGGGCTGGCAGGAAGAGGGGCCGTATACGGCACTGGTCCTGGCCGGCGCCGATGGCGATGCCGATTTTTTGGCTGACAGCAAATCCTTCCTCAACGGACTGGACCAGCCATACTTTATATTTCCTTATAAGGACACGATCGTCCTGCTCCTGCAGGGAACGCTGCCGGCAGCACTCGTCGCCTGGCTCAAAGGCCATGACCGCCTGGTGACGGGCCAGGGCCTGACGGCGCCTGACTTGAAAACACTGCCAGACAGCTGCCGCCAGGGGCAGCAGGCTTTGGTATGGGCCCGTCTCCATCAGCAGTCCTGGTGCTATTTCGGAGCCCTCGGCGCCTATGCCCTCTTCTTTTCTCAGCCCGATGACCGGGTGCTGCGCGTCCTACACGACCGGGCCCTGGGAGCCTTGCTGGCTTATGATGAAAGCCACCGGTCCAGTTTGTACGAAACGCTGGAAGCCTATCTCTGCCACGATGGCAGCCTGAAGGGAACAGCGGCCCAGCTCTACACCCATCGCAATACCGTAGCCTATCGCATCCACAAGGCGGAGAAACTCATTCCCTATGATCTGGCTGACTGGGAACAGCGGTTCACGGTCTTCCTGGCCTGCCATATCCACCGTTATTTTTCCCTGTTAGAAAAATAGTGTTGACATTTTGCAAGCTAAATGCTATTATATAGGAACCAGCTGTACTGAGACTGCGACGAAAGAAACGATAGGTTTGTTTTGTTGTGTCTGTATGAGTTCGCTTAGCGGACCGGCACTGATTGAGTTGAAAAAAGTTCAAATCAGGGCTTGACAGACTTCTCGGAGTTTGGTAAGATATACAAGTCGTCGCGATGAAGCGATGGCAACGATGACCTTTGAAAACTGAACAATGAACTGAATGAACGCCAACGTGCGAGGTTCTATTTATAGAACGTCAAACAATGAGTAATACCAATCAATAAACAAGAGCCAAACGCTCTTCCATATATCATGGAGAGTTTGATCCTGGCTCAGGACGAACGCTGGCGGCGTGCTTAACACATGCAAGTCGAACGAGAAGAGA